>CALFWW010000247.1 GCA_937928575.1 uncultured Saprospiraceae bacterium | reverse complement strand
TCCCGGGCATGAAGTTCCATGACTTTGAATCCTTCGCTCTTGGCATATATTTCACTAGCTTCGACCAATTTGGTACCAACACCCATTTTTTGAATTGCTTCATCAACTGCAACTTGTCTCATTTTAATATAAGTGTCATCTACCCTCTTTAAAACCAAGCATCCAACAATTTCTACACGTTCATTGTAACAAGCTAAATGGATTTGATTATGTTCTTCCGAAATTTGCTCAACTGTAAACTCCATATTCAATGGCTTACGCAGAATCTGATCGCGCAATCTGACGGTTTCGTCAAATTCAGGTGTTCCAAATTCAACAGGAAGTACGTAGTAATTATTAGTCATGGAATGGAAATACTTTTGCTGCTAATGCCATTGATTTAATAAATTCTTCTTTATCCATCCCATACTCTTCATCCACATCCAAGAAAAAAGATCTCAAATTTTCTGTTGCCATATTACCAGTCAACTCATCTTTGGCCATTGGACAACCGCCATATCCTTTGATGGCGCCATCATATCTTTTGCAACCACTTTCGTAGGCTGCTTTAATTTTTTCGTGCCACTTATCTGGTGTCGTATGTAGGTGTGCCCCAAATTCTATGTCAGGAAACGTTGGAATCAGATCATTGAAAAGATAACTAATATTTTCCGGCGATGACACACCAATTGTATCAGACAATGAAAAAATATCAATCCCCATCTCAACCAATCGCTTGACCCATTTGATAACAATCTCTACATTCCATTCATCGCCATAAGGATTGCCAAACCCCATTGAAATGTACATCAATAATTTCTTATTGGATTGGACGCAAATATTTTGAATCTGCTCCACACGAGTCAACGATTCTTCAATACTCGCATTCGTATTTCTTTGTTGAAATGTTTCTGAAATAGAAAAAGGATAGCCCATCAAATCGACTTGCTCAAAAGGAGCAGCAGCTTCAGCGCCTCTTTTATTGGCGACGATTACAGAAAGTTTGGTTGAGGTATTTGATAAATCCAGCTTTTCCAATACTTCCGCAGTGTCTCGCATCTGAGGAATCGCTTTCGGAGAGACAAAGCTACCGCAATCCAAAGTATCGAAACCAACCTTCAACAGTTGATTCAAATAGGACGCTTTTAATTCAGTCGGGATGAAATCTTTGATCCCTTGCATCGCATCACGAGGACACTCGACAACTTTGATCATTAATGGTGATTCTGTTAATTAATTCAGCTAAAGATAAGGGTTTTTATACGTAAATTCGTTCTGAATTAAACGAATCGATCACTCATTTGTTTTATTATCAAATTAGGTTTAGATATGAAAAAAGGAATTTGGTCGCTTATTGGGTTTTTGTTGATAATCATTGGAATTACGGCTTTGGTTTTATCTGTCGTCGGTGTGCAATTATCTTTTCTAACGTGGATTGACAAGCCAGGAAAATTAGCAGGATTCTTGGCAAGGTTGTTTATGATCATGAGTGGTTTTATCATTATTGTATTGACCCGAACAGATTGGCGACAAGAAAATGAAGATTAAAGTCAATCGACCCTAAATGCATCAATCCCTCAGTTCAGCGTAGCATATTACACGTCCTCCTCGCAAATCGTTCGGCGTAGAATTTTTCTACGAGCGTGGTAAGAGCAAAGCAAAACCACCAAGTCAAAATCTGCCTTGGTGGTTTTTATATTGTTAGAAAATAATCATTATCTTTAATATAACGGAAAAGAACTCCATAAAGATGGAGGTTTGAATTGGTATATGTATGGGGCGAGAATGTTTGATCCGCAGATTGGGAGGTTTAGTGGGGTTGATCCAATTGCTGATCAGTTTGCTTTTGTGAGCCCGTTTAATTATGCGGAGAATAGTCCGATTAGATATATTGATTTATGGGGTTTACAAAAGGCTAAATATAAAGGGCAACGAAATGGTTCACCCTCGTTAGGCGTAGGCTTATCGGGCGGAAATGAGTAAAGCGGCCTACGTCGGATATGTAAAGTACAATGTTATAAAAATAGAAAAAGCCTTGCAGCAATGCAGGGCTTTTTTATTTCAAGAAAGCTTGTAATTTATTTTTGGCGAGGAATGCATCGAGGAAAGTAAATACACATTGTTTATCAGCTTCGTCGAGTTCATTTATTTCTTGAAATCGCTTTAGCATTATTGGATCTTTTAGAAGTTGAAATTCTTTCGCTTCCCCTCAGTTCGGCGGAGGTTGCACCTACGTCGCAGCTAAAAATCAGGTTGTACCTGACAACCCCTAGTTCGGCGTAGTTTAATTTTTACGCTCGGCGTTGGCTGAAGAGAAGCTAATGAGTGATTGCCGCCTGCGTCGTGGTAAAAGGAAAGTTGTACTTTCCAATAACTGCTTAACGTAAAAACCATCAAGTCATGATTTGTCTTAGTGGTTTTTGCTTTTTGCTATTGTATTGTTAGAAGTTGGTGTGCATTATCTTCTTGCTGCCCACCTTTCAGGATCAAGGGAAGTATGAAATACCGCAATAATAATAATAATAATAATACTCTTGTTTGTTCATTGACAGTGTAATGAATCATATAAGGGAATACATCCAGAATGGTAGTTCGGACTTGATCATATCGTACAGCGGAGATTTTAGGATTTCGTTTGATCAGTAAAACCTTACTTCGCACTTCTTCAGTAAATCGTTTTCAGAGACCTTTTTGTTTAGAGTTGTACCTAGTTCGTGCAGATGGTACAGATTGAAATCGCGTTTATCTGTGGCATCCGTGACATCTGTGTGCAATCAATCTATGCTTTCTTTCCAGAAGATCCTTCCCGTAACCCTTTCATCAAAGAAAAAATACCAACCAACATCAGGATACACATTGGAAGTCCCGTTGCTAAAGATACGGTTTGTAAAGCAATCAGTCCACCACCCCAAATCAAAACTGCAGCAACCATTCCTTGCATCAATGCCCAGAATACACGCAGCACAACTGGGTTGTTTTCTTTACCACCACTCGTAATATAATCAACCACTAAAGAACCACTATCAGAGGAAGTGACAAAGAAAATAACTGCAGCAATCACCACAAAAAAGATACTTAAATAAGATAACGGGAATCGCTCCAATAAATCAAACAATGCAGTTGCAACATTATTATTGACAGCTGTGGTTATTCCACCAGCACCAAAAAGTTCAATGTGTAAAGCTGTGTTTCCGAATATCGAAATCCACATAATGATAACCAAAGTCGGTGCTAATAACACACCAAATACAAATTCCTTGATCGTCCTCCCTTTTGAAATACGAGCAATAAACAACCCAACGAAAGGCGCCCACGCAAACCACCAACCCCAATAAAAGAAGGTCCAACTATCCATCCAATTGGTGCCTTCATACACTTCCATCCATGTCCCTGTACTGATCAAACTTTGCAGATAATATCCAGCACCTTGAACGGTCGCACCGAGTATAAAAACAGTTGGCCCAACGATCAACATAAACAGCATCAATGCAATTGCCATAATACTCGCCAATTTACTTAGCAATTGTATCCCTTTTGTCAATCCAGATATTGCTGACCCGATCACAAACAATGTAATTACAAATATCAACACCACCTGCACTCCCGGACTTTCCGCTAAGCCAAACAAATAATGCATTCCCGAATTAATCATCTGAATCCCCAAACCCATCGTCGTTGCCAATCCGAATATAGTAGCAACCACTGCCATGATATCAATTGCATTTCCAAATCCACCTTTGAGTCGATCACCCAAAAGCGGATACAACACCCATCTTACCCCCAACGGAAGTCCCTTGTTATACGTGAAAAAAGCAATACTCAATCCCATCATTGCGTATACAGCCCATCCATGAAATCCCCAATGGAGATAAGAAATATTCATTGCATTTTTTGCTGCCTCAATCGTATTCGCAGTCCCATATGGTGGATCTGAAAAATGTAAAATAGGTTCCGCAACCGCATAAAACATCAACACCATACCGATACCAGCATTGAAGAGCATACTTAACCATGCCCAATTGCTAAACTCCGGTTGACTATCTGGTGGACCAAGCCGCAAATTTTTAAATCGTCCAAATCCCAAGTATAAGCAAAACCCAAGAATTACATTGACTGACAAAACATATAACCATCCAAATTTAGCAGCAATAAACGCCATTACATTTTGAAAAAAAACTTCCAAAGAACTTTGAAAGGCTAGATTAAAAGCAACAAAAGCGATTATTAAAATGGCAGAAGAAAAGAATACCCATGGCTGGATAATTTGTAAAATTGATTTTTGAGCAGGCTCCCGTTCCCTCATTAGTAAGTTTTTATTCTGCTGCCAAAATAAGGGTTTTTACATAGGCAAACTAATCATTTTTAGTAAGAATGAAGGAGACTAAAAAGCACATCCAATATAGATCGATTTGTTAAAGAATTTTTGAAGTACTTGCCTAGCGGCTGACTGGTTAAAAACTGAATAAAGCCAGGATTTTTTGAATACTTTTTCACCTGCTTTTGCCGGAAGTCTAGGGAAAGGATTGCCACCTAGCGAATCAATGTCATGGAAATACGGATTTACCATCAATTTTAATTCGACTACTCTGTAGACCGTCAAACACGATTTGCAATTTCAGAGCAGTCATATTACGATAGAAAAACAATAATGCAAGTTTCCTTGGCTACAGTAAATGTGCGACCGACATTGCCCACTACCCTATTCTTGACCCTGTCTCAAATAAAACAATTCAGATACAATTTTACCATACTTAAAATAACTATTAACAATATCTAGCCGTGTTTCAAAAAGTTTCACCTCTCTTTGATTTAACATAAAGACAGAAGATTCACCAATATCAAACTTTATAGTTTCGGCTTCAAAAAGCACTTCATAATTGCTTAATTTTTCGAGTTCAACATCTACAATTTCTAACTGAACAATTCTGTTTAAACTAGTTGTCTGAAATTTGTTAATTAATTGTTGTAAATACTGATTTTGATCTATTTCATTTTGTGCAATCAGCACATCATTCATCAGTAATATTCCTCTTGTTTTTCTATTTCTGATTGGGACTCCGACAGTGACACCATACTTGTAGTTGTTCAATGCAAAGGAAGGTGCTACTTCATCTTTGCCTAATGAGAGTATCGTGTTATATTTTAAATCTAATTGAGGTTTCAAATCTTCTTTTGCCAATCTATTGCTATTTTCTATCTCATCGATTTGATTTTGAAATTTTCTAACAAGTGGGTCATTTCTAAAATCAGGATCTATCAACCCGGTCATCAACTCTACTCGCTTAATGGACTCCAGTAATGCTCCTGGAACAATCTCACTATTCAAGGTCATAGGATTGGACTGATCATCCCAAAGGAACAAATCTAGTTGCTGCTTGGCAATCATTAAATCCTGCTCGGATTTTAGCAAATTTTTCTGCGCATTATTCAGATTGATACGAGACTCTATGGTATCAACTGCTGGTCTATCCCCATTTATAAACAATTCAATCACGTTGGTATGACGAATTTGTATTGTAGAAAGAAAATTATTAGCGATTTGATTTTTTCGAAAGTTAGCAGACCATTTTAGATAAACCAATATAGACTGATAAAGTATTTCTCTTGTTAGAATTTGCTTTTCAATCTGACTTTTTACTGCTTTTATTTCCGCAAGATTCAGATTGTATCTTTGCTCATCGAATAGCAATCCTCGTAATAAACTAACATTGAAAGTTCCGTAAATCAAACCATTGTCAGGAACAGCATTTTCATCATTTAGAAAAACACCATTATTTCGCTCGTATCCAACGGAAAAATCAACTGGAAGTCTGGTGGGTACTTTTGCTTCTGTATGCCAAATATTGAAATAGTTGGTATCGGAAAAACGTTTGGATTGAAAATTCGAAGAAAGTTTTGGATCTAAAGTACCCGCTCCTTTTAGTTCAATAGCAGCAGCCATTTCATCAAACAAATTTGCCTTCTGAATTAATGGATGATTTTGTACTACAATTTCTAAAAAGTTATGAATCAATAAAGAGTCTGCACCGATTGACACATTATTTAAACAAAAAATAAAAGGCAATAGTATAAAAATGATTCGTTTCATGCTCTTAAGAATGCTTTAAAAGTCCCAAATTATTGATGGTTTTCTGATGTGGTACCGGATGCTCATTGTCATCAATTTTGACAAAAACAATCTTCTCAATTGATAGAATTACTTTCTTGGTAAAAATATTTCGTACGATTGAGGAAAGCGTAATACTCGTTGTCCCAATGGATTCAAATTGCAATCCTATCTCTATGATGTCACCTTGTTTGGCGGAGCTGACAAAATTAATTTCAGAAATAAATTTGGTGACTAATTTTTTAGAATCAAGTTTTGTCATCGCATAAATTCCTGCTTCTTCATCTATCCATTTCAACAATGCTCCTCCGAACAACGTATTATTTGCATTTAAATCGCCTGGCTTAATTAATTTCCTTGTATAAAATTTCATTACTTGATTTTTCTAATTGGTGCCTTGGTTTTAATAGTTTTGTTTTTCTCAGACTTATAAAAATCAGGAGGAAAACCATTTAGCTTTCTCCATAATTCGTAGTAAACTCTCACATCATTCAACAATAATAAGCCTTGTGCGCCCGAACCAATCCTAATCAGATTAGGCCATGATTTATCAGAATCATCTTCTACCACCAAGATTCGGTATCTTCCGTTTTCACTGATGTCATTGTCGATTGCAAATACTTTACCACCAAAAGTTCCAAATGAATTGTTAGGCCAACCACTAAAAACCATTGCTGGCCAACCATCAAATTGTAATCGTACTTCTTTATCGATACTCATAAGTGGCATATCGTTTGGTTCGACATACAATTCTACTGCCTTCTGATAATTTACAGGTACAATCGTCGCAATATTTTCTTGTTCTTTTACAAATTCTCCAATTCCATTTTTGAGTACTTTTGTAATTCTTCCATTAATTGGGGAAGTAATGATAAATGCGTTTTGACGTTGTGTAATTTGGTTGTATTTTGATTTCAGCTTCGTTGATTCTCCAATCAAAGAATACCTGTAAGAATTTACCGATTGAATTTCAGATTCCGTCTTAGCAACCTTTTGATTAAAATCCGAAAGAACATAATCAATTTGTTGGGTTAAATTATCTTTTTCATTTTTGAGCTTCCCTAACTTATTAATGACGACTGTTTTTTTAGCAATTGCTTCTCTATTTGACAATCTTTTTGTTTCTAGATCAGTCAATGACTTGATCCCTTTTTCATACATTTTTTCCATACGATCCAATTGCTTTTTCGCATTTTCAAAGTATGTTTCAGCTGCCTCCAACTCGATATCAAGTGAGGCAATTTCTAGATCTACTTGCTGCTGCTTGATCGCTATCTGCTGTAGCTTTACATCTTTATTATTTTCAAAAGCAGCGAGTTGTTCTTGCAAAAATTTTCGCTTCTCCAGATGTGCATTTGCGGATTTTGTTTTAGCTAATTCTTGCTCCTTTGTATTGGCTAATATTTCAGGATCCAAATAATCCGATTTTGCTTCAGTCAAAATAACAATAGTATCACCAATATTTACAACATCCCCTTCTGTCACATACCAACGCTTAATCTTTCCACCGATTAAACTCTGTATATGCTGTGGTTTGTCATATGGATTTAAAGTAGTTACATAACCTTTTAATCGGATGTTTTGTGTCCACGGCAAAAACATACTCAACACGACAATAAGCATGAGGATCAGCAATACTTTTAAAATATAGTTAGCATTACCTCTACTCGCCAACCGTCGATAGGACTCGTACTTGGATTTGTCAACATGCTTTGAAATAGATATGTTGGTAATATTTAGCATCGTCAATTATTTTTTTGGATTAATCGCTCCAATTCAACTCAAGGTGATCACTTTTGGAATATAGGAAGCCCAATTGCTATCTACCGAGGAGACAACAATAGACCACCGATTCTTCGGGTCCGTCAGTGCTTTAATAATTTTATTTTTTTCATCAGCCTCTACATGATCTAGTGGATCTTCCAAAATCAAAAGTTTCGGATTATTGGCGATTGCTCTTGCCAACAAAATCCTGTTTTGAATATTCCTGGGAACTCGTTTTCCTTCCGGATCAATAATGGATCGGTAGCCCATCGGCATTTTTGATAAAAAAGGAGTCAAACCTGTAATAGAAATCGCATTACTGATATTTTCTGGCGTTGCTTTTTCTCTACCCATAGAAATATTTTCCAGAATTGTTCCATGAAAAATTTCACCATGACTGATACAAAACCCGATATCTTCTTTTATCTTTTCAAAATCAAGCGATTTAATTGGCAGTCCATTATACTTAAGAATACCATCTGTCGGATCTAGAATTCCAGAAATTATTTTTAGTAACGTTGACTTTCCAGAGCTTGGTGGACCATTGATGACAACAGACTCATTGGCCTCAATATCAACATTCAGATCCGTCAAAGTCGGATATGCTGCATCTTCATATCTGTAAGAGATGTTTTCTAAATTGATAGAAAAAGAATCTTCAGATTCCTTTAAAAGTAGTCCATCTAATTCATCCAATGGCTTGTCGAAAACAATTCCAATCTTTTCAAGTCCGGTCAATACATCATAAATTGCATCTATTGTTTTGATCAACTTTTCAACAGAAGCAATAATTAAGATAATAATGATTTCCGCTGCTACAAATTGTCCAATATTCATCTGCTCATTAAAAACTAAAAAACTTCCAGTTACCAACAAACCTGCAGCTACTAACACTTTAAATACAATTAAGTAAACAGATTGTGAGATAATAACTCTAAAGTGTTCTTCTCTTGCAATCAGATAATCATTTACGCTTTCATCCGTTTTTTCCAAACTCAATTTGCTACCACTTGCTAATTTGAACGATAATTTACTTCTAGCTATTTCTTCCAACCAAAAAGCAATTTTGTATTTGAATGTAGATTCTTTCAGACTGGTCGTTAGCCCCCTCGGTCCAGTGGTAGCAATTATGAAATAAACGATGATTAACAGTATGATACTGAATATAATGAAAAACGGGTGATATAAACTCAAGACGATGAGCCCAACAATAACTTGAAAAATGGCAAGAGAAAAATCAATTAAAATTTTCGGAAGTCCTTTTTGAATCGTCAAGGTATCAAAAAATCGATTTGCCAAATCCGGTCCATAATAATTTCTAAATTCCGAATACTTTATTCTTGGAATTCGAAAAGCAAATTCGAAAGCTGCATTGCTGAAAATTTTCTGTGCCAAATTTTCTACAATTCTTAGTTGCATTAATTGTAGGATTCCTGTTAGTCCAATTCCAATTATTACAAACGCAACTAGGACATACCAAGAAGTCGTAATCCTTCCACCTTGAATCAGGTTGACAATTGCTTGTATACCTAGCGGCAATGTTAAATTCACTAAACCGTTGAAAAATGCATAGATGTAAACCTGAGTAATATCCTTTTTCTCAAGTTTAAGCAAATTTCTGAATCGCTGCAATGGTGTCAAAGTAGTCGCTAATTTCATTAGTTTTCAAGTAAAGTAAAGTGGTCATAAACAGATAAAAAATGTTATCAATCGTCACATGGCATACTGGTTTTGTGCGCTATTAGTTTTAATTGCCCATCTTCATTTTTTTTGAATGCCATGGTATAATTTTGCTTTTTCACTTCTTTTCCTTCATTCACAAAAACGGATTGCCCCATTGCAATGGCTACGTTTCCGTCGTTAATAATACCTGCATTTTTCCAATTCATTTTTCGCCAGTTAGGTTGTACAGAACCATTGTCATTTGGATAGGCTGCATTGTCACCAATTAGGTAAGATAAAACGCCATCATAGGTATTACGAAAAGGGGAATCTGCAGATCGATCTGCTTTAAAAATCACCTTCCCTTCATCAAAACCATAAAACTTTTCAATATGATTTTTTGCTGCCACCTCTACATCAGTTTTTTTAGCAATTGCATTTGAAATTGCATTTAAGGATACGCCAAAACTTTGTTGGAATCTGGTAATTTCCGACTCAGATATTGTTCGTTTTTTTGGTCCGTCAACTGGAGTACAAGAGGTTAATGAACATAATACAAAACCAACAAACAAAAGAATTAGTAATGAAACAAGCAAAGAACTAAACGTAACAATTAATCTTGATTTTACATCTCGCATGATTTTTTTATTTAAATGGTCATTAGATAAATTACTTTGAAACAACTTTTTCATTGTGTCTTCTCATCTGACGCTTCATTTTTTTCGATAAATTCGACCACAATTTGTTTAAGTTATCCGACTTTTCAGAGACAATAATATCATTTCCTGGTACCCCCAATTTCACAACAGTCTCATACACCTCTGGACGATCTGATATTTTTTTCACATAGATTTCAGAATAAAGTATATCAGAAAATTTACTGCTCAGTTTTCTGATTTTCCATTTCGCAAAACGGATATACTTGTTAGCTATATTTGCATGATTTCTGATGGTAAACTTCATAATTTTTGATTTTTAAAATTGTTAGTAAATTTTATTCTAAAAATTAAAACAACTAAACAATTGTGTTAGTATTACTAACTTAAACGTAAAGTTATACAATTTGTTTAAATAATTATTACTATCTTGTAAAAAAAAGATAAAATGCCATTAAAACTTAATTTCATACTGCCAGAGAAATTATTTTTAAAAGACCCACAAGAAAGTAGTTATGGACACAGATTACTCACTCACTCGATTGAAACGATAGATGCTTTAGGATTTGAAAGCTTTACTTTTAAGAAATTGGCAACTCGTATGGAGAGCTCTGAAGTTTCTATATATAGGTACTTTGAAAACAAACATCTTTTGTTATTGTATCTAAACTGTTGGTATTGGGAGTGGGTCAGTTATTTAATTGAAATTAAAATCATGAACTTGTCTGATAGCGATGAAAAATTAAAAAGAGCAATTCATTGCATGATTTACGCAAGCAAAGAATCCAAATTGACGGACTATATCAATGAAGAGACCTTGTTTCAAATTATCATGAAAGAGAGTTCTAAAACCTATCATATTGCTTCAGTTGATCAAGAAAATAAATACGGTTTTTTTCGTCCTTACAAGGAACTAGTTGGTAGAATTACGCAGATAATTGAAGAGATCAATCCAAATTATAAATATTCAAAGAGCTTAGCATCCACCTTATTTGACTTGGTGAACAATCAAATATTTTTCACTCAACATCTTCCCAAACTCTCTAGCCTGGGCAAAAAAAACACACTTAAACAACTTGAGAAGATGGTCCTTCATTTTGCAAACGCTTCCATTAAGTACAAATCAGCCAACCAATAAAAAAGTAAAACCACTCAATGTTAAAAGGAATTATAACATTGAATGGTTTGTACTTTTTTTATTAAAATTTATTCGGAACAAAAATAGGCTTGCATCTCAATTGCTCGCTCATAACCAAGCTCGATACTTTTTTCTAGATCGAAACATGCACTGACTCTATCAAACAATTGTAAATGTGCAATTGCACGATTATAATATGCTTCCGCAAAATCTCTATCAAGCTCAAGTGCTCTGGTATAATCATCAATTGCTTTCAACTTCAAGCCAAAAATAAGATTAAGATTTCCTCTATTTTTATAAAGTTCTGCATTGTAAGGAAATTCTTCGATTGCTTTTTCGATATCCATAATGGCACCGTTGTAATCACCTAACATTTTTTTGGTCAAACCTCGATTAACAAAAGCTTGAATATAGTTGTCTCCATTGAGCTCTATCACTTTTTCATAATCAACCAAAGCAGCTTCTGCATCTCCCAACTTTTTACTTAACAATGCTCTTTCAAAATATGCTTTTGATAAATCACTTTGTAGAGAAATGGCTTTGTCGATTTGCTCTTTTGCGACCGTATAGTTACCCATCACCCGCTCAATTTGAGCAAGATTGTACCAAGCAATGGCAAAATCAGGAGCAACATCGATTGCTTTGGTAAAAGACATTTTTGCTTCCTCTAATTCACCCTTTTTAGTTCTTAAAGTACCCATTAAATCATGCGCAATAGCCGACTCAGGAATGATAGTTAATAGGTCGTTCAGTGATTTCTCCGCCTCAATTAAATTATCCTCCTCAATCAACATCAGAATAGATTCTATCCTTTCCATTTCTTGATTAACCTCCACTTTTTTCACCGCCATATTATCAAGCGCAGTGTAATAATAATTCAACTTTTGATCCGTATTTAAAGGTTGAATAGAGGCTTGAGGTTTATTGGAAATCAATTGTACAACACTCGCATCAGTTGGATAACCATATAAATTTCCAACGTACGGATTGATCTTGGTAGCAAGTTTTACATCTGCCTCAGCTTCGGCAGCCATGCCCATTATTTTTTTCAATCTTGCTCGGAGCAATAAAGCCTCTGCAGAATTCGGATACTGATTGACAGCACTATCCAGAGTAAGCATGGCATTCATAAAGTCTTCATTCTGTATTTGCAATTCAGCTTGTCGCAATAAATTTAAGTTGGTAGTTGCTCTGTTTTCAACAGCGTAAGTCTGCGCCGTCGAAGCATGATTCATTCTTCTCGTCTGTGCTGAAGTATTTAAAATATTGAACATCAAAAAAACAGCAACGCTTAAAATCAAAGTTTTCATAATCAAAAATTTTAGGTAAACAGAATTAATTCAGTTTCATCGCTATAACGGTTATGGCTGCACTTAGTTTAATGCCAGTGGATTTAATTTTTATAAAAATATCTGAGCCCAATTGAACAAATTCTATGGCAATCCTTTTTAAGGATAAATTATTAAAAAACAAATAAAAAATATCGGTTATGAAAAAATTTCAAGTGTTCAAAGTGGTATTTACTTCCCTTGCATTTATTTTCTTTTTCTCCAGCTGTGCAATCATCAAAGATGGAGAGGTTGGTGTGAAAAGAAAATTGGGAACCTACTCTGATAAAGTAATGGATAGTGGAATTCAAACTTTCAATCCTTTGGTGTCGAGAGTTATCAAAATTTCAACACAAACTGAAAATCTTGAAGTGTCTTTAGACATTCCTTCGAAAGAGGGACTCACTATCGGTTCAGAAGTTTCTATACTTTATAATATCAATGGAAGGAAAGCTCCAGATTTATTGAGAAACATCGGAACAGACTATGAAAGAAACATAATTTTACCAGTCTTTAGATCTGCTGTAGCTGATGTTACTTCCAGATTCTTTGCTAAAGATATGCACACTGGCGAACGCTCTACTATTGAAGTTGCTATCAAAGAACAAATGATGGATTTGATGGATGGAAAAGGAATCGAAGTAGAAGCTGTCCTTCTGAAGAGCATTCAGTTACCAAGAAGTTTGGCCACAGCTATTGAATCAAAACTAGAAGCTGAGCAACAAGCACAACAAATGGAATTTGTGCTAGAGCAAGCAAAGAGAGAAGCTGAACAAAAAAGAATTGAAGCAGCAGGAACCAGAGATGCACAGCTGATAATTGCAGAAGGATTGGATTCAAAGATATTACAATTTAAATCAATCGAAGCTTTTCAGGAACTTGCGAAATCAAACAACGCAAAAGTAATTATCACAGATGGAGCAATGCCAATGATGATGGATGAAGGAAGTGTGAATCCTGTTATCAATCAAAAAGTAAGATTGCGTAATCAGTAGTTAAGCCTTCATATTAATTCCTTTTATATAAGACGGGTTCAGAAGAGAGCCCGTCTTTTTTTGTTATGTTGATAAAACAAATGAGCGTCAATACAAATAAGATTAATGCGATTCTTTAGAGTAAACGTAGACGAAATTTGGTTGTTATAAATCAAATAGCTCTACTACAATTCCCGAATCCAAATATTTCTGAAGCTCATTTCATTTCCGTGCTCTTGCAACTTGATTTTTCCTTTTCCGTGTGCCTCATTTTTAGGCATTCCGATGTATTCTGTCGTTCCCTGAATCGCTACGTTGTTTTGTATTAAAACGCCATTGTGCAATACAGTTAAGGTCCCTTGTGCAACTCGTATCCCATCTTTATTGAAAACAGGTGCTTTGTAAATGATATCATAAGTTTGCCATTCTCCGGGTTTTTTACAAGCATTCACAAGCGGAATATATTGTTTGTAAATAGCTCCCGCTTGGCCATTCGGGTATGTCTTGTTATCATAACTATCAAGTAACTGAACCTCATATTTATCTTGTAAATAAACACCACTATTTCCACGATCTTGACCGTCTGCATCGACCTTAGCTGGGGTCCTGAATTCTAGATGTAATTGGCAATCTCCAAAACTTTGTTTGGTGTACATGTCACCCGTACCAGGTTTTACCGTTACCGTTCCGTCCTTGACAACCCATTGAGATGGTTTTTCATGCCAGCCATGCCAGTTGTCGAGATTGGTACCATCAAACAATACAATCGCATCAGAAGGCGGTGCATTATTCGTTTTACCTGGAGTGACGATCCTAGGGACTGGTTCCCAAACTTCAGTATCTTTGGGATCTTTTGTTTGCCCATATATGTTTTGTGAAATACAAAATAGGAGAACGAATAGATAAAACGTATTTTTCATGTTATTTCAATTTTTATTTAACTTATTAACTTCTTTGTATCGGAAACAATAGGACATATGATCATTTACCATTCCTGTTGCTTGCATGAAAGCATAGCAAATAGTGGAACCTGTAAATTTAAATCCTCTTTTTTTAAGGTCTTTGGACATGGCGTCACTTTCTGGAGTAGTGGCGGGGCAATCCTCCATTTTTTTCCACTTATTAATAATGGGTTTGCCACCGACAAACTCCCAAATATATTTATCAAAAGAGCCGTATTCCTCCTGTATTTCTAAAAATAATTTGGCATTGGTAACCGTCCCATTTACTTTCAATTTGTTACGCACGATTCCTTCATTTTGTAATAGCTGGTCGATTTTCTTTTGGGTATACTTCGCGATTTTTTGGTAGTCAAATTTGTCAAATGCTTTTCTATAATTGTCCCGTTTATTCAAAATCGTAATCCAACTTAGTCCCGCTTGAGCACATTCAAGGGTTAGCATTTCAAATAATTGTTGATCGTCATGTACCTCTACTCCCCATTCTTCATCATGATAGTGTATGTATAAATCAGTAGATAAACACCATTCACATCTTCTTTTGGTTTTCATTCTGATAGGTTTGTTTAGATAAGCAATCTACTAAGAATCAAAGAAATAAAAAAAGGCTTACTGAAATGTTTATCAGTAAGCCTATTGTATTCAAAAAGGTTTCTTTTATCCTTGTGCTTTCCTAAATTTTTCCGTGAAAATCATTATGTTAGTTTCCACCATTTTAATAGTTACTCTTACCATTTCGACATTAGAGGTATGCGATATAGATATTTTTAGCGCTCAATTGATATCTTTCTAATTATCCAACAGCTTCTAAATTTATATAGTTCCTTGTTATAAACTAATTTTCTTAGAATTTTATTACAGATATTTCCAGTTGGCTAGGTAACAACTTTCTACTTCCCCGAAACATTATCGGTGTTTTCGTTTATCGTCGTGTATGTATTTCTATTGTTGCTATTTCACCCAATTCGTGTCAATGAAGAAGCTTAAAGACAAATAGCGCACCCTGTATTATACAAATAATACTCTATAATTGCGGATATCTATGAGAAAATTTTACTGATATCTGCGTTGGAAAGCCCTGTCTGCTTGGCGCAGTCAGGCAGGCTCGCCGTAACTAAGGCTATGTCTGCGTTTTCCGCCTTAATCTC
>CALFWW010000246.1 GCA_937928575.1 uncultured Saprospiraceae bacterium | reverse complement strand
AAGATTTCTCCACTAAGGTCGAAATTTAAAACCCGAAAACTTGCTTGATTCTTCGACTCCGTACCGATTTATTATCGGCACTCCGCTCAGAATGACAAGCAGTTTCATAACAATATGAAGCCTATTTCCATGACATTGCCCCTCTTCCAGCAGCTTCCAAGGCAGGATGCGCGCTTCCTTACTCCAATATAACAATTGGTACCCTAGGCTGAGCTAATAATACAAATTGAACTATAAAATAGCTGGCTTTCTATGAGAAAAATTAGGCACACAAAAAAATGGCAAACTCAATTTTAAATAAAAAATCGAATTTGCCATCCAATATATCTTCGGCAGCATTTACTTACCACCAACAAAAGCTTGTTATGAAATACCTAAATCCAAAGACCAACGCTTTATTCTCGCTGATTTAGATTTAGATTTGTCGGTGACTTTCAAACACCATGCACCCTTTGCTTCTTCACCTTCCAATTTTTTCAAGATATCTTTTGGAAAAGATTTTTTCAAATTCTTTTTAGGATCAGATTTTGAAAACAAAGTAACTGATTTTCCTTTTGGAGAAATCAATTCTACTTTCAATTTATCGATTGATGGATGTAATAAATCCAACGAACCTTTGATTGATTTGACTTTACCTTTTTGGTGACAATAATGGTGACTTTCTAATGCGCCCCCTTTGCCATCGGTGATAAATAACTCGGTGTCTTTGTGTGCCGACTTGAAACCAATCGTCCAATTGTTTAAATATCCTTGGTCTAATGGCGACCCATCTTTGACGGTCAACTTCCACTCCCCTTTAATCTTTTCACCACGGAATTTTTCCATTGATTTTCCATCAAATACTGCAGATAAATTTTTACCTGGTTTTCTGGTTTGTTTCAGCAAGGTAGCAACGGTACCAGATGGCGATTCCAAAGAAATAGAAATATCACCTGTATACTTATGAGTAATGTTTACTCGGACATGAATATCTTCTACTTTACCATTTCTAATAACTCTTATCCCATCCTGTAACCCTTTATCAGCATTATCTGGAATTAAGGCGTTAATCTGTCTTTGTTTTGAGAATAACATGGTTTACGTTTTAGTTTAAATTTTTAATAAAATAGTGATTATTAAGGACTTAAGTTAACAAAATTATTTAAATCTATTAACTATTTATCGCTTCAAAATCATTACTGACAACGGGGCATTATCAACAAATGTATAAAAAAACCTACACATCAAACTGATTAACAGTTAATTATAAATACATTTAAAATCATATTTGTAATATGCTGTCATTTAAAGAAAACAGCCAAAATAGGACCATAAATTGGACAACAATTACCTTTGTTAATTAGGTTTTCATCATTCAATTTTTGAGTAATTTGCAGCATAAAACAGCACAATAGTGATCACTGCCGGAGCTGCTATCTACTTGGATAAATTGTCCTTAGATTGCTTAGAAAAATTTTTAGTTTATCGACAAAATCCTGAAGTTTGTAAATATCAGGGATATGACCCTTTTACTAAACAAGAGGCGATAGATTTTATCAACAAACAGTTTCCAATACCCGTTGGAAGTCGTGGCAAGTGGACTCAGATTGGTATTTATTCCAAAACTACCAATGAACTGATAGGTGATTGCGTCTCAAATTTTCAGCAAAGTGAACCCAAGAACGTCGAGCTAGGCATCTCCATTAATCCTAATTTTCAAAAACAAGGATTAGCCAAAGATGCCATCCAGACCCTTTCCAATTATTTGACCAACAACTTTGATGTCCATAAATTTATAGCTCGAATCGATGCAAGAAATGAATCTTGTATTCATCTTTTTCAAAAACTTGGATATGAGCAAGAAGGAAAATTGAAGGAAGATTTTTTTGATAAAGAAGATAATAGTTGGGTCGACCTATTGATGTTTGGAAAAATTCTTTGACATCCAATAATTCCTATCTTTGCACTATGTTTAATCCCTTTAAATTTATTTTTACAATTATATTGTTAGGTTTTATTTCCAGTTGTGTACCTTTTCGGGCATTTTACTTAGCCTATCCTGATGAGAAAGATCCTTATCGGGATAAAGCGAATCATTTTCAAGCATCCGATTATTCTTTTCAATTTGCGAAATCAGCAAAAGATTGGGGAGAAGCAATCAAAGTGAATGATTGGACTCGAAAGATCCCATTTTTCCGCTCAATTGAAGATGTCATTGGTGACTATCCTAACAATGCTTTTTTGATTATCAGAAATGATACGATCCTCTATGAAACGTATGATGAAACGGTGACTACACCAAGCACTTCTTTTTCGATTGCGAAATCATTTGTGTCCGCCATGATTGGTATTGCTATTGAGGAACAATTAATTGGCTCTGAAAAAGATTTGGTGTTAAAATATATTCCTGAAATTAAAGACAAGCAATACGCTAATGAATTGACCATCGTACATTTACTGAATCAAACTTCCGGATTTAAATTTGATTGGAAAATGGATGCCAATCTTTATTATGGAAAAAATATCTTGAAGTCATTAGATCATATCGAATTTGAACATCCACCAGGTACGCATCAACATTATCTAAACATATGTACTCAAATGCTGGGAATCATCTTAAAGAGAGTTTCTGGCAAAACGGTAACAGCATATTTACAAGAAAAAATATGGCATCCCTTAGGAATGGAATCGGATGGTTTTTGGAACACCGACAAGCAGCTACTCGAACGCACTTTTTGTTGCATGAATGCAAGCGCACGTGATTTTGCAAAACTCGGTCGACTTTATCTAAACTACGGCAATTGGAATGGTCAGCAAATCGTATCAGAAAAATGGGTCAATCAATCCATCTGTAGAAATGCAACCGCCGGAAGTAGTCATGGATACAATTACAGTTGGCATATGGGACTGAAAGAATATGATGATTTTATGGCAGAAGGATTGTACGGACAATTTGTTTACGTGTGCCGTAAGAATAATGTTATAATCGTTGCATTAAATGATAGAGTAAAGCCTATCAAACAACATCGATTGAATTGGAAATATGTGTTTCGACAGATTGTGGATCAGCTTTGATTTTTTTTTTGTAACACATAGTGCACAAAGAAGCACATAGCTCTTGTTTCGTAAAAGCTGCTTGAAGGAATTTTCAAGAAACAAGATTCTTTGTGTTTCTATGTTTCTTTGTGCGCTATGTGTTGAAATACGTACTCTTGTGTTTTGAGACTTATCGGGATAAAAGATCTCTGCATTAACACAATGTGCACTCTGTGTTGAAAAAAATAAAACAAAAAAATGGAAGACCCAATACAAGCGTGGAAAAATAAAAAATCAGAAACGCTCCATGCACAAAAAAAATTTCTGACCAATCTAAGAAAGAATAAAATTTCAAAAAATCTAGATAGTGAAGCGGATCGTGCACATGACCAAGTGTTTGCAAAAGTAGATTGTCTGAAGTGTGCCAATTGCTGCACCTCCATCCCTCCTATTGTCAACAAAACTGATACTCGTAGAATCGCTAAACATCTCGGTATGAAAGTATCCGAATTTCAACAAGAATATTTGGTGCAAGATGAAGATGGCGATACGGTGATGAATGTATCTCCTTGTCGTTTTTTAGAAGCGGACAATACTTGTACTATTTACGAAGTTCGCCCCAAAGCATGTCGCGCATATCCACATACCAATCGTCATGAATTTTCTAAAAATATAAATCTGCATATTCAGAACTTAAATTATTGTCCTGCTGTTTTTCATATTGTGGAGCAACTTCGTAGTGTTTGATTAATTAAGATATCCAAACACTACAAACAATTCCAAAAAAGGCAATAGATGCTGCTCTTCTTTCCATAAAACCCATTAAATTAGCCATTGTAAAAAAGCAATACATTACTGAGAAAACCAACTCCCAATTGAATTCTAATAAATCAAAAAACCTCCCCGAAGTAGCTGCCGTATTTTTCAAACTTGGCGTGATTGCCTTCGGAGGACCAGCAGCGCATGTTGCAATGATGCAAGATGAAATCGTCGACAAGCGTAAGTGGATGACCACCGAGCACTTCCTGGATTTAATGGGTGCTACCAATTTAATACCCGGTCCCAACTCCACTGAAATGACCATGCATTGTGGCTACGAGCGTGCCGGATGGATGGGCTTGTTTACGGCTGGAGCTTGTTTTATTTTTCCAGCGGTAGTCATCACTGGTATCTTTGCGTATCTGTATGTCACCTATGGATCTTTACCACAAGTAGAACCCTTTATTTATGGGATCAAACCCGCTGTGTTGGCGGTCATTGCAGGAGCTGTTTTGAAATTAGGGAAAAAAGCATTGAAGACAAATGAACTGATATTTCTCGGAATACTCGTGTTGGGAGCTGCTTTATATGGATTAAATGAGGTCGTGTTATTATTAGCAGCTGGATTGATAGGAGCACTTTTTTTCTACTCAAGATATCGGTATACCAATCCTTCTGTATTTATATTTCCACTTTTCTTTTGGCAAGCGACTAGTGCGGCCGTTGCGAAATTGACCACCGCAAAAGTATTTCTATCCTTTCTGAAAGTAGGTGCCATTCTATATGGAAGTGGGTATGTATTATTTGCGTATTTGGATGCGGAGTTGGTTGCAAAAGGATTGTTATCTAGACCAGAATTGGTGGATGCAATTGCAGTCGGTCAGTTGACACCAGGTCCGGTATTAAGTACTGCTACTTTTATTGGTTACCAACTCAACGGAATTTCAGGAGCTGTAGCGGCTACTGTAGGCATCTTTCTTCCCTCCTTTTTATTTGTATGGATGCTGAATCCACTGGTTGCAAAAATGCGTGCCTCCAAATTTCTAAGTTACTTTCTGGATTGTGTCAATGTGGCTGCTGTTGCGGTCATGGCTGCCGTCTTAATTGAAATGGGAAGAGATGTATTATTAGATTGGAGAGCTGTTGCGATTGCTGTGATCAGTTTTGGATTGGTCTTTGGTGTCAAGAAATTTAGTTCTTTATGGATTGTGGTGATTGGGGCGATTTTAGGATACGTGTTTTCTTTGTTTTAAAACATAGGGCAGGAGTCGCTGAAGGAGGACGTGAATATTTTACGCAGTAAAACACAGGAGTCGCTGATAGAGGACGTGATATTTCACGCAGAAAAACGCAGAAGTCGCAGAAGGAGGACGTGAATATTTTACGCGAAGGAGGACGTATTTAGGAAACTTGAATGAACATGGCACTCTCCTTAACTAACTACGCCACCCGATTCATATACCCAGCATACCCCAACGCTTTTCGCATCCACTTGTACCATATAAATATCAGCCAAGGATATACAATTACGACTAGTTTATTAAAGTATAAGGCATCAGCAAATTGGAAATTATGAAAATGTTGAACGGCACGAGTGATCCCACAACCAAAACATTCGATATCAAAAAATGCTTTTGATGGGCAAAGGTCAACTGTTCCATGATCAAAAAAATCACCTGGTAAGATCCATAATACGATTGGCAAGAAAATGAGAAAAACGATCATTACAATGTTGACCGACTTTGTTTTTAAAAAAGACATATTGATTGATAAGGGTTAAGAAAAAAATATAAAAAAAGTCACCCCGACGAAAGTTGAGATGACTTTGTATTCGATTAAATTATCAACTACTAATAATAGTCATTCATTTTAATGAATCCGTGGATTACCCCTGGTATCCAACATAGGAAAATCAGTAGTAGATTTACCCACCAGTTATTCCCTTGGAAATCGTCCATCAAGCCCATAACTAAGAAGCCCCATCCAAAGATCACTGCCACGATATAAAGACCTTTCGGAACATCAGTTGCTTGACCTGAAGCTTTCTTAATTACTTTCTGAGCTGCTTTCAACTGAAGTGCTTTTTTAACACCCAAACGCTCACCAGTCATCTTGCGATATTGCTTTGGAGTTAGGGTTAAAAAATCTTCTATATCCATGTTTTGCACCATTGGATCTAGATTTTCAAATGAACCTTGAAGCTGATGCTGATCAATTGCATTATTCACAACAGCGAAACTGCTTGAATACACAAAAAGAACAGCCAAAAATGTAAGGAGTCTTTTCATAATTATTACGTTTTACGATTTGGTTTAATAAAATTATTTTTTTCTATAATATGCCCCTTTAAGATAGGGGAAATTATTGGAATCAATAATAATTTTAAAACCTTTTATTATTTCTAATAAATGGATTACTTATACAAATTGTATTCTAAAATGGCGGAAATTATATAGAGGAAAAATTTATTGAGATCAAGACGGAAAACGCAGACATAGCCTTAGTTACCGCGCTGGCTTGCATTGCAAAAGTACATGACTTTATTTCCAACGCTGATA
>CALFWW010000245.1 GCA_937928575.1 uncultured Saprospiraceae bacterium | reverse complement strand
TCTGCATTTCATATTTCTCCATTCGAAGAATCTGCAATTTTATCTATTGATGGAATGGGTGATTTTACATCGACAATGAGAGGAACTGGAAAAGGAAATAAAATCAATGTCATTGATACCGTAACGTATCCGCATTCACTTGGGATTTTTTACACAACTCTCACTCAATATTTGGGCTTTCCACATTATGGAGATGAATATAAAGTAATGGGACTGTCTCCTTATGGCAAACCAACTTACGCAGATGAATTGTTAAAAGACGTTATCCTCCTAAAGCCAAATGGATTATTTGAATTGAATGGAAAATATTTCAGACACTTCAAAGAAGGAGTCAATATGAGTTGGGAAGGTGGTTCTCCTGACATAGGACCGATTTTTTCTGATGAATTAATCAAAAAATTCGGACCGGTACGTCAAAAAGGAGAAAAGCTGGAACAGTACCATATGGATCTTGCTGCTTCCATTCAAAAGGTTTCTGAGGTAGTAATATTTCATCTCGCGGAAGATTTATACAAGAAAACAAAACTGAAAAATATTTGTATCACAGGTGGATGCGCCCAAAACTCTGTTGCCAATGGAAAATTAATTGAGAACACCAGTTTCGATAATCTATTTGTTCCACCTGCTGGTCACGATGCAGGAACCGCAACAGGATCTGCACTGTATTATTATCACCATGTTTTGGATAATCCACGTAAGCCATTTAAACCACAACCATACACGGGTATTCAATTTTCACAGGATGAGATTGAAGCATACCTTAAGAAAAGAGAAGTAAGTTATGTCAAAATTGACAATGATGATGATTTATATGAAATGGTCGCTAATAAATTGTTAGAAGCGGGTGTGATTGGATGGTATCAAGGACGGGCAGAATTTGGACCCCGTGCACTCGGAAATAGATCTATCCTAATGGATCCAAGAAGAAATGATGCAAAGGAAATACTTAATCTTAAAATCAAAAAAAGAGAAAGTTTTAGACCTTTTGCTCCATCCATTTTGAAAGAATATGTCCATGAATATTTTAAGCAAATTGATGATGTCCCTTTCATGGAAAAAGTATTTGATATTCATGAGGAAAAACATGAAACGATTCCTGCAGTAACACACGTAAATGGAACAGGACGTCTGCAAACTGTTGAAAAGGAAGTGAATCCAAGATATCATGCACTGATCTCGAAGTTTTATGACAAGACAGGAGTTCCGATTTTGCTGAACACTTCTTTTAATGAAAATGAACCAATCGTAAATACACCGGAGCACGCATTGGAATGTTACCTACGTACAAAGATGGATATGTTGGTACTGGGGAATTTAGTGGTCAGTAGAAATGGAAATTAGTCCTGATGAAAGTATCCATCATTACGATAACTTATAACAGTGCAAAGACGGTCGAGGATACATTGAAAAGTGTAGCCAGTCAGTCTTATGAAAATATAGAACACGTAGTCGTCGATGGAGCCTCCAAAGACAATACATTAGATATTGTCAAATCATTTCCAAACGTCAAAGTTTTATCTGAACCGGACAACGGAATATATGATGCGATGAACAAAGGGGTCGCCATGGTAACTGGTGATATTGTTGGGATTTTAAATTCCGATGACTTTTATCCAAGTAATGACATCATTCAAAAAGTCGTCGATGCTTTCAAGTCAAAAAAAGTGGATTCTGTCTATGGTGATGTTAAATTTGTCTCACCCAAAGATTTGAATAAAGTCACTAGATACTATTCGTCAGCAAAATGGAATCCTGAAAAATTCGCCTACGGATATATGCCAGCGCATCCTTCATTTTTTGTGAAAAGAGCTTGTTATGAAAAGTTCGGGAATTTTAAAACAGATTATCAAATCTCATCGGATTACGAATTGCTAATTCGCTTTCTATATGTCAACAAAATCACTTACCACTATATGGAAGAAGCATTGGTGACAATGAGGATGGGTGGAGCAAGCACGCAAGGTTTGAAAAGTATTTATGTATTGAATAAAGAAATTATCAGAGCTTGCAAAGAGAATGGCATAACAACCAGTTTCCCCAAATTATCTCTAAAGTTTTTCAATAAAGCTTCAGAGTTTATCAACGTAAAGCAATCCTAATTTTGTCTGAACAAAAACATATTTTACTAACAGGAAGTAGTGGGTTTGTAGGCCAACGTTTTGTTGAATATAATCAAGAAAGATATGTGATTCATTG
Source organism: uncultured Saprospiraceae bacterium (assembly GCA_937928575.1). Classification (GTDB taxonomy): domain Bacteria; phylum Bacteroidota; class Bacteroidia; order Chitinophagales; family Saprospiraceae; genus CALDGQ01. The sequence goes on along the minus strand of CALFWW010000245.1, from coordinate 12,652 downwards.
TGTGTCACTTCGTACAACTGAAGTCGAAGCCATCAATTGGAAAAAGTACGACACCATCGTGCACATGGCAGGCAAGGCACATCAGATGGAAAAGATTGATGATCAAGTTTACTTCGATGTCAATTACGAATTAACCAAGCAATTAGCGGATAGAGCAAAAAGAGAAAAAGTGCCACATTTTATTTTCGTCAGTACCATCAAGGTATGGGGGGATGATTACAAAAGCGCACATCTGAAAATTGAAACCCCATGCGTACCTGATGACCCGTATGGTAAAAGCAAACTACAGGCAGAAAATTATTTGCAAGAAATAAAAGCATCTGATTTTAAAGTGGCAGTAGTCAGACCTCCCTTAGTTTATGGACCTGGCGTCAAAGGCAATATGATCCGCTTTATGAAATTGGCAGCCAATCCATTGCCACTCCCATTTGGTGGAATCAACAACAAAAGAACAATGGTGTTTTTAGACAACCTTGTTGAATTAATTAATACAATTGTTGACCAACAAGCAGAAGGAATTTTTCTTGCAGGTGACAAAGCACCAATATCCACGTCAAGTTTAATAGAAAGTATTCAACTAAATTTAAAAGAAAAAACAGGACTTTTTAAATTACCTGGTTTCATTATTTCAATTTTGAATTTTCTAAAACCAGAACTAGTAAAACGACTTTTTTATTCGCTAACAGTTGATACCAAAGAAACAAATGAACAACTAAATTTTTCTCCGCCATTCACCTCCGAATATGGTATTCAAAAAATGGTGAGTTGGTACAAAGAAGCAAAATCCTAAACCCCTAAAAGTCCTGAAAGGACGATATATTTTCAGAGAAGGGTGCAACCCTTCGAAAAAAAAACAATCATGCAATTTTACGATCAAGACAAATTCATAAAAGCAAATATCACAAAACGACCTACCAGTTTTTTTGCAAAAGATATTCAACACAATGCAACTGCTATTCAAGCAGAATTGGAAAATAAATCAGTCTTAGTCATTGGTGGTGCAGGGACCATTGGCTCCTCATTTATCAAAGCAATCCTCCCATTCGGTATTGGTAAGCTGACCGTTGTCGATTACAGCGAAAATGGATTAACAGAATTAACAAGGGATTTACGTAGTGACTTCAATAAATTTATCCCCAAAGAATATATTACCTACCCATTTGATTTTGGAGGTAAAATATTTGAGAAATTATTTAAGTCCAACCAATATGATATTGTCGCTTGCTTTGCAGCACACAAACATGTAAGAAGTGAGAAAGATCACTTAGCGATTGAAGCAATGATTCGTAACAACGTGTTTAACACAAAAAGATTATTAGAATTAGCGGTTCAAAATAAACCTGAACATTTTTTCTGCGTATCAACAGATAAGGCAGCCAATCCGGTCAATGTGATGGGAGCCAGCAAAAAGTTGATGGAAAAAGTGTTGATGTCATACACCAACGATTTGAGCATCTCAACAGCTAGATTTGCCAACGTCGCATTTTCCAATGGAAGTCTCCTCTACGGTTTCAATAATCGGATCATGAAAAAACAACCGATTTCCGCTCCGGCTGATATTAAAAGATATTTTGTATCTCCAATTGAGTCTGGTCAGCTGTGTATGTTGGCTTGTGTATTAGGGCAAACAAGGGATATCTTTTTCCCAAAATTGGAGGAAGATCAAATGATGACGTTTGCTGAAATAGCAGAAAATTATTTGAAGGAATTAGGAATGGAACCCGATTATTGTGATTCAGAAGAGGAAGCAAGACAAAAAGCGTCAGTTTGGGATAAATCTAACAAGAAATACCCTGTCTACTTTTTCAAAACAGATACCTCCGGTGAAAAGTCGTTTGAAGAGTTTTACACCAATGACGATACGGTTTATTTGAATCAATTTGAAGCACTTGGCGTCATTAAAAACACGCAAATTCACGATAAATCAGAAATTTCTGGCCTTTTAGGTGAGTTTGAAGAATTGTTTGAGGAAGAAAAGATTCAAAAGTCCGATATTGTAGAATTATTAAATAAATATTTACCTGATTTTAAACACATTGAAACAGGAAAGAGTCTCGATCAAAAGATGTAATCTAACATGTATACAGTTTTAAAAAGATTAATGGATTTACTCATTGCAGGGTTTGCATTCATTTTATTCCTGCCATTGTTTATCCCAATTGCCATCATTCAGAAACTGACTGCAGAAGGATATATTTTCTATTTCCAAAAGAGAATTGGTCTATACAATAAGTATTTCGATTTATGGAAATTTGCAACTATGTTGAAGGATAGTCCCAACATGCAAAATGGAACGATTACTTTACGGAACGATCCAAGGGTGACACCACTCGGTAAATATTTGAGAGCAACCAAGATTAATGAGCTACCACAGGTAATCAATGTCTTGAAAGGAGATATGAGTATCGTTGGACCAAGACCTTTGGTTGACAAAACTTTCCAATCTTATCCAAAAGAAATCCAACAAAGAGTTTACAATTCAAAGCCAGGTATTACCGGGATAGGTTCTATCATTTTCAGAGATGAAGAAAAACTAATTTCAGAATCGGACATGCCGCCACATGAGTTTTATAAAACGTATATTTCTCCATACAAAGGAGCTTTGGAAATGTGGTATCAAGAGCACAAATCCATCTGGTTAGATATCCAACTGGTATTTTTGACGGCTTGGGTAATCATTTTTCCCAACAGTGAATTGCCGCATAAATTGTATAAAGATTTACCTAAAAGAGAATTTACCAAAACAAAAGTATAAATGAGTGACGGAACAATCAAAAACTTTAAAAAGATAATCAAAAAAACAATGGACAATAAAGTAGCATTGATTACCGGAGTGACCGGGCAGGATGGAGCTTACCTTTCTGAATTTTTATTGAAAAAAGGATACATCGTTCATGGAATAAAAAGAAGAAGCTCTCTTTTTAATACGGGACGAATTGACCACTTGTATCAAGATCCTCATGTTGAAAACAAAAATTTTATATTACATTATGGAGACCTTTCTGATTCAACAAATATTATCAGAATCATTCAGGAAGTGCAACCAGATGAGATTTATAATTTAGGTGCAATGTCGCACGTAAAAGTAAGTTTTGACTCACCAGAATATACAGCAGATGTGGATGGAGTCGGAACCCTTCGTATTTTGGAAGCAGTCCGTTTATTAGGATTGACGAAAAAAACCAAAATCTATCAAGCTTCCACCTCAGAGTTATACGGATTGGTGCAAGAGGTACCTCAATCTGAAAATACACCTTTTTATCCTCGTTCTCCTTATGCAGTAGCGAAATTATATGCGTATTGGATAACAGTAAACTACCGTGAAGCTTATGATATGTATGCTTGCAATGGAATTTTGTTCAATCACGAAAGTCCATTACGTGGAGAAACTTTTGTAACCAGAAAAATTACCAGAGCAGCAGCCAAAATTGGAATGGGGCTTCAAGAAAAACTGTACTTAGGTAACATGGATGCAAAAAGAGATTGGGGACACGCCAAAGATTATGTTGAATTGATGTGGATGATCCTCCAACAAGATAAACCCGAAGATTTTGTAATTGCAACTGGAGTTACTACAACAGTTCGTGATTTCGTGACGATGTCCTTCAAAGAAATTGGTGTGGAGTTGGAATTCAAAGGAGAAGGAGAAAATGAAGTGGGTGTTGTAGTCGCATGTAATAATAGCGAATATCAAATTCCAATCGGTAAAGAAATAGTCTCAGTCGATCCTGCTTATTTCCGTCCTACAGAAGTTGAGCTTTTGATAGGAGATGCAACCAAAGCAAGAAAACAATTAGGGTGGGAACCAAAATACGATCTTCAAGCATTGTGTTCAGAGATGGTACGTGCTGATGTGGAATTGTTCAAAAGGGACCAGGTATTGAAAAATGCTGGGTTTGAAATTAAAAATGAATATGAGTAAGATTTTAGATAAAACGGAAGTTTTCGAACAAGTAGAAAAAGACTTAGTCAAAAAAGGCTTCCAATTTGAAAGAACCGATTTTAATAGACCTTGGGGTGGCTTCTTTGTTATTGAAGAATCACAAGCACAATTGTTTGTCGACAATTTTTACAAAGGTGAAGACCTAAACACGCTTTCAAAAGGTGGAAGAATCAGCCCTAAAATTTTAGTAGTCGCACCAGGAAAGAGATTATCCTGGCAATATCACCACCGTCGTTCTGAAGTGTGGAAATTGATAAAAGGAGCAGCAGGAATCGTAAGAAGTATGACGGATGAAATGGGGGAAGTTGTAAAAATGAACATTGATGAAAAAGTAGTGTTGCAAAAAGGAGAAAGACATCGATTAGTTGGGTTGGAAGAATTCGGTATCATTGCTGAAATATGGCAACACACCGATCCCAACCATCTATCTGATGAAAATGACATTGTTAGATTACAAGATGATTTTAAAAGAACTTAGCAGTTAATTGAAATGAATAAGCAAGACAAAATATATATCGCAGGTCACCGTGGGATGGTCGGTTCTGCAATCCGAAGAGTGCTCGAAAAAAATGGGTTTACCAATTTCGTGACCCGTACTTCTAAAGAACTAGACTTAGTTGAACAGAATGATGTCCGTGCCTTTTTCGAAAAGGAAAAACCAGCCTATGTCTTTCTGGCAGCAGCAAAGGTAGGTGGGATATTGGCGAACAATACCTATAGAGCAGAATTTATTTACAACAATATTCTTATCCAATCTAACATCATAGATGCGGCATATAGAAATGGCGTAAAGAAGTTGTTATTTTTGGGTTCTTCTTGCATCTATCCAAAGTTGGCACCACAGCCAATGTCAGAAGAATCTTTGCTGACTGGATTATTGGAACAAACGAATGAACCATATGCCATTGCTAAAATCGCTGGAATCAAAATGTGTGATGCATACAGATCACAATACGGTTGTGATTTTATTTCAGTCATGCCGACCAATCTGTATGGACCAAACGATAATTACGATTTGAAAAAATCACATGTATTACCTGCTCTGATGAGAAAATTTATTGAAGCAAAAAGAAACGGCGATGCAACAGTGACCATATGGGGTACCGGGAGCCCGAAAAGAGAATTTTTGCATGTAGATGATTTGGCGGTTGCATGCTTTCATTTGATGAAAAATTTTAGTGGAGAAGGATTGGTGAATATAGGAACAGGTACAGATGTTTCTATTTACGAGTTGGCAGAAAAAATCAAAGAGGTAACTGGATTTGAAGGTGAAATTGTAAAAGATACCTCCAAGCCTGATGGAACGCCTCGAAAACTTCTGAATATTTCAAAATTAAAAGCATTGGGTTGGGAACCAAGTATAACTTTAGACGAAGGAATTCGTACGGTATATAATAATGTAAAAGATACGGTTTGGCAAGATGGCAATCCTTCTTTGGTCTAACGCGAATTGTATTTTAAATAAAAGTATAAGATGAGCAATCAAAATAAAAATAATTACATCTGCATCATGGCAGGTGGAGTAGGAAGCCGCTTCTGGCCAGCAAGTAGAGAAGCTAGGCCGAAACAATTTTTGGATATACTAGGAGTTGGAAAATCTTTGATCCAATTGACTTACGATCGAGCGATTCAAATGGTGCCTAAAGAAAATATTCTGATTCTGACCAATAAAAAATACAAAGGATTGGTCATTGAGCACCTAGGAATCATGCCTAATCAGATATTGATGGAGCCTTCTCGTAACAATACAGCTCCGTGTATTGCATATGCAACCCTCAAAATAAATGCAATGAATCCGGATGCCGTATTTGCGGTATGGCCTTCTGATCATATTATTTTGAAAGAAAATGCATTTCACGAAAAAATGAAATTAGCTTTCTCTTATGCTGGGGAATATCAGGCATTGGTTACTTTAGGAATTCAACCATCTCGTCCTGACACTGGATATGGTTATATTGAAGTGAATCACATGGATGGGGCACAAGCAATCGAAAGAGTCGTGCAATTCAAAGAAAAGCCGGACGAAGCAACGGCTCAGAAATATCTGGATTCTGGAAACTTCTTTTGGAATGCTGGAATATTTATTTGGAGTGTAAAATCGGTAATGGAAGCATTTCAAAAAAATGAACCAAGTATTATTGAAGTATTGAATGCCAATCCTGCTAAGTACAATACAACTCAAGAACAGGATTATATCGATGAGGTATATCCTAATACAAAAAACATTTCAGTAGACTACGCATTGTTAGAAAGATCAGATAATGTCTATGTGATTCCATCAGAATTCGGATGGTCTGATTTAGGAACGTGGGGATCTTTGCATGCAGAGGGAGAAAAAGATGCGGCCGGAAATGTAACCAACAGCAAAAATTTCTTTTCAGAGAATACAAAGAATTGTTTGATCCGTGTACCAAAAGGAAAATTAGTAGTGATTAAAGATTTAGAAGATTATATTGTGGTTGATGAAGATGATGTCTTGTTGATCCACCCGAAATCAAAAGAGCAAGAAATCAAAGCAATTACAAAATCGATTAAAGAAAAATCAGATCAATATCTTTAATCGAATTTTCTTTTAAGATTTGAAGTACCGCATAACCGATTTTAAAAGCATGTCCGAAGAAGCAAAAACTAAAAAAACAAAAGTTGCACTAGTAGCAAATTCCACTTGGAATATTTACAATTTCCGACTGAATCTTATCAAAAAATTAGAGAGTGAAAAGTTGGAGGTGATTGTCATTGCACCTGTTGATGAATACATTCATTACCTCAACAATGTGGCAAATATTCGACACATCCCTCTCAAAACATTGTCTCGGAAAAGCACCAACCCCTTCAAAGATATTGTCCTTTTTAATGAGCTCAACCGCATCTACAAAAAGGAAAAACCGGATTTGGTGATACATTATACCATCAAACCAAATATTTATGGAAACTTAGCCGCCTCCATCAATCGCATCAAATCAATATGTGCAGTGACAGGTCTAGGCTATACTTTTCTTAACAAAGGTTTTACAAATTTAGTGGCGAGATATTTATATAAATTCTCATTCAGATTTAGTGACCGCGTTGTTTTTGAAAATGAGGATGACCGTACATTATTTATTCGAGAAAAATTAGCAACGGAGCAGAAATGCATTTCAATGAAAGGTTGTGGTGTCAACACCAATTATTTCAGACCTTTGATTAATGGCAGAAAAAATGGTAAACGCGTTTTCTTATTCATTGGCCGCTTACTTTATGACAAAGGAATCGTAGAATTTGTCGAAGCCGCTAAAATGGTCAGAGCTAAAATTAAAAATACAGAATTTTGGGTCGTTGGAGAATTAGATTCTGGCAATCCATCTGCAATCGATAAAGAACAATTAGTGAGATGGGTGAATGAAAAAGACATCCACTATTGTGGTACCACAAAAGATATCAGAGGCTACATGAAGCAAGCAGATGTGGTTGTACTCCCATCCTATCGCGAAGGACTACCAAAAGTAATCTTAGAAGGAATGGCGATGGGCAAACCTATCATCACCACAGATACTGCTGGTTGTCGAGAAACAGTTGAAGAAAATAAAAATGGATTTCTGGTACCAGTCAAAGACGCAGATCAACTAGCCAACGCGATGATGAAAATGGCATTGCTGTCACCAGATGAGTTAGATGAAATGGGACAAGTAAGTCGAGAAAAGACCTTAGAAATTTTCGACGATAAAATCATTGCCAACCAATTTATGGAAATCATCAACGAGATTCTGGAAACAGAATCATCCACTGAACCTTCCTCTATTGAAGAAGCTTTGATCCTTGAGTAGTTTTCTTTATGACCCTAACAGGTCAGGTTTGTTAAGTTCAAAAAGCTCCAACGGAGCAAGAAGCACTAAAAATGGGCACCGCCCATTTAGTAAACATGACCTGAAGTTTAGCGCCAAAGGTGCGTAAGCATTTCAAATTTAAGAGTAGTTCGATATTGACTTTTTGAAGGAGCGAAGGATACTCGTTCTCCACACATGCAAGAGAAACAAAAAACAAGAAGGAACCTTTTACTAATCACCTATTATTTCCCTCCTGTCAAATCCATTGGCAGTGTGAGAAACTTTAATATTGCAAAACATTATCTGCCTTTCTTCGATTCAGTATCCGTGCTGACTACCTCCAATCGAAATATCTTACCTACCGAAAATTTTCCAACAAATCAATTCCATGTCTACGAAGCAGCGACGTATGATTATAGAACTGCAAAAAATAAAAACGAAAAGGTTGAAAAGAAAACGCATTTCTCGGAAGAATTAAAATCTAACTTTTTTGTCAAATCTGCTATTAGATTGATTGATAGTTTTCCTTTTAATCTGATTTTTGGAGAAGGTGGGTTTAGATATATTCGAGACGGATTTCAGAAATATGAAAATGAAATTCATAAAAATGAAATCACTCATATCCATTCTTCTTATCGTCCTTATGCGGATCATTACATCGCTTATTTGATTAAGAAAAAATATCCCGAAATTCATTGGACTGCTGATATGCGTGATTTGCATGTAGATTTAAGTGTAAATAATGTTTTAATCAAGCCATTTCAACATTGGTGCAATCAAAGAATCTTATCGAAAGCAAATGTTGTCACAACCGTTTCTGAAGGATTGGCAATGCATTTGAAAAGATACAACAACAATATCTTCGTACTAAGAAATGGAATTCAAATTTCAGAAAATCCAATCACCAAAAAGAAATTTAAAAAGTTTTCGATTGCATACACCGGTTCACTTTTCAGAGATAAAAGAGATCCTAGTTTGCTATTTGAAATTGTAGAAGAATTGATTACTTCGAATTCGATAGTGAAAGATGATGTAGATATTATATATGCTGGAAAAGATAGTGCAAAATGGAATCAGTATCTAAATAAAACAAAACTTGCCCATAGCTCCACAATTCATGGAATGGTATCAAGATCTGAAGCATTAGCTATTCAAAACAACTGTCATGTCAATATATTGTTAACCTATTCGAGTAAGGAATTGACAGGTAATATAACAGGTAAATTTTACGAATATTTATCGTCGAAAAATCCAATTCTTTTGATGATTAATGGACCACGTGATATGGAATTTGAAAATATCATGGAAGATTTAAGTGCAGGAGTGGTGATCTACAATGAAGACAAAGAAAAACTAAAAGACTTTATCATTTCCAAATATCAAGAGTGGAAATCAACAGGCAATGTAAAGTCAACCCTTAATTTGAACAACATTGAAAAATATAAATGGCCGCATTTGATAGAGACGTTGGCTAATCACATCGAAATTAATACATGTACAAAATCCTTAGCATAGTCGGGACTCGACCTCATTTTACCAAAGCTGCGTCTGTCTGTAGAGCGATTGTTGAAACTCCTGAATTGGAGGAAGTAATGGCACATACCGGTCAACATTATGATGCAAATTTGTCCGACGATTTTTTTAAAGAATTGGATTTGCCAAAACCAAAATACCAGTTAAATGTTGGTTCAGGAAAACCTGCATGGCAATTAGCAACGATTGTTTTGAAACTAGATGAAGTAATTGAGGAAGAAAAACCGGACGCTATTATTGTATATGGTGATACCAATTCTACCGCAGCAGGAGCGATTGCGGCTGCGAAAAATAATATCGCATTAATTCACATTGAAGCAGGGTTGCGCGAATTTGATAAAAGTATTCCTGAAGAAGTTAACAAATTGATTACGGATTCAATAACAGATATCTTTTTTTCTCCAACTCAGACAGGTGTTGAAAATTTGAAAAAAGAAGGCGTTACAAAAAATGTTTACAATGTTGGTGATGTAGCCATTGACAATATTGCATTCAATATGAATCGCATCGAATCCAATACAGCAATTTTGGAAAAGCATCAATTGAAAAAAGAGGAATATTTTTTCATGACTTGCCACCGTGCTTGTAATACGGATAGTTATGAAAATCTACATAACATTATAAGTGCAATTGCAGAATTGGACGAAAAAGTAATCTTCAGTGCCCACCCAAGAACTCAAAAAGCAATCACCGAATTTGAACTCAATCATTTAATCGATAATTCTAACATCCAAATGATTGACCCCATTGGTTTTTGGGACACACAAACTTTGGTAAGAAATGCAAAAATGGTGTTGACAGATTCTGGTGGAATTATCAAGGAAGCTTACTTTCATAAAACACCCGGTGTCATTTTGGATAAGCAAACGGAATGGATAGAAACGGTCGAAGAAGGATGGAATGCGATTGCGGGACCGAATAAAGAAATGATTTTGAAGCTGGTAAATCATCATCCTGTCCCAACACATCATTCCAATTGCGTCGGTAATGGAGCAGCAGCAAAACAAATTGTAAAAATCACAAAAGAATTTTTAGATGCTCGAAAACAAGAGAGTACTCGTCTTAGCACCACACACAGATGATGGCGAATTGGGCTGCGGCGCGACAATCGCTAAGTTGATCGAAGCAAATTCTGAAGTGTACTATGCTGCATTTTCTACTGCAGATGAATCCGTGCCAAAGGGTTTTCCATCCAATCAATTGGAAATCGAAGTGAAAGCTGCGACCAAAAAACTGGGTATTAAAAAGGACAATTTGTTTGTCTACAAGTATCATGTTAGAAAATTAAATTATGTCCGCCAAGAAATTCTGGAGGCATTGATAAAATTGCGAGACGAAGTGAAACCAGAAGTAGTTTTTCTACCAAGTTCAAAGGATATCCATCAAGATCATGTGACCGTCACTAATGAAGGAATCCGAGCGTTTAAATATTGTACCATCTTAGGCTACGAATTAATCTGGAATAATTTATCCTTCAATACAGATTGCTTCGTTACCTTGAAAGAAAAACATGTCAAGAAAAAGATAAAAGCACTCGAAGCTTACAAAACTCAAGCAGGAAAAGCCTACATGGATCCCGACTTCATCCGCTCTCTGGCAAAAGTTAGAGGGACACAAATTGGGGTCGATTTTGCTGAAACTTTTGAGGTGATTAGATTGATGATTAGATAGATCAATTAGAAATTTAAAATTGATCTAGGGACTGTCCTGACGTGAGTCTATATGAAAACATAAAGTATGCTGTTGTTCGGATCTATTGTACCGACAGTCTTTAGCCGCCGAAAGAGAAGGCTCAAAAAAATCGACAAATTAAAAACTGCACATCTTTTTTAAAAGCTCCAAAGGAGCCACATCAAACAGCCTAGTGCGATAGCGCTAGGATGATTGATGTCGTTCCGGATGTTTTGGCGCGTATTTTTGTGTCAAAAATCGTGACAAAACACTTACCGAAAATTATTGCAACAAACTGTATACATTTCTAGATCCAATTTATATTTATATTTTGTCCTAATTCCAAAACCAACCAACCAATGAAACTGAAAACAGTATTAAATAGAATCGTCAACCACCCCCTAAATAAAGATAAAAAGGCAGCGGCGGTAGGCCGTTTTGTCAATTGGCAATTACGATCTCGATTGTACAAAAAACAACGAGTTATCAACTATGTCAATAACTCAATGTTGATTGTCGAACGAGGTTTTTCAAGTTCCACAGCAGCTTATTACATGGGGTTGGCAGAATTTGAAGAGATGGGATTCTTACTTCATTTTCTACGCGAGGAAGATTACTTTGTAGATGTCGGTGCAAATGTTGGGAGTTTTTCCGTTTTATCTTCCGCAGTTTGTGGTTGTGTCACAACAGCGATTGAACCGATTGAGGATTCCTTTAACTTGCTTCAAAAAAATATCAATCTCAACAATGTGAAAAAGAAAGTTACGCCACTAAATATCGGAATGGCTGACAAAGCAGGTCGACTGAATTTTACTTATGCAAAAGGACAAAATAATAAAGTTGCAAAGAAAAATGATAACAATTCAACTTCGGTAATCACTAATACATTGGATAATGTGTGCAAAAGAGTTCCAGCATTATTGAAAATTGATGTTGAAGGTTTTGAAACGAAAGTACTGCAAGGAGCAAAAAGTATTTTACATGACCCACAATTAAAAGCAGTAATTATTGAAATGATGGGACTAGGGGCACAGTATGGTTTTGATGAATCGAAAATTCACCTCCACTTGTTGGATTTAGGTTTCAAACCATATCAGTACAACCCGATGGAAAGAATGTTGACGGAACAATACGAAAGTAGAGACAAGAATATTTATATCCGAGATATTGATTTCGTAAAACAAAGAATCAATTCGGCGAATCCTTTTCGGGTATTTAATGTTGAAATGTGATTAATCGCTCCTAGTTTAAATGTCAAAAATAATCGGCATACATCAACCCAACTACTTACCATGGTTGGGTTATTTTTATAAAATAAGTCTCTGCGATATTTTCATATTTCATGATAATGTAGAATTGACTAAAAAAGGATATACTAGACGAACAAATATCCGAAAAGGAAATACAGATGAAAAAGTATTCCTAACGGTCCCACTCAAAAAACACAGCGATTTCATAAGTATCAAAGATCTGGAAATTGCAAATCAAGCATGGCAACAAAAACATATCAACAAATTGCACGCGGCCTATTCCAAAACACCTTTTTTCAAAGAGTATAAAATAATGTTGGAAAAAATATATAACAATAAATTTACTTCTTTATCAAAATTAAATGTTGAAATTATAAAATCAATTGCTGATTCCTTGAAGCTAAAAACAGCATTCTTTTTATCAAGTGAATTACCGGTAGGTGGAAAAGGAA
>CALFWW010000244.1 GCA_937928575.1 uncultured Saprospiraceae bacterium | reverse complement strand
GTAAACACCAGAAGCGAATGAAGCTACATCTAACTGAAAAATTTCATTTTGTTGAATTGCGATGTTTTCACTTGAAATTATTTGACCTAATTGGTTGTAAATACTAACAACATAATTTCCAGCAATTGGTAATTTACTTTCGATATTTAAAAGATTATTTACTGGATTTGGAAAAATAGAAAGCGAGTTTTCATCTGCAAAATCTTTTGTTGAACTGACCCCATCTTCTGTCAAGGTGAGGGTGTTGCAAGCCGCTGCATCTCCACCCGTCATACCGTTTTCATTTACGCCATTTCCACAAGAGTAGAAAGTGACTGGACCAGAACCAGCTGGTGGACCCGTCCACATCAATCTAAATTCATTAGAGGTACTAACTCCATTATGTTCTGCATACCATTTACCAGTATTATTAGCAAAAGCTAATTTTACATTGGCATCAGGATTGGCTAATAAATTGACGTCAGAATCATCTGAGTCATATAGGTTGACAATTTGAAAACCATATCCAGTAGGTGATCCCGATCCTGGAATATCATTTATTGTAACGCGACAGGTATAGAAATCACCAGGAATGTATGTCGTAACTGGAAGACCAGTAGTGGTGCTGAGAATTTCAATATCTAGTGTTACTTGAAAAGCAGTTCCAGAATTATGACAAGTCATGCACGTACGTGGTTGACCACCTGAAACTTCATCTCCAGGAGCACCCGTGTTTCCCCAATTGTTTCCATCTGCTCGGCCATTTGAATTTCCCATAAAGAGAAATGCCAAAAATAGACATCCTAAAAAAGTGTAAGTAAATTTTAATTTCATAAGTCTAATTTTTTTCAAGTATAAGAATAATTTTTTTAATAAATTGGAATTGATGCTTAATGTTAATTGGACTACATAAAGCTTTTTTCTGGACGTTTACCAACGGTGCCCCGAAAGTAATTATGGATAACCTCAAAGTCTTTCTCCATATCGTCTGTTACCTCAAAAGGTTCTCTTATTACGACCTCTTTGTTGGCAAAATCAAATTTTATCATGATAATTGGAATTCCTGCATTTTTGGCGATATAGTAAAATCCTGTTTTCAATTTTTCAACCTTTTCTCTGGTTCCTTCTGGCGCAATTTGAATAGCAAATTCATCTCGTTTGTTGTACTCATTTACAACGGCATCCACAAAATTTGTATTTTTTGAGCGATCCACAGAGACTCCATTCATTGCCTTCAAAATCCAACCTAAAGGGGGGACGAATAAAGATTTTTTTGCTACAAATTTTATATCTCTTCTCATGACACTTCTTAATAGGACACCTATTGGAAAATCCCATGCTGAAGTGTGAGGTACAACAATGCAAATATATTTCTTCATTTGAGGAATCGGTCCAAGTACTTTCCAACCCCACAATTTCAAGAGAAAACCACTTAATTTGCTTAACATTTAGCTATTCTTTGATGTTTCATCGCAAAATTACAATAAATTGATTGTTGATTATTAACGATTTACGAATTGGATAATAAATCAATTTAAAAAAGAGGGGAACCGTTCTTTACTTACATTTTAAAATGAGTTATTTTGCAAGATCAGAAATTAACTGCTTTGAAGAAAACCACACTCATATTGTTTTTTCTTTCGCTATTCTTACCGACAATAGCAGTTTCCCAAAGTGATACCGACCTGTCAAAAAAGAAATTATTAAACCTTGAATTTGCTGTGGATGCTGGTTTTTACAACCAACCGATTTTTTTGGAGATGTATGCCGAAGAGGATGCAAGGATATTTTATACGGTAGATGGTCAAGAACCAAATACGGATGCTTTTCTTTACGAAGGACCTTTCAAAATCGATAAAACGACAGTCATCCGTGCCAAGGCTTATAAAGGTAAGATGAGAAGCAAAATAAAATCATCTACTTTTTTCATCAAAGAACCTTCCTCTTCTTTCCCAACCGTTTCGATCATTTTACCGCCTGAACAATTGTTTGATCCTGATAAAGGTATGTTCATGAAAGGATCTGAATCAGTTGATACCACTTGGAAAAAAACAGATGCTAATTTTTGGAGTCGAAAAGAAATTAAAGTTCATACTGAAATTTATGAGGAGGATGGGCGTCCTGTTTTTGATAGCAACACCGGGTTTAGATTGTTTGGGGGAATGAGTCGTTTGTTTCCGCAGAAGTCTTTTACGTTGGTTGCAAGAGATCGGTATGGCAAGAAAAGAATTCGACATAAAATGTTTGGAGAAGACGGTGCTAAGAAATTCAAGTTTTTAGTGCTGAGAAATTCTGGAAGTGATTGGGGGAAGAGTCATTTTAGAGATGCTTTCATGACATCACTTGTTGAGGATTGGGATATCGAAAAACAAGATTATCGTCCATCACATGTTTACATTAATGGAAAATATTGGGGTATCTATAACATCAGGGAAAAAGTGAACCGATATTTTGTGGATACCTATCATGATATAGACAAAGATAGTATCGATTTGATTGAGCATCGAATGTCCTTAAAAAGAGGAAGTGTCATAGACTACAAAGGACTATTGGCATTTTTCCAAAAGCGGGATATGGCAGATCCAATCAATTATGAGTACATCCAAACCAAAATGGAATTGGAAAATTTCATGGATTATCAAATTGCACAGATATTTTTCAACAATAAAGACGCGGGCGGTAATATCAAGTTTTGGAAACCTCAAGTTGAGAATGGAAAATGGAGATGGATATTATATGATACAGATTGGGGATTCAATTTACACACCTCCAAAGGACATAAAGAAAATTCTCTGAAATTTCACACAGCCGATAATGGTCCGGAATGGCCCAACCCCCCGTGGAGTACCTTGATATTACGTAGTCTTTTAAACAATGATGAATTCAGAGATAAATTTGTCAACCGTTTTATGGATCGACTCAATACCTCATTTCAGAAAGATGTGGTGTTGCAAAGAATCGATGAGTTCAGTGCTGCTTTAAGACCTGAAATTGGTCGTCATTTTAAAAGGTGGAAGTTATCTCCAAGAACTTATAAAGGGCATATTAATCGTATGCGCAAATTTGCTTTCGAGCGTCCTGATTACATGAGAGCTCATTTGAAAGCATATTTTGAGGCAGGTGATGAAGTAGGATTAAAAATAAGTCCAACGCAAGGAGGAGAGATTGTTCTAAACGAAAACTTGAAAATAAGAGATCAACGTTTTAGTGGCGTATATTTTGATAACATTCCAGTTACTTTACAAGCAGTACCGGATTATGGTTTTAAATTTTCTCATTGGGAAGGTGTTTCTGTTGAAGATGAAGATATAAGTGACCTCGCATTAAATCTTCCAAAAGGTGGGCTTGATGTAAAAGCGGTATTTGTACCTTATGTACACCCGTTAGAAGGAAAAGTCTTCGTTAATGAAATCAGTGCCAACGACAAAAAAGCAGGAGATTGGGTAGAAATATACAACAATGCAGATCATGAAGTAGATTTGGAAAATTGGTTGTTTACCGATAAAAATCATTATTTCAGATTGCCTCCATTTATTTTGGAAAAAGACGCTTATGTAATCATCGCACAAGATTCTGCATTGTTTAGAAAAAATTATCCAGAAGTCAATAATGTAATAGGAAATTTCAATTTTGGATTGAATAAATCAAAAGAACGAATCGGTCTATATTCACAAGATGCAGCATCTATCGATAGTGTAGCATATGAAATCAAATCTATGAAAAAGACTTTCTCATTAAGTCTACTTTTACCAAATATGGACAACAGTGATCCTACCAACTGGGAAGTGAATGTTGGAAAAGGTACTCCTGAAGGTCCAAATCCTTTCTACTTATATAGTGAAATAAAATCCGAACAAGAGCAGTGGATTCGCATTGGTGTAGGTGTTGGAATTTTCCTTTGTGCGATGTTGTTGATTACGTTTCGGGATCGACAGAGGGAGGTTTATTAGGATGAATATCGAATATCGAACAAGGAATGTCGAATTTCGAAGTGAGCGCGCGAGGAGCACGTGAATTCATACGCTATTGTAATCCACTTTTGCTATTAAAGAAAATTAAAATTGCCGATCTAAAAAAGCACTATTTCTCCAAAATCGAAACCAACTCCTCCGCAATCAAAACGTGTCCTGCTTCATTCCAATGATATCCATCTTCTGAATTTACAATTTGCTTCTGTTGTTGAGCCTGTTGAATGGCTTGAGCAGGTTCTGCATAAAATGGGATGCCGTGCTTCTTGAAAATTTGTTGAAATTCGGATAATTGTGGATTGAATAAACTTGCCGAAAATCCAACAAATTGTACTTCATTCGGAATCCGGTTTCTGAATTTTTCAATGATCTTATCTGAGATTTTTACCGACTGATCAAAGTGCTTATATCCTCTTTTTTGTTCCGCAATTTTCTTTTCGGCGAGCACTGCTGCCGTATTGGTTTTTTGTTGGAGGATATTGAATTTGTACGCGAGATAGCTTAAAAACTTAGACTTGGCAATAATGCGTTGTGTTTTTGGTACAGGCTTATAGAATTCGGTAGTGCCATCCAATTTTAGATAAGGCCTGTCCAGTCCTACTTTATAACCACTTTCCAGTTCTAGTTGATGATAGTTGTCGATGAAATCGTTATCGCAAGTTTGTAGTACTACCACATCAGGTTTGATGATATCGAAATATTTATCCAAGACTAAATACTGTTGCCAATTTCCAAAACCAGCTTGACCAAAAGCGAAAACTTCGATGTCTAGAGAATCCTGAAGGAGGTTGTAAAAAAGTTTGTCGTTGGATACTTCTACACTTTGGATATAGGAATCACCGAGGAAGAAAACTTTCTTTTTAGTCGAATTGATATCTCCCCATTCTCTAAAACCATTTTTTTCAGTTTGGTAAATGACCTCATATTCATTACCACCTTTGTCTTTTTGTTTTCCGACTTGCTTGTCATTTGATTTGGTATACCAACCGAATTTTGAATCGATATCTGCTTTTTGATAATGCGCTGGAGGTTGATAAAAAATGCGCGCTACTAATTCTCCCACTAAAAAAATAACCCCTAATGAAAAGAGAATACTAATAATAGTGAACAAAATTTTTCGTCCGGTAGAAAGTGGTTGTTTAGAATCAGTCATTATTGAATTTTAAAAATTGTCCCATATTGATATTATACAAAATTGGAATTGACATAAATAATGGCAGCATCCATAAGTAGGTAAATGGAACATACATCAAGGAAAAGAAAACGACTAAGTAAATTTTCAATGCAAAGATGAGGTACAATCGGACATCTAAATCTTTCATTCGATTGAACCAATAATAAAAGAAGATACCCGCTGCCGTCAATATTGAAACTACTAAATGTACCCATTTATTGGCGCTGAGTCGATCCAGGACTTGACCATCCATAAAGTCGTAGAAATAAATGGAGAAGGTCATCCCATTCACCAGATAATGAGGTTTGTCGGTTGGTGCTTGCCAGGGTTTTGGAAACCACATGGTGTTGACAGTATCTGCATAATAGGCCATCCCTTTTCCGAATGCTTCCCATCGTTGAGATAAGAAAGGTAGAATGTAAAAAAGGATAATTCCTCCAACAATATACAGCCCAATTTTAAAAGCACCTTTGAATCCATACTCTGCCCAATAGATTAAAAGATAAACCGGCAACCAAAATGAGAAGGCATACCTTGACAATAGGCAAATTATAATACCAAGTGCAATCACAATTTTGGATCGATGAAAAACAGTCAAGCACAAAATCAGATAATGCGCCACGATGGTCAATTCTACTGCTTTTCCAAAAAAATTATCATTGTCAATCAGCAATTGATAAATGAAATAAAATGGTAGGATCCCTTTTAATATTAGAAAAAGTAGATTGTCTTCCACCTTATGAATTCTATAAAAATAAAATGGCAAAACGAGTAAAAAATAAACCAATGGTGTCCACCGATAATCAATATTTACCAATTCTGAAAAAGTATAAGGAAGCCACATGAAAGGCATATAAGTAGGATCCACAGTCCAGCCGGGAAAGGGCATTGGATTGTAAACGACTTCTCCTGCTAACATTCTTTGCACATAATAAACCATCGAGGGAACTACATCGGATTCTTCTGCAACTGCTGGGATTCTTTGAATGGTGTCTTGTAGTACCTCGGCGTTCATCCATGCGCCAACCACAAAAATCACTGCTAAAATAGCTAGCCGATACAATGGTATTGATTTAGTCGAAATTTTTGTTTTGAAAGCACCTAATTTGATTCCACAAATACCTACCATCAATCCTGCGATCATCCAAATGATGACACTAATGTAGACATTCGGCCAACCCCGGTAATCTGTCAGCATTCTTAACTCGACATAGGTAGCCAGCCAAAGTAGGAGTAAGGCAAGAATATTTCCGATTTGTTTTCCCTTCAAAGTAGATTTTTTAGAAGGTTGAAGATAGGAGTTTTTTAGGGACTAGGTAATTGTTTTTTGAAAGCCGCTGATACTTATCTTGAAATCCACTCACTAGCCAACAAATGAAAGTGATGCACCCCTTGTTCCATCGAGGGAGAAAATCTTCCTTTATCATAAAGTCTGGATCGAATTCCTTTGGCGACACTTTCTACTACGGCTTCATCTTCCATTTCAGTTTGATCGATATCCTCGTTGTTGGCAGGTTTTCCGACTGCTGCATTGAGGTAAGTTCTGAATTTTATGGTGGTTTTATTTTGTGCCAAAGGTTCCACAATATTCATAGATAATCCCCATGGATAGAAATTGAACATCATGTTTGGAAACAACCAATAGTAATAAGCAAAAATCTTTTGTCCATAATCAACGGAACTTTCAGCAAGGTCGAAATGCGCTTCGTTTTCTTTTGCCATTCCAATCTGCAAATTGCAATAAGGATAAATGACATAATCATATTGCTCCATTTCAATCGCATCATTCAATCCAGGATGCACAAACGGGATATGGAATCCTTCTAAAAAATTATCACAATACAATGCCCAATTTGCATCTACAAAATAATCCTTCGACGTTTCTTTTTGAAAACTGTATTTCGAAAAATCTTGCCAGTCCAATCGCTTTTGCATCGGTGCAATCATCTCTTCAAATGAAACAGTCGGGTTGATAGCAACAAAAAACATCCCCAACCATTCAGCCACTTGTATTTCCGGAAGGTCATCTTTTTTGGTGGGAAAATTTTCAGCATCCTGAAATCCGGGCATACTTTTAAAATTACCATCCAGTCTAAAACACTTTCCATGATAGCCACAACTCATCATTCTGCTTGGTCCTGCTTTTTCGACAATGATATTTCCACGATGCGTACAAACATTAGAGAGACATCTAACTTTTCCATTTTTATCTTTTGTCAAAACCAGCGGTTCATCCAAAACACCAGGCAATAATGTAAATGGATAGACAGAACTATTTTGAGGTAAGGCGGTTGTATCTGCAATATAATGCCAGGTCTTCACAAATATTTTTTCCTTCACCGCTTCAAATACTCTTGGGTCATTATAAAAAGAGGAAGGAAGCGTCGTTGCTTGCTTTATATTTTTTTCAATGTGGATTGGATTCATTGGAGTGAAATTTTACGCTATCACAAATTAAACATTTGATGAATATTTTCGATTTTTTGTCCAAATTATTAATGCAAAATCAGCCAAAAACGAATTTTTTTGAAAATGGAACAAATGTAAATATTAACGTAATTGTTTTAACATAACAATGTGTTTTCTAAAAGCTATGTATGGTAGTTTTACTTTATTAAATAACAATTATATATGTTGAATTGTGACCTTTAATTAATTAGATTCATATAAAAAGTAAATACAGATTTTATACAATACTTAATCGCTTAACAAGCAGTAGTTAAGACAATTAATGGTTTTTTTTCATACCAAAATAATTCTACAAAAATCAAGAAAAACCGTTTTTAAACAACCTAGTTGTGCATCTTTTTTCACTATATTTACTTGAGACTTGAAAAATGAAAGTTGATTATTGACTGGTTTTCTCACCCTAAAACAGACAAAATTAATTTGCGATCTACAAAATCTAAATATACTCTCCCACACTAATGAAGCGACAGAAAAAGAAAGATGGATCTGTAAAATCTTTGGTTGCCAGATACGAAATAATGGATGCCAATGATTCTGTAGAATTTTTGGATGAGCGTTCATTCAACTTATTGATTAAATATTACGAGAAGGAAGATCAAAAGGAGAAAGCGCTGTCGGTCATCGACAATGCTATTACACAACATAGTTATTCTGTTGACTTCTACATCCGAAAAGCTCAATTGTTGATCAGTATCAGTCGAATCAAAGAGGCATTAGATGCGCTCGAAAGAGCAAGAGTTTTTGCTCCCAATGATTTGGCTATCACGTTACATAGAGCGGATGCGTTGAGTAAAATGGATGAGTGCGAAGATGCGCTTGAATTATTGGATGGTGTAAAAAATCATGTCAGTAGAACGGAGTCTGCAGTCGTTTTTATTGCTGAGGCAAATATTTACGAATATCAGGAGGACTATGACAATATGTACTATGCGTTGCAAGATGCAATATTGGCGGATCCTGCTAATCAAGAAGCATTGGAGCGTATGTGGATTTGTGTCGAGCTTTCTGAAAAATACAATGAAAGTAAAGATTTGCATTTAGAACTTATCGACGAGAATCCATACTGTTATTTATCCTGGTATAATTTAGGACAGGCATATTTTCATCTGGATGATCTGTATGAAGCGATGGAGTCGTATGAGTATGCTTTTGTCATCAATGAAAAGTTTGAATTTGCGATTCGTGATTATGCGGAAGTTTGTTTATTGTTAGAAAAATACAATCGCGCACTAGAATGTTACAAGCAAGTTTTGGAGCATGTACGTCCAGATGGAGATTTATTTACCAAGATTGGATTTTGCTATGAAGGTCTTGGAAATTTCGATCGCGCAAAACACTACTATAATAAAGCGGCAAGATTAGAACCTGAAAATAGTTACATCTATTTTAGAAGGGGAGAAGTTTATAGAAAAGAAGACACTTACGTAAGCGCCATCAAGTCATTTGAAAAAGCAATAGAATTGAATCCTCGAAAGGAAGAATATTATGCTTCTTTGGCATCAACCTACGCGGCAATTGGTGATAGTGAAAATGCTTCTATCTTTTATAAAAAATCAGTAGAAACTGCGCCAGATGATACCAAGATATGGATCGGTTATGCCCTTTTTTACGTTGAAATTGATGAACTGGAAAACGCATTGGAAGTGATTGATGAGGCAGATGATTGTACGGCAGGAACAGACTTGTTGTATTGCCGAGTAGCCGTACTTTTCAAAATGGGAAGAAGACAAGATGCAGTTAGATTATTAAAAGAATCATTTTCGGAAGATTTTCACATGCATGAAATGCTTTTTTCAATTGCACCATTTTTGAAAAATGATCCTGAAGTGTTGGCGGCTATTTCGTCGCATCAAGGAGATTAATGCAAATTATACTCTAAAAGCGCGGTGATTATATGGAAAAAAAATTTAATGAGAACAAGGCAAAAAACACAGTCATAGCCTTAGCTATGGCGAGTATTTTCAACGCAGTTATCGGTAAATTTTTCTCATAGAAGTCCGCGATTTTAGATTTCAATTTGTATAAATATTATACTATGATATTAATTTAGTTTTTAGTTTACAATCCAGAACTCATAGGTACGGATGTCGTTGCAAAATGGCATCCGTTTTTAATGAAAAAAATTCTTATCAATTTCTCTTAAACACTATTCATATCCAAATTGTCCAATTTTTCCAACAGCACATTGTTAGGAAAAGCTTGTTTACCTTCATTTAATGTTTCGAGAAAAAGTTGATCCTGTCTCAATTGATAGTAACATAAAACTTTATTATAGTAAATGTCTGCTTTCTGGCCGAATGCATTAATTGAGTGTTCAAAATAATTTAAAGCCTCCTTGTAAAAACCAAGATCATAAAAAAGACCTCCTAATTCGTATGCGAGATCATAAGTTTCGTTGATACTAAAATACATGGCCCAAACTTCATGTAAGGTTTGACCTAATCTTCTTCGTTCATTAAACGTAATGGCATGAGCTACTTGTTTTAGTCGTGGCAATAATTTTATAAAGAATGTAGAATCATAAGCGCTCAATCGCATCAGTGCAATCAAATCCTTAAATTTCAATTTGGCTACATTATAGTAAGCCAACTGTTTAATACTATTAAAATCATCTGGACCAAATTCGTTAATGACTTGTTGGAAAGCGGCATCCGTTTGTACATATTGTTCACTATCCGATAAAAACAATAAGCAACCGATATCCAAATGAAATGTTGAAAAAGAAGGAAACAAAGCCTTACCACCTTGCTTTTTGCAATATTCACTGATTGCATGATAATTTACCCAAAATGAAAAACTACCATGCACAATAATTTCAGGTGCTGCTTTTTTCTCCAAATCATGAATCTCATGAAATCCTTTGTCCATCGTCAGGAGCATCATGCCTTCAGTAGAAAAACTTTTCAGTGTGTTCAAGCAATTGACACTCTTCTCAGGGAAAAACAAGTAGGTGTCATCGAGGGAACCTTTATACTCCTCCAGAATTTCATTTAAGATGGGATCTTTGTAAACAGGATTGTTGATTGGTTCTTTTTGAAAGTTTAATTCAATACCCTGAATTATTTTTTCAGCACTCAATCCTGCAGGATCTTTTGTTGATTGAATATTGACCGTACACGCAGCTATTTTGTTATCTCGGATTAAAAATAAATCATTGGGAATAGAATCGAAAAAATAATTGGCAACAACAATGATCGGTTGGTTTAAATCTTGTTTGCGAATTTTCACTTTCGAATGACGGAGATTAATTTCCTCACTATTGGCACCATCAAAATAAGATGTGTCTACTATTCCTTTTTCAAAATATGCTTGAAATTGAGGATGGGTACGAAAGAAAGTAAGATTATCTTCTACGATATCACTCAATATATAACAATATGCAGGTATTTCAGTGTTGATGGAATGCACCAGTTTTTCTAAATGCTGAAGAATATGAAAAGCTAACCGTCCGTGACCAGCTCCTAGTTCAAGAATGTAAACCGTTTCCGCTGTTTTTCCTTTTGATGCCAGGTCTTTTAAAAATGAAAAGATTAGTTCTGCATAAGTCCTACCGACCATTGCATTACTGGTCATATGGTGAGGTACTACATTTTCGCTCCATGCAGCAAGTCCTTTATGCTGATAGAAATCACGATTCAATTGCCAAATTAAGCTTTCCGAAAAAGGCTTGTTAGATTCAATCTCAAAGTAGGTTTGACTCATAATATAGGCGCGATTTAGTTAGTAGAAAATTCATTTCCCAACTTTGCCGACCTATACTAAACACCTATTAGCAGAAACAAGCGAAATTCAAATGTTAGATTGAAGGTACGCTTATTTATTGAATCGCCTGGATTGTGTGTGTGAGGATGGATATCAACGGTGGGTTTTGTGATGGGATTTTCCCATCACTTGGGTTTATATCGTTCCTTTGGAACTATGTAGAATTTCAGTTCCAAAGGAACGGTATAAACAACTAGATATGGGGAAATCCCATATCGATAAATTCGTTGTTGATTCCACAAAAAAACGGACGTCACCAAAGCAACACCCGTTCAAAATTTTTTTTCAAAGTTCCAAAGGAACGATATAATCTACGAAATATGGGGAGCATCCCATATTCATCACAAGTCAAACTTAATCCCTTGAGCCAATGGAATCACATTGTTATAATTAATCGTATTTGTCTGGCGTCTCATGTACGCCTTCCAAGCATCTGATCCACTTTCACGACCGCCACCAGTGTCTTTCTCGCCACCAAAAGCACCACCGATTTCAGCGCCACTTGTACCGATATTGACATTTGCGATACCACAATCAGAACCAGCGGCAGACAAGAATTTTTCAGCATATCTTAAGTTGTTGGTCATAATAGCAGAAGACAATCCTTGTGGCACATCATTCTGTAACTCGATGGCTTGATCTAAAGTTTTATATTTCATCAAGTACAAGATTGGAGCAAACGTCTCGTGCTTCACGATATCCAAGTTGCCGGATACTTCAGCGACACATGGTTTTACGTAGCAACCGCTTTTGTATTTTGCACCTTTTAGTACACCCCCTTCAACGATGAATTTTGCTTTTGCTTTCTTCGCTTTTTTGATGGTGTCATTGTACATCGCAACTGCATCTTTGTCAATAAGTGGACCCATGTGCATCTTTGCATTCAATGGATCACCAATCTTGATTTGCTTGTAGGCTTTGACCAATCCTTTCTTTACTTTGTCGTAAATCTTCTCGTGTACAATCAGACGACGAGTAGAGGTACATCTTTGTCCACAAGTACCGACTGCACCGAATACTGCACCTGTCATCACGATATTCAAATCTGCATCTTCTGTTACGATGATGGCATTGTTTCCCCCTAATTCCAATAAAGTCTTACCCATTCTTCCTGCTACGGTTGAAGCTACGATTTTACCCATACGTGTACTTCCTGTTGCAGATACTAAAGGAACTCTGGTGTCATGACTTAAGTATTCACCAACTTTGTAATCACCATTGACGACA
Source organism: uncultured Saprospiraceae bacterium (assembly GCA_937928575.1). Lineage (GTDB taxonomy): Bacteria > Bacteroidota > Bacteroidia > Chitinophagales > Saprospiraceae > CALDGQ01. The sequence goes on along the minus strand of CALFWW010000244.1, from coordinate 16,119 downwards.
CAAGAAACACCTTCTGGTACTTTATTATCTTTCAATACTTTTTGTAAAATGTTTTGACAAGCAATTGCACAAAGTGGAGTCTTCTCAGATGGCTTCCAAATACAAACATCGCCACATACCATCGCGATCATTGAATTCCAGGACCAAACCGCAACTGGAAAATTGAATGCACTGATAATCCCAACGACACCAAGTGGGTGCCACTGCTCATACATACGATGAAGTGGTCTTTCAGAGTGCATGGTCAATCCATAAAGTTGGCGAGATAATCCAACAGCAAAGTCACAAATGTCAATCATCTCTTGTACTTCTCCCCATCCTTCTTGCAAACTTTTTCCCATCTCGTAGGAAACTAGTTTGCCCAACTCATCTTTGTATTTTCTCAGCTCATTTCCGTATTGTCTAACAATTTCACCACGTTTTGGTGCTGGTATGGTTCTCCAAGTTTCGAATGCTTTTTGAGAAGTCTTCACTACTTTTTCGTATTCTGCTTTTGTGGTCACACTCACACTACCGATATATTTACCGTCAACAGGAGAGTAGGAGTCTATATAAGTTTTCGAAGCTGTACTTTTCAAACCAGTACTGGTTCCGTTGTTTTTCTTTTTTAGTTTTAGTTTTTTAAGAAAGTCCGTTTTCATTGTGAATTAGAATTTATTAGTCGAATAATTTATTTTGAATAAAGAATGGTTGCTTTCGCCTTACAAGGTGCAAAAGTAAGTAAAATTGAGGGTTGATGCTTGATTAATTGAGGTTTGGATAGAGTAGATTTTTACGTCTTCAAGCACTTCGCTAAATGTTTGAAAAAATCCTTCATAAGAGCCTTCTCTATAGGCATCTAAAGTTCGTGCACTTTTCTGTGCTTTCTGTGTGCAAAAACCACGTCCCCTTTTCTGCGAATTCTGTGCTTTCTGCGCGCAAAAAACCATGTCCTCCATCCTGTGTTAATCTGTGAAATCTGTGTGACAAAAAACCATGTCTTCTACGCGAAAAACCACGTCCCCTTTTCTGCGAATTCTGTGCCTTCTGCGTGCAATAATACGCACTACAAACTATTGTACCTCTCTATTTGCTATGTGTTGAAAAACAACAAGGACAAGACTACTCTTTTATCAACCATCGAATCAAAACAGGAATCAATAACAAATCCCCAATGACAGCACTAAGCAAAGTAGCACTAATCAATAAACCAATAACGACACTCGGAGGATGTATCGAGAAGAGTAAAACTAAAAATCCAAAAAATAAAATGATACTTGTAAGAATAATCGCTTTACCAGATTCCACAAAAGTAATTTCAAGCGCATCATCGATGTTCATTCCTTTTCGACGAGCCAACATAAATTTACTTATGAAGTGAATAGTATCATCAACTGCGATACCAAAAATAACGGCGAATACGATAGAAATACCAGCTTCCAATTCAACATTCAAATAACCTAACAATGCACCTGCCAGAATCAAAGGGATTACATTTGGGATCAGTGAAATAATAATCAACCGCCAATCTCTAAACAACAAAGCCATCAATAAACCGACTATTATAACAGCCAATCCTAATCCCCATAATAGACTTTGACGAACGTAAGTAGAATTTTTTTCTAAGATTAGACCAGTTCCTGTTTGTTTTAATTCAACGATGGTTGTGTCAATATTTGAGTTGATCCAAGTATCAAGTTTGCGGCGAATATTTTGAGTGCTATCGGCTCCGATATCTTTCATTCGGCAAGCCAATCTTGTTTTTGTTTTATCTTTACTCAACAATACATCTACACTCACTTCAGGGACTTTCTTTGCAAATTTATTGATTTTGTCGAATTGCTTTTCTGTTCTTGGAAATTCATAAGCGCTTTTTCGATTATTGCTCATCATCTGGTTGATACTTTTGTATATCATCAGAATAGAGTTGATGGATTTTACGTGAGGATTTGTCCTTAGTTTTGTTTCCAGTTTATCGATTTCTTTTAATACTTGATAATCGTCTGCTTTCTTTCCGTTCTTTGCAAAAACAGCAAATTCCATAGGTCTAAATCCAGCGAACATTTCTTCAAAAAACACAAAATCTTCAGTAATCTTTTCGCCTCTCGGCATGTTGTCCATGATGTTGTAATTGGTCGATATTTTTGAGATTCCAATAAGCGCAAATATTGTGAAAAAGACAGCACCGATTGCAATTCTTTTCCCGTTTCGAGTAGTGTATCGATGCATTGCTCTCATCTTCTCATCCCAAAATGATTTTCCATTTTTTATTAATATCAAATCCTGTACATCAAATTTGACCAACAAAGCAGTAGTAAAAAATATGACGGTTACGTATGCAACTAAAACGCCAATTGCTGCATTGATACCAAAGTCTCTAATGGGTTGTACTTGACTAGTCATCAATGTGCAAAAACCAACAGCCGTAGTCGCAGAAGTCAATAGGGTCGCTAATCCAATTTCCTTGATCGTAATTGTGATAGCTTCTTTTTTTGTCAATCCCTTTCTCAATTCATCAATGTACTTAGACATGATATGTATGACATCAGAAGTTCCTACAATAATCATCAACACAGGATATAATGCAGCCATCGCATTCAACTCCCTGCCAGTCAATCCTAATAATCCAAGAAAGAGTAGCAGTCCCAATCCGATGGATACCAATGCGATTGCAATCCCTTTAGGTCTCCGAAAAATTAGGAACATAATTAATAGAACCAGTATCATTGAAACAATACCACTAACAATGATTTCCCGTTTTTGCATTTTGACCAACTCTTGCTGGAAGTATGCACGACCTAAGTAATGATAATTTTCAAAATCATAATTACTAATCAAAAGATTCAGAGCGTCCATTAAATTTTCAGAAGCTTCCAACTGCATCTTTTCGGTCGTCTTCAGTACGACGTTTAATGCCGTTGCTTCTTTATCGATTAGATTATAGACAAAGCGCTCATCACTTAATATCTTTTCTTTGTCGCGCTCGTATTTTGAAGGATCATTGATGTGTATGGCAGGAACCGTCGTAATTGCAAAAGGTGTTTTGACAGGATAAGATATTTTAGTCAAAGACTGCGAACTAACAATATCCGGAAGATTTCTGGTCTTAAGTGCAAAGTCGTGGAATGATGTCAGAAATTCTTGATCAAAAACACCCGATTTTTTTTCAACAGCGATAAACAGAAAATTGTCATCGGTCTCAAATTCTTCTATGAATTCTTTGAAAAACTCAAGGTCTGGATCATTGGTTGGAAAGAATTGTTCGAAGTCAAAAGAAAACTTTAATTGAAGTGCTAAAAATACACTTAGGATTCCCAAAATGGAGAAAATGGCAATCGACTTATTTCCTGGTAATTTTGTTAATTTCATTCGTCAGCAATGTAAACACTTAATTGCTTAAAAAGTTGGTGGAAGCGATTGAAATTTTGTGATAGTTGGATGATTTTGGCATAGTTGATATTTGAATTATGCGCGCTCAAATTTAGTTGAAATTGCACTACGCTTACAGTTGGTTGCCAAATGAAGGTTGCAGTTAATATAACAAGTCATTTAAATATGGCAATCAATTCAAATATGATATAATTTTTCTTTGTATTTTCACAAGATGAAAAAAGTGATTCGATTACCAAAGGAGCTTGCTCCACATAAAGACTTATTGAAGGAAACGATTACTTCCTTTTTAAGTTTGGAACCAACACCTGTTGCACCTGAATTGCCTTGGGAGAGCAAGATTGGTGGTGTGCCTTATATGGAATTGGATTCAAATTATCCGGTGGATAGTGAAGGCAAACCTATGTTCTTTTTAGTTCAGATAAGTTGTGAAGAACTGAAAAATATTCCGGGTTTTCCAACAACAGGATTACTTCAATTTTTCATGGCAGAAAATGGGATGTATGGTGAGCCAATAGAAACTAAAGCGGCAGTCAATTATATTTCAGAAGTTAATACAGATTTAGATGCGTTGATAAAAGCGCTGCCAAATGTAAGTTATGAAGATTTGCCATTGGACATTTCCAAGACTTATGGAATAACTGCCAATAGATCGATGGAAATAGCGCCACTATCTGATATTGCGTTTGATGGAAAAATGGGAAATCACTTTTTTAGAAATTATGGAGATGAAGAATTCGATATGCGCGATAAGTACAGTGCAGCCGTTTCAGCTGCTGGTCATAAAATGGGTGGGTATGCACATTTCGCACAAGAAGATCCAAGAGCACCTGGTCATGATGAGATTTTATTGTTACAATTAGATAGTGATGATCAAATTGGGATGAAATGGGGAGATATGGGAGTTGCTCATTTTTTTATTCGAAAAGAAAATTTGGAACAACTTGATTTCTCGCAAGTGACTTTTCATTGGGATTGTCATTAATTTAAAACGACAGAAAACAACACACTATGGAATTCGATATAATTTTGTACAGCACTTCTTTTGATCCTAATAGCGTAAGTGCTTTTGGAAAACCTTTGATGATATTGATTATTGCTGGATTTATGCCGTTGGCAGCTTTTTCTTATTTCATGTTTATGATGGACAAAAAAGAAAAAGAATATGCCAAAGCGACTTCGGAAATGGGGATCAATTCTACTAGAAAAGTGAAGGACTCCATGGGGCCGATGAAATATTTTTTTCCAGTCAGTTTTGTTACTTTAATTTGCCTGATTGCGATTACAACTTTTATGTATGCTAATCAATATATAGACAATATCGACGACAGTTTGTTGTTGACTTCCTCTTATTTTGGTGATGGTAATAAAAATTTAATGAATCAAAGTTTGTCGGTTTTGATGATGGCATTTTTAGGAGGGTTTCTATGGTCTGCACAGAATATCATCAGAAGATTGATTGCATATGATTTATCTCCAAGTGTTTTTTATAGTGCGGGTATTCGGATTTTATTTGCATGTGTTGTAGCCTTAGTGTTATCTTTTATCATGGGGTCAGCTAATGAAAACTTTTTAAACTTCAAATCAGCATTACCTGCAGTTGCATTCTTGACAGGAATGTTTCCTTCCCGAGTTTTGGATTACTTGGTTAAGCGTTTCAAGAATTACATCAATGGTGAAAATGTCAATACTAGATATTTGTCACTGGATAATATTGAAGGCATCAGTGTGCAACACAAAGAGCGTTTAGTCGAAATCGGAATTGACAATGCACAAAACTTAGCGATGGCAAGTCTCACTGAATTATTGATCAATACTCCTTTTGGTGCAAGACAATTGTTGGATTGGATAGGTCAAGCGAAATTACTAGTCTATGTTAAAAATGATATTGAGAAATTAAGGCAAGTTGGAATTCGCAGTGTTTTTGATTTGTACAAAGGACAAAAGTCTCGCGAAGCATTGATGGAAATTTCCTATTCTGTTGGAATTAATTCTCCTATTCTACAAGTTGTCCGAGATCAAGTTATTGAAGATCAAGGGATTGGTGTGCTTTATCAATTTATGCAACGATTGAATTCTCCCAATCCAGCTCCAGTGCCGTATGCTAAAGTTGGTACCGATCCTGAAAATAATCCTCAACAAGATGTTTCTATAGCGAACCAAAGATAATTTGGTATTGTTTTTATATTAAATAAGTAGAAACCTTCATAACAGATAACCCTCGTATCTGATGCAGTTGAAAACCAGACACTTAGATTTTTAGACCAATCAAGTTGTTAGACCAATTGTGAACAAATGGGCACTATGCAAGATTTTCCAGCTTATCTACGTTAGATATAGAGACACAAATAATGAAGTTAAATTTACTGATACTCCTTTTTTCCATTCTTGGAATACATGCGTTTGCGCAGGTATCAGTAACACCTATATCTACAGAAAATAATCCAGCAAGTGAGAATTTAGTCCCAAACGAAAGTTTTGAACGTTTCTCCTCCACACCAATCGGTTGGTTTTACAAAGGTTCCCATTTTACAGATGTAATGAAATATTGGAGCTCCGCAACGGGAACTTCACCAGATGTTTTTGGGAAAAATGTTCGCGTACCAAGTCAATGGGCAGAGAAAGGTTTTGGAGATCAAAAAGCACGTACTGGAAATTCAATGGTTGGCATAACAGTATATGGTTGTGAAGATGGAAAACCGCATTGCAGAGAATATTTGCAAATCCAAATGAAGGAACCATTGGTGGTAGGGCAAAAATATCAAGTGGATTTCTGGGTCAGTCAATTACCAAATACGATAGGTGTCAACAATTTGGGGATGGCTTTTCATGATGAGCAATTATATGAAAAGACCGAAATGGTTTTAGATAAGTTGACACCGGAAGTAGTATCCGCTAATGTTGTGAAAGCAGAAGGGCACTGGGTAAAAGTTACAGGATCATTCACTGCAAAAAAGGAATTGGACTATTTAATAATCGGAAATTTTTTCAAAGATAGTGATACGACTGCTGATGAAAAAACTTCTTGTACCTTGAAGTACGCTTATTATTACATCGACGATATTTCTGTAAAAAAAGCTGATCCAATTATCAATGTACCGGTAAAAGCAGATGATTTGTGTTGTCTAGAAGTCGAAAAAGGGGACATTATTCAATTAAAGGAAATCTTTTTTGATACGGACAAAGCGGAATTGCTTCCAAGGTCTTATGTGGAGTTGAATAAACTACTCACATTAATGAATCGATATCCAACAATGATTATTCGTATCAATGGTCACACGGACAAGTTAGGTGGTCATGATTACAATATCGGTCTTTCCAATCGTCGCTCCAAAGCAGTGGCCGATTATCTTATCCAACATGGTGTCGCTACCAATCGCGTTACTTACAAAGGTTACGGCAGCACAAATCCAATCGCCGATAATGAAACTGTTGAAGGTAGGCAGTTGAATCGGAGAGTGGAGTTTGAGGTGATTTCTAACTAGTCAAAAATAATTTTCGCTCATTTGGCTTTGCCAATGATTGAATGTAAAATTAATAATTTATAATAGGAACTTATTTCGTGAACTCGTGAAATGCGTTACGCAATTTCGGTCCACGAAATAAGGTCCTATTTTACATTTTACATTTTCAATTTTCAATTTTCCAATCCACGAGTTCTAATTTTAATTTTTCAATTTATAATTTTCAATTCCTCTAAAAGCCTATATTAGCGGCAGAAACAACATGAGCAAACAGCATGCTAGCCGCTTACCTAAACAAAAAAAACATAGAAGCCGGATGTGATGAAGCAGGACGAGGATGTCTCGCAGGTCCAGTCTTTGCTGCTGCCGTCATTCTTCCTACAAATTTTAAAAGCAATATTTTAACAGACTCCAAATTGGTGGATGAAGCAACTCGTTACGAATTACGAGAATTGGTGAAGGAAAAATCTATCGCATGGGCAGTGGCACATGTCAAACCTCATGAAATTGATCGTATCAATATTCTTAATGCTTCCTTTCTCGCAATGCATCGCGCTATCAAAAAACTGGAAGTGCAACCCAACTCATTGTTGATTGATGGTAATCGTTTTAATCCTTACAAAAAAATTCAGCATCATTGTATCATCAAAGGAGATAGTAAGTACTTCTCAATTGCAGCTGCTTCCATACTTGCGAAAACTTATCGGGATGATTACATGAAAAGAAAAGCAAAAAAATTCCCGCAATATTCCTGGACTTCCAACAAAGGTTACCCGACTATCGCTCATCGGAAAGCGATTAAAGAATTTGGACCTACGGAAATGCATCGGCGTTCTTTTAAGTTGTTGCCTGATCCGGTACAAGGGGTGTTGTTTGATAAGTGGGATTGAGTGATTTATTAGTTATTTTTTTCTATGTAGAACGTTCACTCGACCTTTTTAGTCTCCATCACAAAATGGTTTAAAATCTTTTCTTGTTAATTTTTACTGTTTTCAAACGCTATGACCCTATTGTCAACAACGAAATAATCATCCTCTTGAGTCCTAAGAGTTTTAGCAAAAACTACTATTATTCAATAATTTAACATTTTTTGTTATGACTTTCCCGTTTTTTTTTTTGCAACATTACATTGACATGTTGCAAACTGCTTTGCAGTCGATACACGGGTGTAAAATTGCCTTACCTGTTTCAAAAGGCTTCGTTAAAAAAAGAATAACATGAAAAAACTAAATTTTTATCTTTTGGTTATTGGTCTAATTTTCGTTTTCTGTAGTTGCAACAAAGACGAAAATTTAACATCAATTATTCAAGAACCCCAAATTGAATTGAATAAATCAAGTACTAGTCAATCTAGCATGAAGCTTGAAGAAATATCAGATATAAGTAGCGTGATTGATTTTACATCAATACCTGATATCTCTACAGAATATGATGCAATAGTCTTCTACGTGGGAACTGCTTTAGCAAAAGTATGTACAATAAATGAATACAAGGAAACAATTCGAGAGTTTTATAATAAGAGTTCGACATCTAAAACTATTTCAGAATTATGCACTTTAAACCCAAAATTTAAAACAATTTTAAATCTAGAAATTGATAAACTTTTGAAAGAAATGGATGTTTATTCAACTTGGAAGGAAGAACGGTTTTCGAAAAACAATCAATTAGATTTAAACTTTGATTATTTTGCTTTTTTTGAAGAGATTATTTATGAGTATAATAGTGATGAAACTTTAATGCTTTATCAACCTGAAATACTTAACTATCAAAATAACCAAAAAGATTCGAGGAAAATTTACATAGGTTTGGATTTACCAACTTTGAATAAAGAACAAGCATTGCTTTTTGAAGGAGAATATCAATATCTTTTATCAGCTGAGAACGTTAATTCAATTGATGGACAGTTCCTTTTTGTTGGAATTTATAATCCATTTTTTGAAAATGACGCTTATGCTAAAAATCCGTGCCCAGAAGGCTGCCCCTTTACTATTGATAAGGATTGGAAATTACCTAAATGGCATCATTTCGGGAAAGTATTTATTGAAAGAGACCCATGTATTGATGTCCAATGGAAAACTCAATATAGATGGTACAGTGGTTGGAATATTAGAGGAGATTTAGCTTGTTTAAGTGAATTTGGAATTAACAATTCGTCAATTAAACTATTGGGGGTTTCGAATAGGCGTAAGAATACGATACGATCACACTTCTGTGTCAGGCTCACCAAATACATCTGCATTTACAATATTTAGCAGACATTTTGACCACAATAATTGGATACCTCAGGTCACAGTCAATTAATCTTTTTTCTTTTTTAATATAAGTATAAAACTTAAGTTCAGATTTGCAATGTTGTTTTAATTTTCGAGATGAATCAAAATTTATTTTTTTTATGGATAATTTTATTTTTATCAACAAATTGTGTTGATGGGCAAATCGAAAGCATCCATTTTGGAGCTGGAACCTCATTGGCGGCAAGAATTTTGATGTTGGAAAGCGATTTTACAGAGGAAGAAAAACAATCGGTAAGGGATTTGGAAATTCTGAGGCTTTCTTATGATTTAGATATTGGCTTAACTACTAGATTAGATGAAAGAAATTTTATTGAAAAAGGTGTAATGCTAAAACAAATGCGATTTGGATCGAGAAAATATATTAAACCTGATAGTGTCATTAATGTTACACCTCAATTTGGAAAATTGAAACAAACAGTTATACAAAATCAAATATCAATTTACTTCAAATATTTGTTCAAACCATTGAAATGGAATGGAAATCCATCAATATTTTTTAGAGGTGACTTGGTTTCTAATTTTAAAAATTATATCATTCATGAGGTAACATTTGATGAAGATAATAATAGAGGATTTGTTAGTCGTGCTGGTTTCGATAAATTTCATAGTTTTGATGTTCGATTAGTGGTTGGGAGCAATACTAAATTATGGTCGAAAAACAAACAAGGAATTTTTTTGGAATGTTACATAGGCGGTTATCTACGTCCATATGATGTTTACGGTACCACGCCTAGGGAAGGATACTTACCTTTCAAGAAAAATACGAATGGATTGGTTTGGGAATTTGGGAGCAAAATTATTTATCATTTTGATTTTAATAAAAAAACGAAAACATCATTCGATATTGATTAGGATTGATGTTTTCGTTTTCAATTTATTGTTTGGAATTAACGAATTATTAAGATTGCCGATTCAAAAAAGGATTAGTATCCTTCTCATACCCAATAGAAGTAGCAGGTCCATGTCCACAATACACCCGCACATCATCTCCCAACGGAAACAACTGCTCGCGAATACTGCGAATCAATGTTTCAAAATTTCCCCCAGGTAGATCGGTCCGTCCTATACTTCCATAAAACAATACATCTCCGGCGATCACATATCTGTCCGCTTCACAAAAAAAGGAAATACTAGCAGGGGAGTGTCCCGGAGTCAACAATGTTTTCAAAGTTGTATTGCCGAATTTGACCTCATCACCTTCTTCGATAAATTTGGAAGCATCAGGAGATAACTCGACGGGTATTCCATAAGTTTTACTGACATGTTCTAAGGAGTCCAAAACAGGGATTTCACCACTGTGAATTTCTAACTCTAAATCATATTTTTCTGCTATGAATTTATTGCCCAAAACATGGTCGATATGACAATGCGTATTGATCAATCGAACGGGCTTCAAATCATTAGCTTCAATGAAATTAGTCAGCTCATCTCGCTCGGTTTGTGTATAACAACCAGGGTCTATCACAATACATTCCTTAGTTTCATCGTATAAAATGTAGGTATTTTCTTGAAAAGGGTTGAAGGTGAAATTAGCGACAGTTGACATACTTAATTCGTTAAAAATGATTGGATTTGATATAAAATCTGCAATTTATACAAATTATTTTGAGTTGGGTGTGTGTAAGCGCTTTTACAAGTTGATTTTCCCTTAAAAAATAACCATTTTGGAATAGGTGTTGTTGTTATTATATAAATACTTTTTGACATGCGAATATCCCTTACATTTCTCTTTAGCTTCATGGTTGCGTTTCTTCCTGTTTTCGGACAAGGGACTCAAGTTGAGTTTGGAAAAAACCGCGTTCAATTCCACAATGATTTTGAGGAATGGATGATGTATGAAACCCCTAATTTTATCACTTACTGGTATGGAGATGGAAGGAATATTGGCGAAGCAACTGTATTGTTGGCAGAATATGACTATGAAGAAATTTTGAGTGTACTCGAACATCGTATCAATGAAAAAATCGAAATCATCGTTTACACGGACATTACCGATTTAAAACAAACCAACATTGGAAGTGAAGAAACCTTCAATAATGCTGGTGGACGTACGAAGATTGTTGGAAATAAAGTATTTATTCATTTTGATGGAGATCACCAAAATTTAAGAAGACAAATCAGAGAAGGAGTCGCATCGGTTTATATGGATGCGATGCTATTTGGTTCCAACTTGCAAGAGATTGTGCAAAATGCAGTGATGTTAAATTTACCAATTTGGTTTAAAGATGGATTGGTAAGTTATATCGGTGAAGAATGGAGTGTTGAAAGTGATAATCAATTACGTGATGTTTTTGTGAATGGAGATTACCAAAATAACTTCAAGAAATTTGCAGAAGACAACCCTAGATTAGCTGGACATTCTATGTGGTATTTCATTGCCCAAAATTATGGCAAAAATACCGTCTCCAATTTATTATACCTAACAAGAATTAACCGAAGCATCGAAAGTGGTTTCCTATATGTTTTGGGTACTTCTTTCGATCGAACAATTGATGGTTGGAATATCTATTTCACGCAACGTTATAAAAAGGAAATTGCACAACTTACGGAATCAAGTGGCAAAAAACTTACCATCAAAAACAAAAGAAAGTTACCGATCACTCAAATGAAATTGAGTCCGGATGGGACCCAGTTAGCATATGTCACCAACGAAATCGGAAATTATAAAGTCTTCGTTCAAGATGTACTATCAGGAGATCGTCAAGTGATTCACAAAGGAGGTTTCAGAAATGCATTTCAATCTACAGATTACAATTATCCACTGCTCGCGTGGAACCCAAGTGGTTTTGAATTGGCAGTGATGTACGAAAAAAGAGACGTGGTATCTTTGATGATTTATGATAAATCGACGAAAGAAAAGAGAACAGAAGAATTGGCACCTCACTATCAACGTGTCTTCAGTATGGACTATGTTGATAATAATAACTTAGTTATTTCAGCTGCAGTTCGTGGTTATTCTGATTTATTTATTTACAAAACCAGAAACCGACAAACAGAAAGAATCACCAATGATTTTTATGATGATAAAGATGCGGTAGTTGTAAATCTGGATAATAGAAAAGGAGTATTGTTTTCTTCCAATAGAGATGGATTGATGTTGGAGCAAATGAAGTTAGACTCAATTTTGCCAATAGGTAATTACGATCTATTCTTTTATGATTATCAATCAGGAAGTAAAGAATTGGTCAGAGTGACCAATACACCGATGATCAATGAAACAAAAGCTGCTGCGGTTGATAGCACTTACTTTACCTATTTGAGTGATGAAAATGGCGTCATCAATCGCTCAGCTGGATATTTGGAAGACTATATTGCTTATTATGAAAAAGTGGTCACCTTGAAAGATGGAACAGAGTTGGTCATCCACCAAGATTCGTCCGTCAATATTTTGGATTCCACTTTAATTGTAACATCAGAATTACGTCCGGTATTGAAGAAAAGAGCAATTACGCATAATACTTCCAACTACAAATTTAATATATTGGATCAACATACTTCTCCTCGTTCCAATAAACAAGTGGAACTCATCTATTTTGATGAAAATTATCATGTATATATTGATTCACTAAATCCTGAAAAAAGACAACGTGCCATTCCAACAAGATTTAAAGAACAATCAGAAATTAAAAATGATTACATCGATCGGAATACAGAGATCAATAATGAATTGAAAATCATTAAATTTGATGGGGATACAAGAGAAGAATTGCCAAGAATGTCTGCCAACAAACTCAACAAGAAGGACACGACTAAGGTAGATATCGACAACTATCTCTTTCAAAGTGAATTTGATCACGAAGAAGCACCAAGTCAAGTAGATGATGATAATGAGATTGTAAGTACGATGAAGCCAGTGAAGCAGTCTCCACCTACCAAATCTACTCAACGAAAAGTACATAAATTTCGTAGGTCGAGAATCGTTCCATATAGAGTAAAATTCAGAACTGATTTTGTTACCTCAACTTTAGACAACAGCTTGTTATTTGGCGGGCTCGATAATTATGCAGGACTCGGTGAATCTACCAATCGAAATAATTATTCTTATCCAGCACCAGGTGTTTTGATGAAAGCAAATTTCAAAGACTTATTTGAAGATCATGAATTGGAAGGTGGAATTCGATTGCCAACTACTTTCAATGGAGCAGAGTATTTTTTACTTTACAGGGACAAGAAAAAAAGGTTGGATAAAACTTATGCTGTCTATCGTCGAGCATTGCGCCACAATGATGATTCGGAAATCGCTTTATTTCCCAGAAGAAATAGAGAGTCCATATTCTTGGGAATGATGCAAGTAAAGTATCCACTTGATATCTTCAGAAGTATTCGTGCAACAGGAACCTTACGTTTTGACAAAAATGTGCAACTAGCTACTGATCAACCGACTCTAGGCGCACCAACACAAAGACAACAACGTTTTGGTTTGAAGCTTGAATATGTTTTCGACAATACTTTGGATGTTAGTTTGAATATCAAAAACGGAACGAGATACAAAATTTCTGTAGAAGGAATGAAGCGATTTGAAATAGATGTTGCCAACGAATTTAGCTTCAATTTCAACAAAGGGATCATGGGAGTCGCAGGTTTTGATGCGCGTCATTATCAACGATTAGGAAAACATTCAGTATTGGCATTTAGAGCTGCAGGATCTGCTTCATTTGGTTCTGAGAGAATCCTTTATTTCTTAGGGGGGACAGATGGTTGGTTGTTTTCTTCTTATAACAATGACATTCCATATCCAGCTCAAGAGAATTTTGCGTACCAAACATTAGCAGCTAATCTAAGAGGCTTCAAATTAAATATCCGAAATGGAAGTAACTACGCTCTTTTCAATAGTGAATTGCGCGTTCCGATTTTCAAGTACCTAAAGAAAAATATTAGAAACTCTTTCTTCCGTCATTTCCAAGCAACTGCATTTTTTGATGTGGGTACTGCATGGCAAGGCTTCACACCATTCAGTGATGAGAATCCTTTAAACACGATATTTATCAGTAATCCGCCAACGGTCGATGTGAAGATAAATTATTTTAGAGATCCAATTGTGGCAGGGTATGGTGTAGGTGCAAGATCTGTCCTTTTTGGTTATTTCATTAAATTCGATTATGCATTTGGAATTGAGACGAGGGTAGTGCAAGATCCTATGTTCTATTTATCTCTTGGTATGGACTTTTAGGAATAATTAAAAATGTAAAATTAAAAATATTGACGCCCACTTTTTTTTAGTGATGAATGATGAGTGGCTTCTCCTTCTGTTGAAAATTAGGAGAAGCCACTCATCATTCATCACTCCGCACTCATAATTACCTTATGTATTTGGGCGTCTATTTTCAATTTTCAATTTTACTTGCATTCAAGTTGGATAATTCTCTAATCATCACCAGCATCTGATCATAAGAATGTGCTTGTTCTAAATTGGAGCCCCCATTTCCATGATTAATGATGAAAGGCACTGGTCGCTTAGACAATTCAGCTGCTACACCGATCGCAGTTTCCTTATTGATGGTAGCTCTTTCAAGAGGAGAGAGACCTGCGATATTTTTCAATTTATCACCTTCGGCTTCTGCTCTTTTGATTGCTAACTTTGCTTGCGCATCTAATTCTGCTTGTTTCACTAATTCTGCTTTCACAGCCGTCTCTGCCTTAGCAGTAGCTACACGTTTTGCTGACTTCGCTTCTTCTATCGCCACTTCTGCTTTTGAAGTTTCAATCGTAGTAGCAGCATCTACTTGTGCTTCTCTTGCTTGGATGGCTAACTCTTCCATCTTGTTGGAACGCTGTAAATTCGAGGCGATTGCGGCCTCTATCGAAGCTTCACCAGTTAGACCTTTTATAGTAGGATTGAAAAGTTGAATTCCATACAGTTTTAATGCAGATTTTTCTGTTCTCAAATAACCATTAATACACAACGGATTGGTTCCATCACATTCAATTCTGTCAGAAACTTTTACAACAATTTCTTTTCCGGTAGCAAGATCAATTTGTTTTTCTTCCTTAAATCTAACTTTATATTGACCATAATTTGCTTGGTCAAAAATTAGCTCTTGGAGATAGGATCTGTTTTTCGATAAGGCATCGAAGACATTCATGAATTGACCAGCTGTAAAAACAGATTTTTCCAAAGCTTGTCTGATTAATTGAGATTCTACAGCTTTAGGACTTCCATAGTTTTCTTCAATATCCAGCATCAACGCTCTATTTTCACCAGTAGGATATCGGTAGTCTGTCGATCCTGACAAACTTGCACGACCATTGTTAGCAAATCTAATGTTGATCGCTTTTCCACCTTCATCTTCATTAGCAGAAAACGAGTAGCTATCTACTTTGTTGTAGTAAGACACATCATCAAATACATTGATATAGTCTTTGACTCCAGGGCCTTCATGGATGTGCATTTCACCATTAAAAGCATCTGATTCTACGGCGTATTGCTTTGCAGTAGGGCTGATGGTACAGCTTGTAATGAATAGCAAACTAAAGAATGCAACGAGTAATTTTAAATTCTTCATAAGCTTAATAATTGGTTTGTTATAAAATAGTTAGTTAGACAAATTCATCATCAGAGGGATAATCAATTTCGGATTCGCCCATATTGTTGTTTTTGAAATAGCGATACATTTTTAACCCACCATAAATTGGAAAAAAAATAAGAAACGCTGGAATCAATGCTTTGGCAATCAATGGAATCATTAGAATTGATTTTATCGGTGAATAATAGATTAGTCTGTGTATTAACAATACAATTGGAAGTGTGGAATAATTCCGATATAAAATAGAGATTGGACAAACATCGTGAAATATTCGACGAAGCTAAACAGAATTTTTGGGGAAAATAGTGCTGCTTTTACGTAACGAAGGAATTATACAAATAATACTCTATAATTGCGGATATCTATGAGAAAATTTTACTGATATCTGCGTTGGAAAGCCCTGTCTGCTTGGCGCAGTCAGGCAGGCTCGCCGTAACTAAGGCTATGTCTGCGTTTTCCGCCTTAATC
>CALFWW010000243.1 GCA_937928575.1 uncultured Saprospiraceae bacterium | reverse complement strand
CAGTGGCATAGTTTCAACCGTTTTTTGGCCTACTTTTATCCGATTTTAGTGGCATAGTTCTGCCGTAATGGCTGGCATAGTTTGAAGCGAAATATACATCAAGAAGAGTTTCACCTCCCTCATTTTCGTACAGCCTTTTCTCAGGCTCAAATTGATCCACCCCAAATTCGTTTGGATCTCCTGTGCTCCAATAAATCATTGGTGTTTGGCATGCATTTAAGTGGTGACCAAGATCACTAATTTCGAAATTAGGCATTATAACCCATTCCTTTAATAAATCTTCATTCGAGAAATCAACATTTCCTCTTTGAACAATACCTTTTCGTCTTATTAATAAATTTTCAAGAGATCCTAGATTTACATCCAAATAATTAAGATAATTTGGATTATTTAGCAACTCTTCAAAATTTATTACGTCTGAAGTAGTCTCAATACCTTGCCTCCCAATTTTATCAATAATTTCACCACTACCTTTTGTAAGTTCAATAGCTACTTTTCCCTCGAAAGAAAGAAGAAGATCAAGTGCATCTGACACAGTTTGAATTCCAATATTTGATGTAAAGTTTGAAATTACATATACATCTTTTGATGGAACAATTCCTTCAAGTTGAATTACAGTTTTCTGTCCATTCTCTTCAACTAATTGAATTGAATATGTTGTTAAATCAATAGGCAAATCAGTCGGATTATAAACTTCTACAGAATGATTGAAAGATGTAGATGCACCACTAAAATTTGTTCCAACTTCCCCAAAAACTATCTCGGTAACAATTAAGTCACTACAATTTTGAGCAAAAGCGACCTGAACTAGAAGAAAGAAAGAAAGAAAGAAAGAAAGAAAGAAAGAGCCTAGAATGGACTCGGTGTGATTTGTTTTGTAACATACTATATGTGTTTTGAAATGAATAAATCGTAACAATTAACACGCTCATCTCAAAAATAGCAATATTATAACAAATTAAAAACATCTATATGAAAATTAAAAAATAAAACAGTATGTTTTCATTAAAAAAAGGAACCCACTTTCGCAGATTCCTTCAGTTAAATATGGTTAATAGTCGGTATTATGTTAACTAACTAATAGATTTTTTTGAAAATGAAATATTTGCCCAACTCTTCGTCTCGTCCTCAGCATGACAAAATAAATACCAGGTGCAATATCAGTTACATTCAGGTGATAATCATGTACGCATTTTCCTAAGGAATCCACATTTATAATAGTATGATTCAAATTCCCATTTATATCTGATAACAATAAATAAACTATAGTAAGTTTTTCAATTTTAAAAGCTAATCAAAATATTGATCACGTTGAAATTAAAATTTATTGTCCTACTATTTTAAAATATCCTTTTTGTTAAGTAGATAGCTAATCTCAAATCCATAAGTAAAAACCAACCAAGTATTATTTTGCTTTCTTCCATACGGTTCAGCACCAATATCATTTGCAAACAAAGCAGATTCTGAAACATATGATTTGCAGGAAAAACCTATTTTGATTTTTTCTTTTATAGGCAAGCTCACTGAGCATTTGGGGATCCAACCAAAATCATTTTTTCGATAAGATACTTCTCCACCAACATAGAAAGGAGATTCAAAAAGAAAGTCTACACTAGGAAAATCTGCTCTTCCAAAGACTAATTCTTTTTGATTAAGAAGTGCACCATAAAAAATCCCAATCCCTAAAGCAATAGATAGTTTCTTATTAAATTGAATCATAGGAATCAATTCTAAATGAAAATATTTAAAATTGGGAAATCTTAAATGCTTCTCTGAATCCCAAAGAATACTTTGAGGACTACTAGGCCATTGAGAAAATTCATGTATCCCACCAAGACCACTTTGTACTCCAAATGTAAATTTTTCCAAAGGAAATCTTTCTTGATAATCAAAAGCTAATTCGAGTCTAACAATATTTGCAAAACTACGTTGTATACCAATGCTGTTATAAATGCTATGCTTACCTGTATTTGATTCTCTTCCCCTAAGTCTTTCTCCCTCTTTTTCAAATATCGATACATCTAAATCTGAATAAATTCCACCTACAGAATAGAACACGGATGTTTCTTGTGAGAAGCACCGATTTATTAAAAAAAAGAAAGTTAAAAGTGTTAATATGTATTTAGACATAAAATTGTTTCAGAATGTGATGATTAATAACATCACATTTTTTACTTTTTTTAAATGCATTCATGTCTTAGATACAAATTTCCCATGCCTCTGTGAGAAGCACCCGTTCCATTTAATCCAGATCCATTAATTCCAGGGTGAGTCTGTAAAAGTCTAATCCCATCATCATCCAAATTTGATTGGTCCACATCTCTAAACATTTCAATATGATTAACAATATTTCCCCATTTTGTATGAGTATCAATGTCTGTGTTTATTCGTGGACTATGGGCATTCAATGGAACACCCCAAAATGGAACTACATCTACATTAATAGTCAGATAATGATTAGTTTTATAGCGATTATTTGTGCCTTTAAAAGATTCACTGAAAATCCAATACTCTGCATCATAATCAAGTTTACCATCATTACCTTCACTTGTTAAAAGTATCCACCTATTTTGAGTCCGAATTCTTCTGTTAGCATCGGGATTTTTAACTTTTGATGTCCAAGGCCAAATTATTTGGTCATCTGTCCAGCAATCGTCAACCACTGTTGTTACATCTTCGCTACGGTTATCAATTTCAAACATCTTCTTGTCAAAGATTCTGAATTCATTTTCATCAAGAATGAAGTTATTTGAAATTGCTTCAACTAGCAGATCTATATTTGCTGTAGTCGTCCAAATGTTTAAGCCCGGTACCATTATACCTACCTTGCTACGCAATTGAACAATACCTTCTGTGTTGTAAACCATTGCATCTATTGTGCTATGCATCTTTAAATCTACTACATCAAACTCATCATTGTATATAAAATACTTGCTATAAAGACCTTGGGAAATCTCATTTTCAATTTCCTCCCGAGATAACTGCTCAAGTCTTATTTTTTCAGCAAAAAGTGATCTGAATCCTATCTTGTTACTCCAAGCTAGGATACTCTCTTCATTGTATTCAGCTAATTTATGTCTCGCTTTGACAAAAGCATCCTGATTTTCAAATGCAAGTCGACCATCTAAAACAGTAAATCTTTCAATGTCAAAATCTGTTACCTTTAAAGCTTGAGATACTCCATCAATTAATTCTTCTTCGTCAATAGATGCTAAAGATTCCATTTCGTATTTCCCTTTATTACATGAAGAAAAGAAAGAAAGGCTAAAAATTACAAAGAAAGAAAGAAAGAAAGAAACTTGGTTTGAAACCTTTTATGGCTTCGATGTGATTTGTTTTGCAACATACTATATGTGTTTTGAAATGAATAAATCGTAACAATTAACACGCTCATCTCAAAAATAGCAATATTATAACAATAATAAAAACATCAACATGAAAATTAAAAAATAAAACAGTATGTTTTCATTAAGTAAAGGAACCCACTCTCGCAGATTCCTTCAATAACTATAGTTAATAGTCGGTATTATGTCAACTAACTAATAGATTTTTTTGAAAATTCAATAATTAGTCGTCATAATACATTAGCAATGTTTGTGTTAATTTCTTTATTATTGTCGCACCACCCCAACCGTCATCTTCGTATCATAATCCCCTTTTATAACAGGAGATTGACGATTGGCGGTATAATCTTTTACATTATCATAAATATAGTTGTACAATTCTCCAACTGAAATTACATTGTTGGCATCACCATCTGCTTCTCCTTTTAGACCACGTAATAAGAAGTGACTGAAGACTCCTTGTCTCAATCCGCTAGACTCCAATGAATTTTCTTCACCTTTAGAAGACATGATTAATGCGGTACCTTGTTGTGCTTGTGCTAATGAAGTGTAGAATGCCTCTAATGTCGATTCAACACCATCCCCACGTGTTGCCATCCAACTACCTGAGTGGCAGGCATCTGCAATGACTAATTTATATTTAGCAGGACTTTGCCTAAAAATATCATTGATTTCATCGTGATAAATTTTGTTGTTGAAACCATCAAAATCAATTGGCAAAAATGACCCTTTCAATCCATGACCAGAGAAATACAACATGATCAAATCATTTTCTCCTGCTTTCTCGTAAATCTGCTCCATATTGTTTAAGATATTCTTTTTGGTTGCTTCTTCATCGATCATGATACTGATTTGATCTTCACTTAAAGCACCACCTTCCGGACTACGTAGGAAAGCATAAATTCGATACGCATCGTCGTCGGTGTATTTCAATGTTGGCATATGACCATACGAAGCAACACCTATAATGACCGCCCAAATTTTTATTTCATTGGCTTCTTTGACCGTAATTTCTGGTGTTTCTGAAATCAAAACTGGTTCTGTAATGGTTGGTGGAGCTGGTGCATTTTTACCAAGATACGTTCCATTTTGCCACATCCCAGATGCGGTATTTCCATCATTAAAAAACAAAGTACCTACGCCATTGAAAGCACCTTTTATCCATTGCCCTTCATATCTTTCTCCATTGGAGTATTCGCAAGTTCCATTTCCATCCGGAAGTGAATTGTTGAATGTTCCAGAATAAGTGGCTACTCCTTCATCGTATACATAGGTTCCGAATCCATTTTGGCAATCTCCTTCAACGCAACCGACTTTTAGTACACCTGATTTTGATTGGCCAATATATTCGCCATTGATCCATTGTCCGACTAAAACGGAACCATCTTTTTTGTACAAAGCACCTTGTCCATCTTGCAATCCTTTTTGAAAGGAACCGACGAATTTATCCCCATTTGGGTAATCCCAGGTGCCCCATCCATGTACTTTTTTATTGGCAAATTCTCCGTCGTATTTACTCCCATCTGCATAAGCGAAAGTTCCTTTTCCGTTGATGCAGTTTCCAGAGATGCAACCGGATTGAATATCGGTACCATCATCACGAATTCCTCGTGCAACCAAAATATCTTCTTCTACTGCTGCACTCACATTGACAGGTTTCCCTTTTTTCCAAGGACCTTGAATGGTAGTTCCATCGGCCAAAATTTTCACCCCTTCTCCTTCTGGATATCTATTGGCCCAGTTACCTTGATATTTGCTACCATTGGTATAATGACAAGTTCCGACTCCGTGGATTTCTCCATTTTTGAAATCGCCGACATATTTTGCACCACTTGGATAGATGTAAATTCCTTTCCCGTTTTTGCAATCACCAGAAATACATTGTGCATGAATGCTTGTAAATGAAAAGGTTGTGAGGAGTAAGAATAGGATAAAGTGTTTCATTTTTTGATTGAAAATTTTGTTGTAATGGAAATAGGAAATATCCATCTAATACTATTGCAAAAATGTAGCCAATATATTATGGGTTTATTTAATGTGTACTGGATAAAAAAGTTCTGGCTCGTTTTAACATTTATCCGTTTTGCAATTTACATCTAAGTTGTTCGTTCAACTTCTATCAATATCGCCACTAAACGTATATTGTAACAATACACACTATAGTTATGAGAACAAATCACTACTCCTTAATAGGCATTTTTGTCTTATTTTCCATATTCCCAATTTCTCATATTGACAGTCAAAACAGAGGATTAAGATATCGCTTAGTAAATTCTGTAGATGTAATTGCAGGTGCCGATTTTGGGGCACGAACAATTAAGTTGATGCCAGAATTTACAGATAGCACTCATTTTTTAGATAATCGTGAGTTCAATGAGCGAACAAAAGTAAATTATCGTTTTGGATTAAATTATGTACATGGGTTA
The DNA here is from genome assembly GCA_937928575.1 of uncultured Saprospiraceae bacterium. Taxonomy (GTDB): domain Bacteria; phylum Bacteroidota; class Bacteroidia; order Chitinophagales; family Saprospiraceae; genus CALDGQ01. The sequence continues at coordinate 6,254 of CALFWW010000243.1, read as the reverse complement.
ACAGGTTCTTTGTCGGCAAAAATTGGTGTAAGATATGCAAATGCTGGTTTTACGATTTCAAAAATTAGTAGAATCCGTGATCTGGATACAGATGTGCACATTCTGGAAAGAGTTGATAGATCTTCGGCAACCAGCTATGTTATTTACTCCTATAATTTCAATTTTGTAGAAGTCCCTTTAGCTATTCGACATACTGCTGTAAATTCTACTTGCCAACCATATATTGAATTTGGATTATCGACTTACCTCTATTTAGGCACTAGGATTCATGAGCAATTTTACCAATCATTGGAGAATAAAGATGGGAAATTTGAAATGCAAAAAACAAGAAAGAACATTTATCCGGTCAAACAAGATTTCAATCTATTTAATTTCCTTCCTTACATTGCGATTGGTGGCAACTTCAATATTCATCGAAATTTTAGTGGTTTTTCTCAAATCATTTTAAGAAAACAAGTCAATAATTTACGGAAGAATTATGTTGAAGAAAAACTCGTTAGCTTGGGTGGTGAAATCGGGGTGCGATATTATTTGGAGGTTTATTGAGTTGTGGATTTTGGAGATACTTCTTATTTTGTTGAACTTTAAGTGAAGGGTTTGAGATGGGGCGCTTCTTGAGTGGATCTCAAAGCGATTGTAGTGTAAATCTCTCTGAGGGCTGTCCTTCTTAATTTATTAGTCGTTTTTCAATCTTTAAAACATCAAATAATTAAAATCTCGAAGCCCTCAGAGAGAAATAAATATCCTAACGTATCACCGAAACCGGCATATTTTTATCATAATCACCAGTCAGCATTGGTGTCTGAATATTTCCGGTGTAGCTGGTTACTTTATTGTAAACATAGCCGTACAATTCATTTATTGTAACAATACTATTTCGGTTGACATCCGCTTCTCCTTTTAGACCACGAATCAGATAGTGACTAAAGATACCTTGACGCAATCCACCATCTTCCAATGAAAATTCATCTCCTTTAGAAGATAGTAACAATGCCATTCCGCCCTTGATATTATCGAATGCATTGTAATAATTTTTGATAGAATTTCTGTAATCAAAATTTCCTTTCATGGCAGTCATCGTGCCAGAGTGACAAGCATCTGCAAAACAGATTTTATGCTTTGCCTTCGACTTACCAAACAATTTCTGAACATCTTCATGATGCAATACATTATTGAAACCATCATAATCTACTGGTAAAAAAGAACCTGGCAAACCATGACCTGAGAAGTACAACACGATGACATCATTTTCATCTGCCCGTCCATAAAGTTGCTGCATGCTCTTCACGATATTTGCTTTAGATGCGTCTTCATCAATCAGTACTTTAATTTGATTGTCAGGCAATGCACCTCCTTCCGGACTTTTCAGGAAAGCATAAATTTGATAGGCATCATCATCCGTATATTTTAAAACTGGCATCGCAGTATATCTTGCTACTCCAACAACCAACGCCCATATTTTTACCTCTTTATCTTTATCTACTTTCACATTTTTATCCATCGCAACTTCACCATCCGAATATTTTCTTTTATTTGCGTGACCGTATTTCCAATCGGAGCTTAGTTTTCGTCCGTTGGTGTAATGCATCGTCCCTTCACCGTGTGGTGCATGGAACTGCCATCTACCTACGTACTTGTCGCCATTGGCATAATAAGTAGTTCCGTTACCATGAGGGAAACCATCTTTAAATGATCCAATAAATTTTGATCCATCTGTGTAAGTAAAAATCCCTTCTCCATCTTTGCAAAAAACATCATTGCAATTGCGCATGTTCTTTTTGTTGACCTCATTGGAAGCAGAAGTTGTGTTGGTAGAATTGGACGAATTCTTTTTCGGTTTCGAAGAAGTCGTAGCTCCGCTTTCACTCGCGATAAATTCTCCATTGACCCATAGACCTGTCAATACTTGTCCATTTGCTTTGGTGAACTTCCCTTTCCCATCTTTGTAATTATCTTTCCAAATTCCCTCGTAAGCAGAACCATCTGCATAAAACATTTTTCCAGTACCATGTAGTTGACCGTTGTTGAACATACCGACAAATTTATTGCCATCCGTATATTCGTAAGTCCCTTTTCCATGTTGGATACCATCCTTCCAAGTACCGTGGTAAGTATCGCCACTAGTGAAAGTCATTTTTCCATAACCACTGATTTTACTCTTTTTAAATTCACCCTTATACACATCGCCGTTGGAATAAGTTAACATTCCATTTCCGTCTCTGTACTGATCTTTCCAATCACCAACATACTTGTCACCGTTGGTGAAATACAAAGTTCCTTTACCGTTGATTTTTCCTTTTTTGAATTGACCGACATACTTGGCTCCGGAAGTGTACTTAAATGTACCACGTCCATTGTTGCAATCGCCTTTAATACATTGTGCTGTTACTGGGAGTGCCGCAAACATGGTGAGGCCTACTACCAAACTCATTAACTTTTTCATCCTTCTGGTTTTAGTTGTCCTGACCAGTTGTTAGGGGCTGATCATTTCAATGTGAGTTCAAATAGTAAGGCTGATGCGACGTATAGGCTATTAGATTTTAATTGTTAGGATTTCTAAAACTGTGATATTTAAAGTTTATTGCTTGTACCTACAATTTTTAGAAATTGATAATGATGCAAGATAAAAGCAATTCTCAACCTTTTGACTACATATCTATGTAGGTTTTTAGAGCAGAAAATGACCCTCATTTTTTGTTGAAAATTCCTTAACTTTAAATAAAAAACAAACTCATGAAGCTTAATTTTTTATTCATCCTTACCCTTTGTTTATGCATTTTTTCATGTTCAAATGTACCTAAATCGGTAATGACTGCAGAGGGGGAACAATTTGGGGAACCGATTACCAAAAAAGGAGTTATTACTTTTGAAGATATGTTGAAAAAGATGGACAAAGATGGCGGATTTGAAGGCAAAGTAGTCGGAAATGTAGAATCTGTTTGTCAAGTAAAAGGATGTTGGATGAATATTGTTTCTGAAAATGTGGAGGAACAAATGTTTGTCAAATTCAAAGATTATGGTTTTTTCATGCCTTTGGATTGTTCTGGCAAACAAGTAATTATGCAAGGGAAAGCTTACAAAGAAGTTACATCAGTAGATGAATTACGTCATTATGCTGAAGATGAAGGATTGTCAAAAGAAGAGATTGAAAAAATAACAGTGCCAGAGGAGGAATTGAAATTTATGGCAAATGGTGTATTATTATTGAAATAATAGTTAGCTTTTAGAAACTAAACGATGTCAATAATTGAATTCCAATTTTAAATCGTCATTAATAAAACACACCTTTATTCCTTTCCTTCAAGTTAATAATATCGAAATGGTATTGTTTTCGTTTGAGTGTATATATAATATTTACAAAAATTCCCGTTTAGTCAATATTCGGAATTTGAAAATAAAGGAATACTAATAAATAATGAATTACCTAGCAGCTCAAGATCACATCATTAATAGACTTATCAGCGACTTATCTGATGAGCTATACTATCATGGTGTACACCATACGCTTGATGTGATTGCCGTTGCAAAAGAACTGGCTGAATTAGAAAACATTTCTGAATACGACATCACTTTACTAAAGACAGCGGCTTGTTATCATGATTGTGGTTTTTTGATCAGTACCAAAGAGCATGAAAAAATAGGTTGCGGTATCGTCATGGAATCGTTGCCTCAATTTGGATATACAGAGGAAGAAATCAATATCGTTTGTGATATGATCATGTCGACTAAAATTCCGCAATCGCCGAAAAATCATTTGGAGCAAATTCTCTGTGATGCGGATTTAGATTATTTAGGGAGAGATGATTTCTATCCAATCGGCAACACCTTGTTTAAAGAATTGAAAGCGCAAAAAATAGTTGTCGATTCTCTTACCTGGAATAACATTCAAATTAAATTTTTAGAAAGCCACCAGTTTCACACAAATACGAACAAAGAACGTCGTACAGATCAAAAATTGAAATATCTTTCCGAATTAAAAGAACTAGTTTCAAAATAGTTTTAATGAAATTATTTCGTTGGCTCTTCCCCCTACTCTTCTTTATCTCGTGTCTTCCATCCAATAATCTGGAGCACTCCAATGTGATTTCAAAAGTAAATTTTGAGGGTACTAAATTTTATGGTCTCAATTTTTCTGCACCACCAAAACCGTTTACTGAAAATCCAATGATGGATATTACCAATATCGGTAGCAACTATATCGCAGTGATCCCATATGGATTTACTAGAAATGGAACTTCACAAGTCAACTACAATGTGAGCGACTGGCAATGGTGGGGAGAAAAACCCGAAGGCGTCAAAAAAACCATTGAGCTAGCAAAAGCTGCCAACGTAAAAGTCATGTTAAAACCACAGATTTATATTCCTGGAGGATGGACGGGTGGTTTGGATTTTGATACGGATGAAGAATGGCAGGAATGGGAATCAGGTTATCGAAAATACCTATTATTTTTTGCAGAAATGGCTGCCGAAACAGATGTAGAATTATTTTGTATCGGTACTGAATTCAAAATAAGTGTCCAAAAACGAGCACAATATTGGCGCAACTTAATCAAAGAAGTCAAAACAATTTACAAAGGCCCAATCACTTATGCTGCGAATTGGGATGAATATAATTTAGTATCATTTTGGGACGAACTAGACTTCATTGGAATCGATGCCTATTTTCCATTAACCGAAGAAAAATTACCTACTATTTCTACTTTAAAAAATAAATGGAAACCTATTGTTGGAAGCATAAAAGCTGTCAGTAATAAATTTTCCAAACCCATCCTTTTTACAGAATACGGATATCTCAGTGTGGATTGTTGTGCCGATAAAACATGGGAATTGGAAGCAAAAATACGCGACTGCAACATCAATGAGCAAGCACAGGCGAATGCACTACAAGCGCTATACGAAGTTTTTGAAAAGGAAACATTTTGGGCTGGCGGATTTTTATGGAAGTGGTATCCAAAAGATGGAGGTCATGTGGAATATCCGGGGCGCGACTATACGCCACAAGGTAAAGTTGCTTATGATGTGGTGAAAAAATTTCATAAAAGCGAGAAATGATAATTGGCTCTGGAATTCCAGTCGGCCTACGGCCTCCTTACATTCCACACTGGTGCTTAACGTCTAAACATTGTTTCTAAAGTTTGACACACTTTATTGGATACTCCCGTTCTTAATTCTTACTACAAAAGAAATATATGAACAACAATAATTTTTCTTGATCTTCATTTTTCCTAAATGAAAAACGAAGCAAAAAATCACCGCGCTGGCTTATATTATAAGAGCGATTGCCTATCTATTTATCTAAAATTTAAATTGCTACCCGCAAAATATCGAAACTCGCAACACTTTCAGTGGCTCAAACAACGATCTTTTTCCCTCCCTCCGCACTTCTAAATTTCTTTACGATAAATCTTTAAGGCCGACGGCCACTCGCTACTAAATTATGCTTTACTCTCTAATAATCCCGATTACTTTTACACATAATAATACTAGGACAAATTGAACTAGCTACTAACTAAAGCTAATCTACCTTCCTAGATTACTTTAATTACCTTATACGATAATAACTTAACTTTTAACGCTCAATTTCCATTAAAGCACTATATTGCCAATTCAATTTTTAAGACATGAGATATTTTTTATCTACAATTATTTTTCTTGCAATTCTAACAATAAGTAGTTGCACATCGGAAGGAAATGAAAATTCCAACAAAAGAGTCGATTACAATTATTTGGGGAATGCATTTTGTAAGTGTGCTCAACCAACTATTCAAATGAATCAGGAATTAAGGTTGCTACAAAAAACAGATAAGCAAGCATTTCTTTCCAAGATGAAAGAAGCTGGTGAAAAAGCAAAAGAAAGTATTAGCTGTTGCAAAGAGAGCATGAAGAATCACACTTCCGCAATACCCAATCCAAACGATTTAAGAAAAGCGTTGAAAAAAGAATGTGAAGGAATACCTGCGCAGATGTTGGATGAAATAATGCGCATTGTTGATCAAGAATAAAATCGTGACGTTCTAGCATCCTCGAATTATAGTATATTTTGGAGCTGAAGGTATTGAATGAGCATAATCGTTTTTCCGTCTTTAATTTCACCGTTTGCAATCATTTGGATAGCTTGATCAAGTTTCAATTCTAACACTTCGATTTCTTCTTGTTCTTCCGCTAGCCCACCACCTTCATTTATTTTCATTGCCTTGGTATATTCCGCAATAAAAAAGTGAACAATTTCTGTCACAGAACCTGGAGACATGTAT
>CALFWW010000242.1 GCA_937928575.1 uncultured Saprospiraceae bacterium | reverse complement strand
TCTTATACAGATTGAACCCCAAAATGGCGGTTATCTATGAGAAAAATTTATCGATATCTGTGTTGAAAAGCCCTGTCTGCTTGGCGCAGTCAGGCAGGCTCACCGTAACTAAGGCTATGTTTACGTTTTTCGCCTTAATCTCAATAAATTTTTCCTCCATATAATAACCGCGATTTTAGAATACAATCTGTATTAAACGGGATTCATTCGCGCGAAACCCAAGTCCTACCTACCAACTAACGGCACAAAACAAAACCCGAAGACCAAATTATCCACCAAATCTCGAATTTAAACATGGCTTATCTATTGTCATTCCACTAAAATAAACTACATAAAACGGCATTTAAACGATATCCAACCAATCTACCCATATTTAAAAGTTATGAGCAAATTAGCCATTAAAGTAGTACCTTTGCGGCTCGAATTTTAAAACCTATTCTGTTATGAAAGAGCTGAGAAATATTGCGATCATCGCCCACGTAGATCACGGGAAGACTACTTTGGTAGACAAAATCTTGTATCAATGCAACCTATTCAAGGAACACCAAGAAAAGGAAGAGTTGATTCTTGACAACAATGATCTTGAAAAAGAACGTGGAATTACCATCGTATCCAAAAACGTTTCTGTCGAATATAAAGGAACCAAAATCAACATCATCGATACTCCTGGTCACGCCGATTTCGGTGGGGAAGTGGAGCGTGTATTGAATATGGCGGATGGTGTTTTATTGTTAGTAGATGCATTTGAAGGGCCAATGCCTCAAACTCGTTATGTTTTAGGAAAAGCAATTTCATTAGGATTGAAACCATTGGTTGTGATCAATAAAGTGGATAAAGAAAATTGTCGTCCGGAAGAAGTGCACGAAATGGTTTTTGATTTAATGTTCAATTTAGATGCTACCGAAGAGCAGTTGGATTTTCCAGCAATCTATGGCTCTGCAAAAAACGGATGGATGTCAGCAGATTGGAAAGATGAAAAAACCGATGTAACTTATTTGTTAGATCAAGTAATAGAACATGTCCCTTCTCCGCCAGTGAAGGAAGGATCTTTGCAATTACAAATCACTTCCATTGATTATTCTAGTTTTATCGGTCGTATTGCGATTGGTCGTGTAGCCAGAGGTTCTGTGAAAACTGGACAACAAATTGCTTTGGTCAAAAGAGATGGTTCGGTTGCAAAAGCGAAAATTAAAGAGCTATATACTTTCTCAGGTCTTGGAAAAGCAAAAACGGATCAGGTAAATTGCGGTGACTTATGCGCATTGTCTGGTGTTGAAAATTTCGATATTGGAGATACCGTTGCGGATCCAGAAAATCCGGAAGGGATGGCGCCAATCGCAATTGATGAGCCAACAATGAGTATGTTATTTACAATTAACAACTCTCCATTTTTTGGACAGGAAGGTGATTATGTAACTTCTCGTCATTTAAGAGATCGCTTGTTCAAAGAAACGGAAAAGAACTTAGCATTGAAAGTGGAGGAAACAGATTCGCCAGATTCATATGTTGTTTATGGTCGTGGAATTTTGCACTTGTCAGTTTTGATTGAAACAATGAGACGTGAAGGTTATGAATTCCAAATTGGTAAACCTAGAGTGATCGTTAAAGAGATTGATGGCAAGAAACACGAGCCGGTGGAATTACTTTCTATTGATGTGCCGGAAACTGCTTCTGGAAAAATCATCGAAGCCGTAACCCAACGAAAAGGGGAGATGACAACAATGGAACCCAAAGGAGATTTGATGCACCTTGAATTTGATATTCCTTCTCGTGGTATCATCGGACTCCGTACGACGGTTCTGAATTCATCAGCTGGTGAAGCCATCATGACCCATCGTTTTGTGAAATTTGATGCATGGAAAGGAGATATCCCTTCAAGAAATAAAGGGGTATTGATTGTGCATGAAGATGGAACTACGATTCCTTTCGCAATGAATAAATTACAAGATCGTGGTCGTTTCTTTTTACCTCCGGGTATGCCAGTTTATGAAGGTCAAATTTGTGGAGAACATATTCGTGATAATGACTTGATGGTAAATGTGGTAAAGACTAAAAAGTTGACCAACATGCGTTCTTCAGGTGCTGATGACAAAGTAAAATTAGCTCCTCCAACAATATTCTCACTTGAGCAAGCAATGGAATACATCGATGAAGATGAGTACATTGAAGTGACACCTAAAAATATCCGTTTACGTAAAATTTTGTTGAAAGAACATGAGCGTAAGCGTGCTGGAAATAAAGCGCTTGCATAGCAAGCTTTTTTAGTAGAAAGTAAAAAGTATTAAGTAAAAGTAGGACCTTGTTTCCCGAGTGTGTGGAGCAAGGTCTTACTTTTTGCTTCGTACTTTTTACTTTCTACTTTTTACTTCTTACTTTGTAGTAAAAAAAAATGAGATATCATGCCATCCGAAACGACTTCAGAAAAATTGACAAAAGAAAAGAAGTAGTCAAAAAATTAAAGAGACTGAAGATCGATATAGCGAAAGAAGTGCCACGCAAAATTCTCAACGAAAACATTATCATTGCTACCTGGAATATCCGTGATTTTGATTCCAATAAATTTGGGAATGGTCCGAGAATGAAAGAGTCTTTTTTTTATATCGCAGAAGTGATCTCCGCATTCGATGTAGTGGCGATTCAAGAAGTGAATGAAGATTTATATGCTTTCAAAAAACTCATGTACGTTTTGGGAGCGGAATGGGATTATATCATGACCGATGTGACAGAAGGAAGTTCGGGCAACGGCGAACGGATGGCTTATGTTTTCAATACCAATCGAGTTCGTTTTGAAAAAATTGCTGGTGAGATTGTTTTGTCAGACAGAAGTTTGGTGGAAGGGGAGAAGCAATTCGCCCGGACGCCATATATGGTTGCTTTCAAATCTGGTTGGTTCAATTTCAAATTGTGTACGGTGCATATTTATTTTGGTGCAGCAAGTGGTGCCAAGTTGAAAAGAAGGATTGCAGAAATAGAAAAGATTGCACAAGCACTTTCAAAAAAAGCTAAAAAATCAGATGAAAATTTAATTGTTCTCGGAGATTTTAATATTGATAGTCCTGAACATAAAACCATGCAAGCGTTGGAAAATAACGGTTTCAAAATACCGGACTCTATCAAAAAGAAACCACGTGCCACGAACATGTTTCAAACCAAACACTACGATCAAATCGCCTACAATGATCGTTCAAAATCAATCGAATTTGCCGATAATGAAAATAGTGCGGGTGTTTATAATTTCTTTAACAAGGTATTTGCTACGAGACAATTTAAAGACTATCAACAAACAATTATTGATTTATACGAAACCAAAGTTTCAAGAACAACTGAGAAATTACTGGAAGCAACAGATCCAGAAAAAATAGAAAAGCTGAGCAAATCCAGAAATGAAATGATTGAATTTCTTCAAGATGAAGTAGCTCAGAAAAAATTCTATAAAACTAAATGGCGCACCTTTCAAATGTCAGATCACTTACCGATGTGGACAGAGCTGCGGATTAATTTTAGTGTAAAATATTTAGACTCGTTGATAGTGTAGTGTGTAAGGCGATGAGTACCTCGGCTCTAATCATTAATCAGAAAAAAACGCATCACCTTACACTAAAAGCATTAGCCAACTGTGATTGCCTTAATCCCAGGCAACTCTTTACCCTCCAAAAATTCCAACATAGCACCTCCGCCAGTAGAAACATAACTCACTTTATCCGCCAAACCAGTCTGGTTAATAGCAGAAACAGAATCACCTCCACCAATCAATGAAAAAGCGCCAAGTGAAGTAGCTTGTGCGACACCGTATGCGATTGATTTAGTGCCATTGGAGAAATTTTCCATTTCAAAGACACCCATTGGACCGTTCCAAAGAATGGTTTTAGACATTAAAACAACTGCTTCAAATTTACGTCTCGCTTGCTCTCCAATATCCAATCCCATCCATCCATCAGGGATCTCATTACTGTTTACTGTTTTAAAATTAGCGTCATTCGAAAAATCATCAGCGATGACAGAATCTTCAGGAAGATAGATGTTGACATCATTTTCTTTTGCTTTCTTTAAAATAGAAAGGGCCATATCCACTTTGTCTTTTTCCACTAATGATTTACCAACTTTACCTCCTTGTGCCAATAAAAAAGTATAGGCCATTCCACCACCAATCACAATGTTGTCTGCTAAATCAAGTAACTTATCTAACAACATAATTTTATCAGAAACTTTTGCACCACCGATGATTGCAGTAACAGGTTTTTCTGGACTATTTAATACACGTGTGGCATTTTTGATTTCATTTTCCATCAAAAAGCCAAAAGAAGTATTGGTAAATGGAAAGAACTTCGCCACAGTTGTCGTAGAAGCGTGTGCTCGGTGGGCGGTTCCAAAAGCATCATTGACATACAAATCAGCAAGACTTGCCAAAGATTTAGCAAACTTTTCGTCACCAGCGCTTTCTTCCTTTTGAAAACGAGTATTTTCCAACAATAAAATCTCACCCATGTGCAATTCATTGGCCATTTTAGTGGCAATAGGACCTACTGTTTCTGGACAAAATTTGACTGTGACACCTGTCAATTCTGATAAGTGATCTACAACATGTTTGAGCGTAAACTTTTCCGTGTTTATAGATCGATCCTCATTTTTCTTTTTTTGTGGCCTACCTAAATGCGACATTAAAATTACAGCACCACCTTTTTTTAAGATATGTTGAACAGTTGGCATTGCCGCACGCATCCGAGTATCGTCACTAATATTGTAATCAGCATCTAAGGGTACATTGAAATCTACACGTACCAAAGCTTTTTTATTTTTAAAATCTAAATCCATATTGTTATTATTTTAGCGAATACGAAAATAAAAAAACACTATTGGATTCCTTCCAATAGTGCTTAATTAATTCTATATGATATTCAATTCGTTTATTTTTTTGCTTTAGCGACTTTTTTAGTCAAATCTGCAAGACGAGCGGAGTATCCAGCTTCATTATCGTACCAACCAACTACTTTCAACATATTACCGTCCGCAACAGTCAATAAAGAATCAAAAATACATGAATGCGTATTTCCAATAATATCACTTGACACGATTGGTGCATCTTCATACTGAACAATCCCTTTCAATTTTTTAGCAGTCGCTTTTTTGAAAGTTGCATTCACTTTTGCAGCAGTTGTTTTCTTATCAGTCCAAACAATTAATTCAACAATAGAACCAGTAATGATTGGCACACGTAGTGACAATGCTGTCAACTTATCTTTAATCGGTGGATAAACCAAACTAGTAGCAATGGCAGCACCAGTATCAGTTGGTACAATATTCATTGCAGCAGCACGACCACGTCTAAGATCACTGTGCGGCGCATCTTGAAGTCTTTGTCCTGCAGTGTATGCATGCGTCGTTGTAATATTTCCTTGTTTAATTCCCCAATTTTCATCAATTGTTTTAACAAGAGGAGCTAAGCAATTCGTAGTACAAGAAGCGTTACTATATATTTTCGTTTTTGCTTTTATGAGTTCATCATTTACCCCCAAAACAACCGTTGCAATGCCATCTCCCTTTCCAGGAGCAGAAAGAATTACTTTTTTAGCTCCAGCTTTTAAATGAAAACTAGCTTTGGCTTTGTCGCGGAAAATCCCGGTACATTCCAATACAATATCAACCTTCATTTTTTTCCACGGTAATTTTGAAGGATCTCTTTCCGTAAAAGCCTTAATCGTTTTACGACCTATTTTTATGGAGTCTTTAGTGGAGGAAACCTTCTCTGGGTGAATCCCGTGTGCAGTATCATATTTAAATAGATGTGCTAATGTTGCATTATCAGTTAAATCGTTAATTGCTACTACATCGATATCTCTTGATTTTAGAAGATTTCTTAGGGTTAATCTTCCAATTCTGCCAAAACCGTTAATTGCTACCTTGTATGCCATATGCTTTTTATTATTAAATGAGTAAAACTTAGTGTGAAAATAACAATAATTTATTATCGTAATATAAAACGAGTTCAAATAAAACTAAATAATTTGACATTATGTTCTTGAAAGGAAACTATAATTAGTTTGAAAAAAGAAATTCAAATTTTGAAATTGTAATGTATAGATTATATATTTGCACGGCTTTACGATAGGGTATGTATGAATACCTTAAAAAGCAAACAGTTTAGAAAGATTCCTATAATCTATAAGATCCGATATTCAATTGGCGTTATGGCCCCTTCGTCTATCGGTTAGGACGCCAGGTTTTCATCCTGGAAAGAGGGGTTCGATTCCCCTAGGGGCTGCTAAAAATTTCCTTTGTGCTTAAAAAAGTGCAAGGGATTTTTTTTTGTATCTGGATGATGTTTTTTATTAAAACTGTGTAATTAATATCACTAAGCACAGTTTGAAAATTGACTGAGGTTTTTAGGACACCAGGTTTTCATCCTGGAAAGAGTTGGGTTCCCTGTCTGCATGGCGCAGTCAGGCAGGCCTGTCTGCTTGGCGCAGTCAGGCAGTCAGGCAGGGATTCCCCTAGGGGCTGCTAAAAATTTCCTTTGTGCTTAAAAAAGTGCAAGGGATTTTTTTGTTTATATGTTCTGATTAAAAAAATTAAAAATGATCGATGTTTACGTAATACAAAGCTTGGAATTTGATCAACTCTATGTTGGAATGACGAAAAATTTAGAGGTTAGATTAAAAGAACATAATGCAGGCAAGTCAAAGTACACAAAAAGCTATCGACCTTGGAAATTGATCTATAAAGAAGAATGCTTAGGTTGGGAGGATGGTAGGAAGCGCGAAAAATATTTAAAGAGCACAGCGGGAAAAAATTGGTTGAGAAAACAAGGTTTAATCGGTTAGGACGCCAGGTTTTCACCTGGAAAGAGTTGGGTTCCCTGTCTGCATGGCGCAGTCAGGCAGGCCTGTCTGCATGGCGCAGTCAGGCAGGCCTGTCTGTTTGGCGCAGTCAGGCAGGCCTGTCTGCTTGGCGCAGTCAGGCAGTCAGGCAGGGATTCCCCTAGGGGCTGCTAAAAATTTCCTTTGTGCTTAAAAAAGTGCAAGGGATTTTTTTGTTTCTGAATGATGTTTTTTATTAAAACTTTGGAATTATACAGATTTTATAATACAATTTGTATAAAAATTTCCTTTGATCTTAAAAAAGTATGAGGGATTTTTTTGGCTGTTTATCTGGTGTGACTGGTAAATACCTCATTATGTTAAGAATGGAGATTTTTTTATTCCTGATTGCTTTTGTTCCCATAATTTCCTATTTCTAACTTACTCGTTTTGAACTATTAGCTTGCTCATACTTTTTATAGTAATAAAGTTGATGAGAATAGATTCATAGAGATAGCCATTTCACATCATCTCATGAACTAACCAATAAAAATTATGACGAAAGCGAAATCAGTCTTCAGCATTCAGAAGTTAGCTTATCTACTTATTATATTAGTCATTTTTATTTATGTCCTATATATTGGAAAAAATATATTAGCACCCCTCGCTTTTGGATGTGTGTTCGCATTTATGCTAAAACCGATCTGTCAAAAAGTCGAAAAATATATTCCTCACCGAGCCGCATCAATATTTATCACTTTTGTGATTGGTCTCGTACCTTTGGTGGGTTTAATTTCATTGACTTATTTGCAATTGGCGGATGTGATTCAAAACATGGACTCCATTAAGAAAACGATGCAAGAAGGATTTGAGGCGCTTCTTTCTAAGATAAATACAGAGTTCGGCATCAGTAGGGCGGAGAGTGAAGAGATGCTCTCGGATAATAAAGGATCGATTGTACAAAAACCACTTTCTTATTTAGGTACAACGCTTAGCCAATCTTCAAGTATATTAATCAATTTTTTTCTAACAATCATTTATACATTTCTTTTGTTATTGTATCGGAGTTCCTTAAAAAACTTTTACCTCATTCAGTTTGGAAGAAATGTGCAGGATGGTGCAGAGGAAGTATTAGAACGGGTTCAGACTGTAATTCAAAAGTACCTTTATGGGTTGTTGTTAGTCATCGTAATATTGGGTGTACTAAATAGTATTGGTTTAATGATAATAGGAATTGAGTACGCTATTTTTTGGGGATTTCTTGCTGCGGTGCTTGCCATCATTCCGTATATCGGTACCGCTTTAGGTGGAATGATGCCGTTTATGTATGCGATGACAACAACAGACGAGTTCTGGCAACCAATCGCTGTAATTGTTTTGTTTATGATTGTTCAGTTTGTAGAAGGAAATTTGATCACACCGAAAGTGGTTGGTTCTTCTATTAAAGTCAATCCACTTGCTGCTATTCTTGCATTGATTATTGGTGGGAGTATTTGGGGCGTATCGGGCTTGATATTATCATTGCCATTGATTGCGATTATTCGGATTATTTTTCAACAAGTGGATGTTCTTAAACCAATAAGTGTATTGTTAGGAGATGAGATTTACAAGAAAGAAGATGTTTTTGAGGAAAAATTTGATAAAGATAAATTCCGCATCTTTTCTCTTTTCAGAAAGCCTAAGTAATCAAATTTTTTGTTTAAATCGACTTGATAAGTAATAGGATTAATAGAAAAATTGATGCTTTCATGTAGTAAGAGACTAACATCTATAACTAAATTAAATATCAGATTGATTCACATTTTTTATAGCATTTTCTTTCTGTGCTTTTCTTAATTTCCTCTTCTTTCTAAATTCAAACCATTTCGGTTCCTCTTCATCTTCAATATTTTTTTCGACAAAAGCATCCTTATATTCTATCTCTTCATCGATACCATCTTTAAATGCTTTGATGAACGCGTTTTTGAAAATACTTCCGATAGCAGGCAAGACAGCTGTCTGAATATTATTGAGATCTCCTTCCAATGGAGCTTTTACAGCGACTGCACCTGTATTTTGATTTTTAAGAATCATTTTAAAGAAGCCAGCAAGACCTTCCCATATTTTTTCCAAAACGCCATCTTCGGCACCTATGAATTTTGTGTCTGCCATAAGCAATTTGAAATATCCTTTCATGAATCCATCCGCAATGGCAAACTCACTAAAAATACCGAGATCTCCTTTTTCAGTATCGATTTTAGCGAAATGTCTAGTAAAGTCATTTAGCGCCGTAATATTAATGTTATCCAACGAGAATGAAATATCCATGTCTGGTACTTTTTTAAGTAAATTTATGTTCCCTTTCAAGGACAAATCACCATTTCCAATGGATGAACCAGTCGCAGTTATGGAAGAGGGGAGTGTCCGCTTTTTTGCGACTATATTCCTTAGATTGGTAGCTGTCAAAGCGATATCGTTTATTTGTAAATCTATTGTTGGATCTGCTTGCGCTTCGACGTAAGCTATTTTACCATTTTGTATTTCAAAATGATTAATGTCTAAAGGAATGATGTCCGTTAAGGCTTTGGTCCAATCCTCTTCGCTTGTGCTATCCACTGAGCTGGTCATATCCTCTAAAACGTAGATCACTTCTGGGTCGTACATGTAGACTTCACTTACCACTTTTCCTTTAAAAAGAGATTTCCACTCGACAGAAATATCAGATGTGGGGAAATTTAGAAAAGGCACTTGGGTTTTTGCGTTTACTTTGTTGAGATATAAACCTTTGATGACATATGCACCTCGAATAAGTGCAATATCTATATCAGTAATCTGTCCATAGTATCCAGGAATATCCGCTAATGCTTTGTTAATATAATTTTTTGCTAGGGTCGGGAGGTAGATTCTGAAGGCAATCAATGCTGACACCAAAATTAGAGAGAATAAGATTTTTTTTCTTAGCTGTTTTTTATTTTTCGTTGATGCATTCATAATTCAAAATTTTGGAAAATGACAATGGAATACCACTACTTTAGAAAGCTTAGCTGACCAATTTGTTCATTTACTGATTTGAATTAAATGCGATCCGTCTTGAACATTTTATGGGATGAAACTTTTAACGATTATTATTTTATCATTAAAAAGGTTGTGCCATGAAAGGAACAATATTATACCTAATCATAACAGGATGCATTTATGCGATGGTGTTTAGATCATGTAATGCTAGAAAATCAGTACCGACTTCCGTTGATAATAATCTTAATATAGAATCAGCCGATCGTGAAAGTGATACCAAAACCATAGATACCAAAAATGAGTTGCAAAATGGTGAAGTGATTACTTCCTATCCAACCAATGCACGTAGAAAACCTAAACTGCTGAAAAGAAGTTGAATAAATTTGAGAGATTTGTTTTTGGAAAAAATAGATTTTTTATTAAAAAATTGTATCTGTATTGTTGTAATTATTTAAATTCTAATGATTAAAAATCTTAATGCTTTGAACATTTTCTCCAACTAATTCGTTTTAGAGCAAATTTTAAAATATTAAATAACCCGATTTAAATTCTAAAAATTTAAATCTCGAAAACAAAGAATTATGTTACGATACGCAATTATTTTCTTTATCATTTCAATTATAGCGGGAGTTCTAGGATTCGGAGGAATAGCAGCAGGAGCAGCAGGAATTGCTGAGTTTTTATTTTACGTTTTCCTGACCTTAACCGTATTAACTTTTGCTGCAGCTATATTTGCAGGTAAGAAAATTACTGAATAATTAAAAGCAATTAAAATGTTGGAAACGACTAATTATCCCATAGTTTTAATTAGCAAATACCAAAAAAACGAATTCTATTTTTTTAACTAAAATTTATAAATATCATGAATAATTCAAATTCGATTGATGCACTTAACAGTTTACTTGCAAGAACATATGATGCAGAAGTTGGCTATAAAGAAGCTGCTGAAAATGTAGAATCTACAAGACTTGCAGAAACATTCAAAGCAAATGCAGCGCAAAGATATACATTCGGACATGAAATAAAAGAATGTATAAAGTCTTTAGGTGGAACTCCGAAAACAGGACAATCAATAGCAGGTCAAATGCACCAGGCATGGATGAACGTAAGATCAACACTTGCAAACAATGATGAAACTGCTGTACTGAAAGAAGTAGAGAGAGGGGAGGAAAGTGCTTTGGAAACCTACAAAGAAACGTTAGGTGCATTACCAAGAGGAGCAGCATACGACAAAATTTATGCACAACAGCAGCAAGTAGAATCTATTAAGCAAAGAGTAAAAGAATTAGTGCCAGTTTATACTAAGTAATATTTAGTACTGTAGTTTATTAAATATACTTAAGCGCCTTCCGTATTTGATGCGGAAGGCTATTTTTATCTCTCATAAAAACTTTTGAAAAATTTAAATGAGTATGTCTTAAATGATGTCTAGGTATTTTACCCCTCTACACGAACTTCAAATTACGATTCTATATGTACTACATGCGCGTAAACAAGCTTGAAATGAAATAAAGTTTTAGGATTAAAACAACTGTATTTATTAATATAATAAGTCGAAAAAAATAATCTAACACATATCTTACATTGGAAATAAAAGCTTTTGTAGTCACTAACTTTTATCGTTCTTTCGTTTTTTGTCTTTCTTCTTCTTCAATTCTTTTGGTAATAAAATCTCTGGCAAAATAGATGATTTGAATCCGGTTTGAATTGTTTTCCACCAGTTGTGAAAAATATCTCGATTCATTTTTCTTGGATAGTACATCTTACCTGTTTTGAAATTTTTTCCGGTATTCTTTTCCTGAACGACCAGGACATTAATAATCTTATTTAGTAAAACTTTGGGTTTAATTTTCTCTTCCCCCAAAAATTCTACTTGCAAATTATCGTACATAAAATTCATATCGCCTGTTGCCAATTCATTATTTCCATTGATTTCAAAATTAAGTTGAATCAGTTGTCCAGACTCGATTTTTGCTTTTGTACCAAACTGAAAAATACCATTCATTTTTGTTAATTCAAATGCGTCCATTTCAGATTTTACTTGGTAGCTAAATTGAGGATCATTAAGTGCAAGTTGCATTTCGCAGCTTAGTTTTTCTTTACCTTGTAACATGGCTTCAACGTCAACTTTTATGAAACCGTTTGTGTTTATTTTTTCTGGCAAATTGGTGATATTGTATATAGTTGCATTTATTTTTTCAAAATTCACCGCTGCCATCTGTTCAGCTTTTTTTGAGCTCACGTCAATATCAATCTTACTATTCTGAATACGGACTAATGGTATATCAATGGGTACTTTAGCTGCAGTAAGTTGCTGACTTAAGAATGGTTTATAACAACTTGGACACGGATTAAGTTTTTGATCAATAAATACATTGAGGTTGGAGTTTTTGATGGTTAGTTCAGTGATGTTTAATCCTTTACCACCAAGTAGTTTTTTAAAATCAATTTCTTTGCACACAATATCTGAGTTGGAAAGATGAAGTCTGGCTTTTTGGTATTGATGTTTTTTGTGCCAATTTTCCTTTGAGCTTAAAGGGCGTATGTCGAAATCTGTAATAGCTAAAGTTTTGTCAATAAAATTTCCATTTGTTTTGTTTGCAAAAAGCGCATAGTCTCTCAATTCGGGAATCCAGGATGCTTTTGAAAATGAGAAACTGATTCCTTCGAAACTTGATGCATCAATTTTTTGTGATGGTATGTATTTGAATTGTTGGAAATGTAGATTTAGATCCTCTAATTTTAGGTTCCAATCTTTGCGTTTGTCATAATCTATTTTGACTTGATTGAGATAAATATTATCAACATAGATTGCACTAAGTGGAAAGTCCGAGCCAGCGTTATTTTTAATTTTTGAAAATTTTTGAAATCCATGTACTAATTTTGCTTGACTGGAATTTACTGTTAAGCTATTGATTTTTAGAACTTTATGGAAAAGTAGCGGTAGTATACTGACACGGTTTAGTTTTAGTTGCTTACTTTTTATGTAGGAGGTTTCGCCCGTTTCATCAGTTATTCGGTAGTTGAAGTCTTCTAGCTGAATAGTACGTCGCAAAATATTTACATCCACTTTATGACAAGATAAACTCGCTATTTCACGAAATCTGTCTTCAATTTTTATTTTCGCATAAATGGATAAAGCAATTACTAAAATGAAGCCTACGATAGCTATTTTCAGAAAATTGTAAACGTATTTTGACTTCATGCTTATTGACAAAAAAAAATCTGAATGGTCATGTAGATCATCCAGATTTTAAAAATTAATTTAAATATTTAAGTGATTTATTAGGGATTGGGGATTGGTGAAAGTGGACATGCTGATATCTCCTTTTTTGATTTCATCAATAAAGTAATCAACGAACGCTGAAACTTCAATAGTATCTAATGTTCCTCCTTCTTTGAGATGCAAATTGTAAAACTCACCTACCGCAGCCGTGTAAATACCGGCAACTGCAGCACCCGAAAAATCAATGCTAGATCCTGGTCTATTCTGATTAATGATAGAGGAGACGACGCCTGTTATGGCCTTCGTAATTATACTTCCAGCTGCCGACCAAACAGCTACTGTTGTCATCTTATCGGAGTAAGGTACATCATATAAATCACATAGTTCTTTGACCATCATAGCTTGTGCAGCAGTCGAGCTCACAACATCAACGAAGTCGATTGGAACCAATGCCGTCCCACCTGAAATTAGGGTATATTTTCTAATTATTTTCGATGCTTGGTTTGATAATTCGCCCGAAAAATTTGTAGATCTCTCAATAGATTCTGAAGGGATAGTTGTATCTGTAGTCATGTTGTTAAATTTTGGAAATAAACTTTATAGGTAGAAAGAAAGAGTACAGAAAATGTTCAAATTTTGATTTTTTTTTGAACAAAAAATGGGCTCAGGCTTTTTAGAGTTGACAACAAGCACAACTTGAAATTAATCTTTTGTGCAAAAACAAAATCTCAAAAGCATCATTTTTTAATCTTTAAAAACTTATTTATTATGAGCGCATTCACAGATAAGGTGAAAGGAAATTGGAACATTATGAAAGGTAAGCTCAAGGAAGAGTGGGCCGAATTAACTGACGATGATTTGTTGTACGCTGAAGGGCAAGAAGACGAATTGATAGGTCGTATCCAAAGAAAGACTGGTCAGACAAAAGAACAATTAGAAAAATGGGCGAATAGATTTTAAGCGTCCGAAAAAGTAAATAACCTCAATTTGCATAACAACAAACACCTGGTTTCTACTAATGTAGAAGGCAGGTGTTGTTCTTTTTAATCAGGCACAATAATAGAGTGGTTCAATCAGTGATGCCAACCAAATAGTAAGCTAGAATTGCAAGTCTCCGAAAGTATAAAATGCAATAGTACGGTAAGTTTAAAAAATTTTATTTTTCCATAAAATCTGCGGATAAAGATCTTAAAATTTCCATTATAGTTTCTTTATGTGAAAAATCATCAGCATCACTTAACATACTGATTGCTTTCAAAATGCGCATTTTTAGTTCTATCTTATTCACGGCAACCGATGCATTCAATTTTATTTTTGCTTGCAGATTCTCTACAATTTCAGCCAACCGAATATGCAAAGTTTGTAAGTCATCTTTTAATACAAATCCATCAGCGCCCTTCAATATATCTGCTGCAATCAAATCTCTTTTGTGAAGTCCACCTGTCACAAAAATAAAAGGTACGGTTGGTTTATATTCTTTGACGTGAAGCAACGCTTCTAGTCCCGTATAGTCAGGAAGGTTGTAATCTGCAAGAATGATGTCTGGAACGAACCATTCAATTTTGCTGGTAAAAGTGTGTTTGTTTTCAGCTATGAGAAATACACTTTTAGGATTGTATTTAAGTACTTGTCGTTTTACTAATTCTTGATCTTGTTTACGATCTTCAAGAATCATTACTTTGAGCGCGTCCACCATAATTAACAAAAAAAAATTCTAACAAAAACAAATAAATAGTAACTGTAAAATAAATGGAAAGCAAATATGCTAATTATTATTTGAAAAAAGGAATAAATTATAATGAAGGAAAGGAATTATTGATTCAAGAAGATAAGCGGGAATTGAACCATTTTTACTAGCTCAACTTGAATTACATTTCATTCTGAATATAATCAGTTAGAATCGAACGACATTTTCTAATAAAAATAAATACAATTTTATTTGCGTATTAATCATCTTCCAAATTTACTTCTAACAATACGGGAAAATGATCACTCCCTATTTTTTCTAATCGGTTTATGCGGAGCAATTTGAAATGTTTACTGACAAAAAAGTGGTCAATAGGAATTCTAAATAGTGGAATCAATGCGTTATAAGTATTGTAAAAACCTCTACCAATTCTAGGATCTAAAAGACCGCTAATCAGTTTAAATTTTTGTGTAATCTTTGACCAACCCACATCATTCAGATCGCCACCGACAATAGTAGGGAGCAAATTGTAATTAGTCATTCCAGCAATTTTTATCAGCTCTAAATCTTTTTCTTCGGCTATATTCGATGGTGCTGGTGGACGGGGATGTAATCCTAAAAACTGAATTTGTTTGTCTTTAAATTGAATAATACTGTGAATGGAAGGAACTTCTTTATCAACCAAAAAATTTAGTCGAGGGTTAATCAATGGAAGTTTTGAAAACAATGCGATTCCATATGTGTTTTCTTGTGGGTGTTGTAGACTGTAAGGGTATTGTTGATTTAGGGAGTTTGTGGCATTAATCCAGCCCTGATCTACTTCTGTTAGCAGACATAAATCTGGATTTACTTTTTCTATCAGTGATAAAAATTGATCGTATTTTTTATTTTTTTTTCTCACATTGTAAGCCAATACTTTTATAGCGTGGGTTCTATTTTGTGTTGTGTGCAATTCTACCGGATGCAACGAAAAGAAGGGGTAAAATATACTGACGTGGTAGATGATGCTAAAAGACAATATAGTGATATATACGATGCTCCACCATTCTGTTAGGGGCAAAAATATGATTCCAATGATGACTAATGTAAACATTATACACGCTACATTGACTCTATTTATATCCCAGATCTTTACCCACCATTTTGACAATTGCATGGAAGAAACGAATGTGACAAGGATGCAAATGATCGTCAAGGTATGGAAAGCATATTGCATTATGTCGATGTGTTGTTATGAAAAATAGGTTGCTTTATTCGCAATATTGAATCTTGGATTAGATTTTAAAAATGAACGCAATACTTAATTCGATTTATCCAGATTTACAGGATTGTCAATTTCTATCTCTTTCTGCTTTACTTTCACGGCGTAATCCATTGCTTCGATTTTCACCCCAGAATCCTTGGCATATATGTAAGTCAACACGGCACCATACATCACAATTATGGATGCATAAAAAACCCAAACCATGATGACCATGATACTTCCAGCTGCATCATATAGGCCGGCAACGTTGCTATTTCCTATGTAAAAACTGATTAAATATTTTCCGAGTACAAACAATAAACTAGTCAATACGGCACCAAACCATGTATCTCTCCATTTCAATTTTGCATCTGGCAAGAACTTAAACATCATCGCAAATAACAAGGTGATCACTAAAAAGGGTAGGAGTATGGTGGACAAAAAATTAACAACAATTGAGAACCCTCCAAAAGATTCTGAAATAAATTTTCCAAAAGATTCTACAAATGCATTTACTGCCAACGAAACCAACATTATAAAACCGACTCCAATAAGCAATGCAAATGATAATATCCGATCTCTTGCTAATTTTAAAATCCCCATCCCTTCTGGTTTGGCTTTTACTTCAAATATTTTGTTAAGTGCGTTTTGCATTGTCACCAGGACTGTTGTAGAGGTGAAGACTAAAATAGAGCCTCCCAGCACTGTTGCCCACATTGATGAATCGAATACATTTAATTTTTCGATAGTCACTAATAATTGTTGGGCGCCATCCTTTCCTACCAGTTGACCAATTTGAGAGAATAGGGCTTCTTTGACGGTGGATTCATCATAAAACCAAGTGGTAGTAAATAGAATGACCAGTAACATAGGAGGCAATGAAAATATCGTGTAGTATGATAAAGCAGCGGCATGGGTAAAGATTTCATCTTTACTAAATTTTGAAAGACTTTGTTTTAGGACATTGAATAGAAAATTGAAGTCTATCATAATTATTGTTACTTATGCCACTGATTGCAACTTGACTTTGGTATTATTCTTTGAGGTGTTGGATATCTTTCCATTTACATCCTCATTATTCTTTTTATCAAAAAATGATTGGAACAAATTCAGTACAAGTGGTGCAAGTGCACTGATCAAACCCAAACCAGCTTTATTAGATCCTTGATTTTTGTTATTATTTGAAGCGTTTAATTTGCTGACAGCAGAGAGTCCTACACCAACTGCACCAGCTGGAAGGACTACTTTTTTAACCATGAAATCTTTGAGTTGTGTTTTGTTGGTTCCTATACTTCTTACAAATTCTTGCTTAGTCACTTCCATCAACATCTTTAATTTTTCTTGCTCTCTTTCAAGTTCTTCTATGGTGGAAATTTTCTTGTTCATAATATTGTTTTTTGGATTACTGAATTGTGGTTGATTCAATTTGTATTAGTCCAAGAGATCTCGTACAATAAGCGCAACGATTGGATTGGTGATAATCTTATCTTTGAAGAAATAGATCAAAAAAGTAGTCAACGCAATGACACCCGTTACAAAAAAGAATGCCATTGCGTATGACCCCCACAAATTACCCAACAATAAACCTACAGCAATGCAGAAAAATAAGAAAACCATGAAACCGAGTATTGCAATAATTAAAAGCGTAGCTAAGTTAGATGTAGTTTTAGCTAGCCTTTTGGATGTCTCTAGGCGAATATAATCACGTTGTTGCTCCACATAAGCTCTTGCAAATTCGAAAGTCTCACCTGCGGACGATAACATTTCTTCAGTTTTCATATTATTACTTTTTGCTAAAAATTTGCTTGTTGTTGGTCAAGTTATGATATATAAAATAAGAGAGAATTTTAGTTGTTGTGGTTGTTGATGACTTCTGAAATTGTATTTTCTCTTGCCTTGATCACACGTTTTGCTTTTGAAATTCCAGATTCAAAATCATTTTGTACTTCTTCTGCGACATCTTCAACTGAGTCCTTCGCATTGTAGATTTTTTCCTTAACAGTATTTGAAATATCATCTGCCCAAGTCTTTGCTTTTTCTGATACTTCATTTAGTTTGTTAGCAGTTGTCTCAGAGCTTTCTTTCAATTTGTGCTGAACTGTCTCATTCAACTCATTGAATTTTTGTTTTGTATCATGTTGAAACTTTTTGCCTTCCGGAGACGCTAAATAATGTCCCGCTGCCGCACCAGCAATTAATCCAAGTCCGACACCTAGTAAAACCTTATCACTATTTTTCATTTCGATTAAATTTTATGATTAAAAAATTGTTCTTAGTGGAATTTTGTAATTACAACTTTATAGAATTGTAACAATTTGTATGCGACTATCTTTGTGAGTCGGTCCTAAAACGAAAATGCTATCTATATGTTCAGAGGATTAGTAAGTATTATAAAAGAATATGGGTATTAAACATGAGATGCCAGAGCTGGATCTTCTGGTTGTTATTGATTTTTCAATAAATTAGATCTGATTGTTAAAATTTTACGATTAAAATGAAAGCTGTAACATAAATCAGTTGGGAATAGAGGAGGAGAAAAAATAAAGTATAAATCCAACAATAATCTTCCATGAAAAAAAATGTTGGGAGAAAGGATCTCCCAACATGATAATGCGCAAAACGCCACGCTCACTCTAATATCAATAACTTGCAAGCTTTCAATTATTTATATTGATATTTGAATTAATTATTTATTCAATCTTGAAGGCATAAAAATTTCTTTCGTTTTTAGATTGTGCTAGTTTTGGAATCGTAAACTGAAGTTTGAAATCTACTAGTTGTACCTTCAGATTTTCGAAGTCTGCATCAGCTGGCATTTTTATTCCACGTTGAAAATTGTGATAACCAGGAGTTTTTTCTGGCCAATTGTCATTTTCAAAGGATAAAATTCTTTCAAATTGGCGATTAGCAGATACCAATAAATAATTATCCATTATGGCTACCTTGATATCTGATTTTTCAAACCCTCTGACCGGTATCGTCAACCTATAAATTTCATCAGGATCATCATTTTTGTTGACGGTGGGAATACTGAAAAGTTCATTACCTAATTTTTCATTGGTTTTTAATTCAGCATATGCCTTCTGAAATATTCCTTTAGTTTCTTTTGATTTTGGAATAAATGCTTCATCTGATGTCCAATCTTGAATATTCATAACCTAATTTATTGTTTTCTACTATCGTTCTACAAACTGATTCCTATCGTAATAAAGTTTAAGGAAAAAAAATGTTCGGATTTTGTGAAAAAAAAATTGGACATAAAAATCGGAATATTTGACATGAGATTTGAACATTTCTAACACGATGCCGTTGAGGAGAAAAACAATATTTTGTAAACCAATCTGTCATTACACAGATCAAAAATCAATGATTATGTTACGATATTCAATTATGTTTTTCATCATTGCCATCATAGCTGCATTTCTAGGATTTGGTGGTATTGCAGCTGGATCTGCTGCCATCGCGCAAGTTATTTTTTACGTCTTTCTTGTTTTACTAGTAATTTCGATTTCAATGCATTTTCTCAGAAAAGTGTAGGTCAAAATTAATAGCAATATATATACAACAATTGTATATTCCAACACCATATCATCAAAACTAAATGTGATTTAAGCTTCAATTTATAAATCACACCTTGCCCTTTGACTATTACGGTCAAAGGGTTTTTTTAATAAAAAAATTAATAAAATGAGCCACACCAAATTTATTTTAACCCTCGGACTATTTGTATGCATATTGTTTAATTCATGTGTTAACGATGTGAAACCAAAAGAGCAGACAACAGTTAAAGCCAAAAATCATATTCAAAAAGAAAGATCATTTACAAAAATTTCAAAAGATTTACTAAGTGCAATCAAAAACAAAAAAGCCAGTGATGAGGAGCAAATGTTACTAGCAAACGCAGATTCAGCTAAACTACAAAGTGAACTGGATACCGATGCGAAAAAAATGGCTTTTTGGGTCAACATCTACAATGCATATATCCAAATTGTGCTAACAAAAAATCCTGATTTGTATAAGAATCGAAATGATTTTTTTAAGAAAGAACAAGTCAAGATTGCTGGACATAATTTAAGTTTCGATAAAATTGAGCATGGTCTTATTAGAAGCTCGACATGGAAATTATCCAAAGGGTATCTACCAAAAATTTTTCCAGGAGACTTTGAAAAGAATTTTAGACTTGACAAAAAAGATGGAAGGATTCATTTCGTTTTGAATTGTGGTGCAAAGGATTGTCCGCCAGTTTATATCTTCGATCCGTTAAGCATTGATAGAGATTTCGATCATGTAGCTAGTTTATATTTGAAAGATAAAACAACATACAATCAGTCGGAAAAGACGGTCAAGACAACTCCATTGTTTCAGTGGTTTACTGGTGATTTTGGAGTAGGGAAAAAGGGTGTGAAAGATATGTTAGCAAAATATAACATTATACCTGAAGATCACAAAGATATTGATGTCCAGTACATTGATTATGACTGGACTTTAGATTTAGGAAATTTTGGAGCTACACTAAATTAATAAAATTACCCTGTTCTCCGATTAGCACTTTGTTTATTTTAAAGTTGTTGGATGGATAAACTAGGATCATGTTGGTGGTCATTAGATCTTCTGTAATTTGTAAGATTCAACATTTACATCAATTTTTGATAATTTAAATGCACCAGGTTGATTTTGTAAATAGACTTTGAATTTTTGGCGTCTCGTTTTACCTTTTTTATCTGATATTTTTGTCTTTTGAATCAAATCAAGTCGAGTATCGCCATTGACATCTTGCATCCAACTATCCATCTGATAAACTTTATTGTTTTTATTAAAGTGGTAAGCAAGTGTTTTTAGTGGTTTCAATTTTTCATTAGTCAATTCATAAAGTACTAATGTATTAGCTCCTTTTTCACGATCATCTACTCTGAGAATGTAGTAGTCTTCTTGCATAACACCACGGACGGCGGCCACATGGGAAGGGACTTTCCCACGCTCAATCCAATTATCGCTAATCGATTTTGGAAGGTAGCGTGCGAAATTTGGATGAACTTCTTTTCCTTTAAAATAATAGTCGTCATCAATTGTTGATCCAGCTTGACTATATATGTGAAGATTTCCGACATTCCAATCTTCAAATTGATTTTTGAAGGACTCGAGATCACTAATTTTTATGGTGGAAGAATTAATGTTGTCGACAGAACTATACGTAGCCTGAGCAGAGATAGATAATCCAGTCAGAATCCAAAATGTAATTATCAGAAGCTGTTTCATTTATTTATAAATTTTAAGGTTAGAAAATGTTGCTAGTTGGTTTTGCTACCCAGAAGATTATGGAATATTTGCAAACAATTAAATTACATTTGAAGTAGAGTGCAATAATTTACAATGTTTGAATTTTGCTTTCCTATAAATCCGGATGGAGTTGTAGGACTAATGTACATTGGTATTCACTTGAAATCAGTGTAGATTTACTAATCTTATAACAAGATAGACACCATTACCAACTATGATTTTTTATTAGAACGAATAAGCTATTGAGATGTTCAAAACGGAAAAGGGATAAAAAAAGCAAGCGGAACATTCTTTATATAACAAGAATGTTCCGCTAAGCTTACTAATGAAAAGGAATACATAAAGTATAAGAGCTGAGATAATTTGTTGTAACGTTTAATCAGCTTTGGAGCTATAACAGACTTTAGGCTGCCATAGGATATTCAAAGTCTGAGTATCTATTTTTAATTGCACTTTGTAACTTTTTTCTAGCATAGTAAATTCTACTTTTTACAGTTCCCATTGGAATGCTCAGCTTTTTAGCAATCTCATCATACTGGAATCCTTCCAAGTATAATTTAAATGGAATTTTATTATCGTCATCCAGATTTCCAATCATTTTTTTCAATTCCTTCATCATGATAATAGAGTAAGCGTTGCCTTCAACACTTTTATTTTCTACAAGGTAGCTGAAGTTTTCAATCGGCTTTACTAGCTTGTTTCTAGTTTTTCTCTTTCTGTAGTGATTGATGTATGAATTGTACATCACTGTCGTTACCCATGATTTGAAATTTGTCCCCATTGTAAAACGATCTCTCTTATCGAAACATCTCATCAAAGTTTCTTGCATTAAATCTTTTGCATTTTCTTTGTTACGAGTGAGCTTCATAGCAAATCCAAAAAGTAATGATTCGATAACTGCGATGTTCTTATTAAATTCTGTAGTAGTCATAATTTTTTAGTTTTTTAGTCAATAAATAAAGTAAAAAGGCATAGGGGTTTTAGGAGGGTAGCAGGAGTGACTCCTGCTACCATTCGATAACTGGGATTCATTAAGTTTATAGCTGCTTAAGAAGCCATTGACTTCCTTAAAGAAATTGTTGGTTCGTAATGGTTATATATAAATGAGAGATTTATTTGTGATTCATTAAAGTCCATAGAATTGAGTCTGTCCAATTCTTTGAAATAGTAGCGGATGAGCGCGTCTGGTAAAAGTTCATTATTTGCAGTTACGTCTATCGATTCGTAGACAGCCTCGAGTAAAGTTATCATTGAGCCCAATAAGTGGGTATGCTTGATCAAAAGTTTACCCGCTCTGCTTCTGATTTCTTTTTCATGATGCTCATTGGAAATTTTCGTGAGTTGGTAATGGCTTCTTTCCATCTTATTGAAAGCAGTATTGATTAATCCAACCAAACCTTTCAGCGTATAATGCTGATTGTTACTTCCGATCGTTACCTGTTCTTTTTCCTGTAGCTGTGGCTTTAAAATTAAATTTGTCATAATCATTTGTTTATAGTATGAAAGAAGAATTTTTTGTTCGTATTATTATTAGTGTAAATCGTTTTTTTTAAAGTGTTTGTGATAACGTCTTACATTTTCTTATATCCAAACTGCGTGCCAACTTTTTAAATAACTGAATATCAATAAGTTATAAAGGTTTTTTAAAAAACAATTTGCTTAAATATCAGTATATTTCTGAAATATCATCAAAAAAATGAATTATCTTCGATAGTTTTGTTTAATTTTGAATTATTAATCGTTAAACAAAAAAATAGCACCTAAATAGGCACTTAAATCTGCATTTACGTACATAGAAAATGAAATAATTATCATTCCTATTAATTAATGAAATCAAAAATAGATGAGAGCATTCGATTTAGATAAGAATCGAACTTTGGCAGCTATATGTGATGCAAGTGAAGCTAGCCATGAAGGTGTTTTATGGTTGAAACCTGATGGACAAATACTTGCCGCAAATACAGAGCTAATAAAAATGCTGGGCTATACAGCTTCAGATGCCTTGCCAACTTCTGTTTTTGAAGTCAATCCTACGATGTCCTTTTTGGCCTGGAAAAAATTATGGAAAAAGGTGGCGGCCCAACAAAAGATGGCAATGGATTCTGAATTGCTTACAAAAGAGGAGTCTATTATATCGGTTAAAATTCATGGTGTGTTGATGCAGGTCGACAATCAAGAACTTATGCTGATGACTGCTCAAAATATTGCGGAAAGCAAAAGATATGAGGAGTTGTATCGACTGACATCTCGTATTGCAGGTATTGGAAGCTGGGAGTGGAATTTGGTCAATAATGAATTTCTTTTTAATGAGGAAATGTTTGCCTTACTAAATATTGCTCCTAAAACAGAACTTTCAAAGACCACTTTATCACAATTTATTGCAAAGGGATTGTCGGAAAAAGAGTTTAACAAATTTAGTGAGCAATTAAAAAATGCAATCAAGAGTGGAACTCAATTTGAATACGAATTTTCTTTTGAATTAGACGGAGAGTTCAAAAATTTCAATTTGCATGCACATCCAGTGACATTAGAGGATCAAACAATAAAATTTTATGGGACCCTGCAAAATGTGGACAACATATCAAAACGAACGGATGATATGTACTTCACTAAATTTTGCATGGACTATGCACGTGACATGATCTATTGGGTTAGTCCGGATGGTTTGATTAAATATGTCAATCAAATGGTGTGTCAGACAATGGGTTACACCGCAGAAGAATTAATTGAAAAACCAATACAATTTATTGATCATCAATTTAAATTAAGCAACGAAGTTTTTTGGCAGCAACTGAAAGACAAAAAAAGTATTGATTTTGAGAGTGTAAACGTTACAAAATCAGGCAAAGAAATACCTGTTTCAGTTGTTACTAATTTTATCAGTTTTAGAGGCAAGGAATTTAATTGTGCCTTCGTAAGAGATTTATCTAGAAAAAAGGAGCGAGATGAAATCCTAAATCTTTCCAAAATTACTTTGGACAATGATACAAATCCTATTTATTGGACAAATGAGCAAGGTGGGCTAAAATATTTCAACCCAGCTTTTGTCAGTAGGATAGGATATACAGAGGAAGAGATATCCCAAATGAAAGTAAGCGATTTTGTTCACGAAGGTTCAGAAAATGACTTCCAAGATGAGTGGCTGCAGCTAAAAAAAGTCGGGCATCTTGATTACATTCGAAAGCAAATGATTACTAAAAATGGAGAGATTTTTCCAGTCGAATTATACATCTCCATGATAGAAGTTGATGGCGAACATTTTTGTACTACCTCATTAAGAGACATTACGGAAAGGGAGCAATTATGGAAACTTGCCAAACTTTCAAAACATACACTCGATAAATCCTTAGACTTGATTTTTTGGTTGTATGAGGATGGAAGTTTTCGTTATTTCAATCAGTCATTTACCAACAAAACAGGATATACGAATGAGGAAATTAATCAACTGAAAGTTTTTGACTTCATCAACGATATGACAATTGAAGATTTCAAATCAGAATGTCTCAAACTCAAGCCTGGTTCCAAAATTGTGGATACAGACAAAATTTTAAAACTCAAATCTGGCGCGTTAATACCATGTGAGATGATTCAGTCAAAGGTCCAATTTGAAAATGAAGAATTTATTGTCATTGTGCTCAGAGATATCACAGAGCGTAAATTAAAAGAAGAGGAGATCAGTCTTCAGATGGATGAAATTTCGAGACTGCAAGAGGCCACTGAAGCAGAAAACCTAGAACTAAAAGAAGAGATAGATCTTGAGTTCAATTTTAGTAATATCATCACCCGTGATCCAAATTACAAAAGGGTGCTAAGACAAATCGAGCAAGTAGCAGATACCGATGCGACCGTTTTGATCTTAGGAGAAACGGGCACCGGAAAAGAATTGTTGGCAAGAGCGATTCATCAAATGAGTGCTCGTGCGGACTTGCCAATGATTAAAGTAAATTGTGGCGCATTACCAGAAAATCTAATTGAAAGTGAACTTTTTGGACACGAGAAAGGAGCATTCACCGGTGCACATCAACGTAAGATTGGTAAATTTGAAAGAGCAGATAAAGGAACTATTTTCTTAGATGAGATGGGGGAGTTACCGCTTGATATGCAAGCAAAGTTGTTGAGGATTTTACAAGAGGGGGAGCTAGAAAGAATTGGTGGAAACAAATTGTTAAATGTTGACGTCAGAATTATTGCAGCGACCAACCGGAACTTAGAAGAAGAAGTGCAAAATGGAAAATTTAGGGAAGATTTATTCTATCGGCTAAATGTTTTTCCTATCTACAATATTCCACTTAGAGAACGAAGAGAGGATATACCAGTACTGATAAATTACTTTGCCCAGAAGTATGCCAAAAAGATTAACAAAGAAATATCAGAGATATCTCCAGTTTCCATGAACAAATTGATGGCCTATGACTTTCTAGGTAATGTAAGGGAGCTACAAAATTTAGTTGAACGTGCAGTTATTTTAGCTAAAGGAAAAGTATTAAAGATTGATATTGCGCTCTCTTCTAAAACGAACAATAATGTGGCATCAAAATTCAAAACAATGGAGGAGATGCAGAAATACCACATCATTGAGGCCCTCAAAAGAACCAATGGAAAGGTGAGTGGAAAAAATAGTGCGGCAGCATTATTAGGAATGAATGATAAAACCTTGGCATCCAGAATGAAGAAACTAGGAATCGATAAGAAAGGATATTTCTGATCGAATTTGATGATATTTAATAATTTGATTAAATAAAATCAAAAGTAAACTGCTATCTTCGCTGTAACCTATTTAAAATCAGCAGCTTATAGACTTGGTACAATAATTGTACTTATTTACATTAACATTATCTAAAAACTTAAATTGTGGCACCTACTCCTAATTATAAATTTCTCTCTACTCATGACTTTGAAAACAGAGTCATTGAGGCACAAACGCCTTCTGTATTGGTGTTTGGTGCTAAGTGGTCGGGGAATGCCGAAATCATCGACAGTATGGTGGAGCGGGTAAGTGCAGAACACAAGGATCAAATAGAATTCTTTAAAGTAGACATTGAAGAACAAGCAGAAATCTCAAAGTTCTTTGGAGTTTACTCAATACCTACGATCGTGATGTTGAAAGAAGGAGAGGTAAAAGAATTTATTAAAGGTTTCATCTCCGCTCCTAAATTACGTAAGCAACTAAGCGAAGTATTACTCTCAGAATAGTCCATTCTCATTTTTTTCAATTAAAAAACTACATTTTTGTAAAAAGACCTGAAGTTTGATTAACTTTAGTTTACAATCTATATTTAAAATCAATCAGAGCCCCAATTCTGAGAGATTTTATGAATGATTCAAACATTACTTGCAATACGCATCTGAACACAACTTTGAAGTTAGGTTCCTCATCTGGGCGCAGTACAGGTAATTCTAAATCCATTCGTTTTATTCTCCAATGCTTATTTTTTAATTTATTAACTAATTGCTTAAGGCGATTAGAAATCTTTAAATTGTTTTGAGAGAATGTTCATGATATCAACGCTCAATACGACTTTAGCCAATTGCGCAAACAAAGCTAAATTAATGAATCAAGCTGGGCGTCCTGCAAAAGTTATTGAACTTGAGATGTATGTAAATTTAATTGAAAAAAATTGGTTGATTCATTATAGTCTTGAAGGCCAAATACAAAAACTAATAAAATCATTGCCTAATCAAACTATGGAGGATTTTTTTCATTCACGATTGGATTGGTTGCGCCTAGACAAAAGAAACTTGAATCTTTCAACATCAGTCCCTTTGCCTATTGTGTTATCAAGTCCTGAGTTTAAATCAGTAAGTGAAATGTTAGGTGGATGGTTTATTGTCGAGCGGAGTATGGTCGGCAATAGGATGCTTTACCAATGGTTGAGAGCATCTCCTGAATTATCTCATATATCGGTATTCAATTTTTATAGAAATTATGATGATAGACTGGAAGACAGATGGAATAATTTTCAACAATTAATTATCAAAAATATCACAAACATAGAAGAAGCAATTGTAGGAGCTAAGAAAACATTTAAATTTATCAATACTCATTTATCTTCTACTTGCACCTCAATCAATGCTGGTCGTTTAGATATGTATAATTAGTTGCAAATAAGTATAACATACTACAGAATTCAATTCGTTAAAACCTAAAATTATGATAGGCGTGTTAAAAGTAATGATCCTCGAAGACCAAAAGACAGACAAAGAACTAATCAAAAGGCAAGTAAAAAAATATGAACCGAAGTCCGTATTCACGATGGCTAAAGACAGAGCTACGTTTTTAGAAAAAATAGAATGGTACTTACCGAACCTGATCTTAGCGGACTATAACTTGATTGATTATACTGGCTTGGATGCGCTCTTATACGTCAAGGAAAATAAACCTTTCATTCCTTTTATTTTTATTACTGGTGCGTTAAGAGATAGTGATCAACTGGCCAAAGTGGTTACTAGATTGGCAGATGGTTTTATTTTGAAAAGAAATATGAATACAGTGGCCTCGATAGTTTCGGAAGTGATGCATACACTAAATGATAAGATGCAATCAGGAGCAGAAGAATACGATCGTGAAATTCAGAAAAAAGTCAGTATTCTCAGAGCAATTGAAGACTTGAATCAGTCAAAAGATTTTGTCGGAAAGGATGATTTAATGAAAATATTGAATGAGCAAGGATCGAATTTTTAAAAATAAAAAACTTACTGTTGAGGAGATTATTCACCCATAAATAATGCGGGTCCAATCTAATTGAACCCGCAAATTTAGTTTATACAAATTGAATTATAAAATAGCGGGCTTTCTATGAGAAAAATTTCCAAATCTCTTCGTTGGAAAGCCCTGTCTGCTTGGCGCAGCCAAGCAGACTCAATAGCCCAAAGGGGATACTTGCGTTTTCCGCCTTGACCTTTGAAAATTTTTCCTCCATATTATTTGCAAGCTCTTTTGTAGTACAAGCCAGCGCGATTATATAATACACTCTGTATTAAACCCGGAATACGAAGAATATTTTTTAATTGAACTCCACAATTTCATTTTCAGCATCTGCCACTTCCGAGAAAGATTTTCCAGTAACATAAGCCTTACCAATCTGGATTGCTTGCATAATTTTACTGCTGGTTCCATCCCAGTATTCCACTGTTTCAGGCGACACTTTTACCAATACGAGTCGCTTTGACGCTTTGCCTTCTGGAAACCACACTTTGTTAAGTTCGTTCCATTTTTTATCTATTTCTTGTTGGTCGTCTACAATAGTTGCTACTCCTGAAACAGATAGGTAAGAATTATCGCTGTGATTTGCAAAGCTAAAATTTACATTTTTATTCTCACGAATCTCATCAATCTTATCTGTTGTGATATCAGTAAAGAACCACACATTGCTATTTTCATCTACATCTGCAAGTGCAATCGGACGACTAACTAATTTTCCATTCGTCTGTGTAACAAATAGTCCTACTCTGTTTTTTTCAATGAGCTCCTTTATTTTCTTTTCTTTTCGCATGATAGTTTTTTTGATTAGGAAATTTTTGCTCTAAAACGAACGCGAGTTTATTTTTGTTCAATAAAAAAAATGATGACTAAAAATGAACATTTTAGCGATTGCATCTTTCTAGTGATGTGAATTTGAACCATCTAAACTTCTGAATTATGTCAAAAGAAACAAGAAAAGTAAAGATTTTGAAAATAGAGCCTACCTGTTTTAAATTGAAATTTTTAGATACAGAAGGAACTTCGAAAGTTGCCAAACAATTCTTTAAAAGAAGGGTTGACGCAGGAGTATTCAAAGTGATGAACCCAGAAAAATTACCAGATTTTATCTAATACAAATAATACTCTATAATTGCGGATATCTATGAGAAAATTTTACTGATATCTGCGTTGGAAAGCCCTGTCTGCTTGGCGCAGTCAGGCAGGCTCGCCGTAACTAAGGCTATGTCTGCGTTTTCCGCCTTAATC
>CALFWW010000241.1 GCA_937928575.1 uncultured Saprospiraceae bacterium | reverse complement strand
CGAGATCGAGGCAGAAAACGTAGACATAGCCTTAGTTACGGCGAGCCTGCCTGACTGCGCCAAGCAGACAGGGCTTTCTAACGAAGATATCGGGAAATTTTTCTCAAAGATAACCGTAATTATAGACTACAATTTGTATTACAAATAGCAATTCTACCAAAAGTCCTTTTTTTTGTATAGATTTGGTGAAATGACGATCTTAGATCAACCCCTCAACAATCATTGTTTCGAAACAAAAAAAACTTAATTATTTTGTCAATTTGGTTGGAGGATTATGAATACCAATTAGGATTCAAATATGATGAATCAAAAGATGGATATTATTTAAAATTTCCAAAAGGAATTGATGGATCAAGAATCCCAAAACATATTGAAAGCAATTTTGAAGATAAAGTTCGACTAGAGTATAGTTTGATAAAGGTGTCAGAAAAATCTAAAAGAGTCGAAAAGACAGCTGTGAAAATTGTCACTATAGCAGATCGATCAATCAAATTAGAAGATATAAGTGAAGATAATATTTATGAATTAATAGGCGGTAAATAAATCATCCTTATAAAATTCAATTTTATTTACCAGAAACAATTCCCATTCCTATCTGTTCTTTCCTTAAATTCGCAGCACAGCAGTAGTATATAGTAATAATCAAAGTACCAATCATCAACTTGGTATGGTATACTAATACTTCCTACTTAGTACTAAACAACATGGCAAAGAAGAAAGCTCAGAACGGAATCCCCGTCAATACGCACATAGAAGTAATCGGTGCGAAAGTTCACAATTTAAAAGATGTCAGTCTTCGCATTCCCAGAAATCAATTGGTAGTCATTACCGGAATTTCTGGAAGTGGAAAATCATCTCTTGCATTCGACACGATTTATGCAGAAGGACAACGTCGATACATGGAAACATTTTCGGCTTATGCCCGACAGTTTATTGGTGAAATGGAACGTCCAGATGTTGAAAAAATTACGGGGCTAAGTCCTGTTATTTCCATCGAACAAAAAACCGTCGGTCGCAATCCAAGATCTACGGTTGGAACCATCACGGAGATTTATGATTTCTTGAGATTGTTGTTTGCCAGAGTCGGAGAAGCCTACTCTTACGCGACCGGAAAAAAGATGGTGAAGTACAACGAAGAGCAGATGTTGGATCAAATCTTCAAGACTTTCAAAAACAAAAAGATATTGTTATTAGCACCACTCGTGCGTGGACGTAAAGGACATTATCGGGAGTTGTTTGATCATGTGAGAAAACAAGGATACACGAAAGTAAGAGTCGATAAAGAGGTGATTGACATAACGCCTGGAATGCAAGTGGATCGCTACAAAGTGCACGATATTGAAGTAGTCATTGATCGCATCAAAGTTGACAAAGACAAAAAAGATCGCTTAGCCACTTCAATGGGTACCGCACTTAAAATGGGTGATGGATTAATCTTCGTTATGGACCATGATTCGGGTAAGGTGCAGACGTATAGTAAACATTTGATGGATGCAGAAACAGGTTTGTCTTATGAGGAGCCATCTCCAAATGCATTCTCTTTCAACTCGCCATATGGTGCTTGTCAAACTTGTAAAGGTTTGGGGGAACTACCAATTGTAGACATGGAAAAAGTAATTCCCGATGATTCCAAAAGTATCAATGATGTGGGGATTGCGCCTTTTGGTGAAGTACGAGAAAATTATACATTCACACAGTTGAGAGCAATTGCAAAGAAGTACAAATTCACTTTCTCTACACCCATCAAAAAGATCCCTAAGAAAGCGATGGATTTGATTCTACATGGTGGTGGAGAAACTTTCAAAGCGCATCTCGATTATATGAAGCACGACTTCGTTTATAATTTAGAAGCAGATGGCTTGTTTGCAATGATACAACGTTGGTATTCCGATTCTACTTCAGATAAAATTCGTAGTTGGGCAGAAGATTTTATGACCATCGATGTCTGTCATGAATGCGAAGGTCAACGACTGAACAAAGAGTCTCGTCATTTCAAATTGAATGGACAAAATATATCCGATGTGTCTGTTTTAGATATTGAAGATTTATTGAAGTGGGTGAATTCACTGGACAAAAAACTAAATAAGCGTCAACTCGAAATCGGAAAAGAAGTGTTGAAAGAAATCAAATTTCGATTGGGATTTCTATTACATGTTGGACTTGATTATTTGTCATTAAATCGACCTGCAAGAACATTGTCCGGTGGAGAAGCACAACGCATTCGATTAGCTACGCAAATTGGGTCGCAGTTGACTGGGATCACTTATATTCTCGATGAGCCAAGTATCGGTTTGCATCAACGAGATAATCAAAAACTCATTGAAGCACTTCGTGAATTAGCGGATATCGGAAATTCCGTATTAGTTGTAGAGCATGACAAAGACATTATGTTGGCATCTGATTATCTAATTGACTTGGGGCCGGGTGCTGGTAAATTTGGCGGAGAATTAGTTGGTGAAGGTGTGCCGAAACAGTTCTTAAAAAACAAAACACTTACATCTGAATATTTAAGTGGTCGCAAGAATATTGAAATTCCGAAAACCCGTCGTAAGGTTGTCAAGAAAAATGTATTACACTTAAAAGGCGCAACAGGTAATAATCTCAAAAATGTTGAAATAAAAATCCCTTTGGGTACATTTTGTTGTATTACTGGTGTTTCGGGTAGTGGAAAATCTACGTTGATTAATGAGACTTTATATCCTATTCTAAGACAACATTTTTACAAAAGTAGAAAGAAGCCAATGCCTTATAAATCTTTCAAAGGTTTGGACTTAATTGACAAAGTAATTGAAATTGATCAATCGCCAATTGGTAGAACACCTCGTTCCAATCCTGCAACATATACGGGTGTGTTTACGGATATCCGAAAAATATTTTCCATGTTGCCGGAAGCGAAAATCAGAGGATACAAACCAGGTCGTTTTTCATTTAATGTGAAAGGTGGGAGATGTGAAGAATGCGGTGGTGCTGGACGTCGGGTTATTGAGATGAATTTCTTACCAGACGTTTTGGTAGATTGCGAAAGATGTCTAGGTCGCCGATACAATCGAGAAACGTTGGAAGTCATTTACAAAGGGAAATCAATTGGTGATGTATTAGAAATGACCGTCAATGAAGCGGTTGAATTTTTTGAAAACATACCGAATATTTATCGAAGAATGAAGACGTTGCAAGAAGTTGGATTGGGATATATTTCTTTGGGACAACAAGCAACTACTTTATCAGGTGGAGAAGCGCAGCGGGTCAAATTAGCAGAAGAATTATCCAAAAGAGATACCGGAAAAACACTCTACATTCTGGACGAACCCACTACGGGTCTTCACTTCAAAGACATCCAACATCTTTTAAATGTGATGAATAAATTGGTCGATAAAGGCAACACCGTAGTCGTCATCGAACACAATATGGACATCATCAAAGTAGCAGATCACATCATCGATTTGGGACCAGAAGGT
This sequence comes from uncultured Saprospiraceae bacterium, assembly GCA_937928575.1. GTDB lineage: Bacteria > Bacteroidota > Bacteroidia > Chitinophagales > Saprospiraceae > CALDGQ01. The sequence continues at coordinate 18,484 of CALFWW010000241.1, read as the reverse complement.
GGTGGAAAAGGTGGCGAAATCGTTTGTGTTGGTACACCAGAAGAGGTAGCTCGCCATAAGAAAAGCTATACTGGGCATTTTTTAAAGGAAGAGTTGTGATTTATTTGGTTGTGATTGGTTAACTTGGAGTGGTCGTTGTCCGTTATCCGTTCGGCTGGCTTCGCGGCCTTTCCGTTTTCAGTTGACGACCGACCGCAAGGAGCATGAACGCTGACGTGTGGACGTCAAACGGAAAACAGAAAGCAAGCGAAGCATTGTGAACGGACAACGGATAGCGGTAAGAAAAAAAAGGATATGAGGAAAGTAATCAATCGACTATTCAAAGAATATTATAGTTATAGGATCAACCGACTCTATAATTTCATGGAGCGTCCTCACGAGGTGCAGAAAAAACTTTGGGATCAACTGATTACTGCTGGTAAATTCACAGAGTGGGGAAAACAACACGATTACAATTCTATAAAAACGCCTCAACAATTCGCAGACAGAATTCCCGTACAAGATTATGAATCTCTGAAACCTTACATCGATCGGATGATGCATGGTGAAAAAGATGTCTTATGGAATGGTCGAACCAAGTGGTTTTCAAAATCTTCCGGCACGACGAATGACAAAAGTAAATTTATTCCAATCTCTCACGAAAATCTGAAAAGTTGTCATATCCGTGGAACTTGGGATACCATGACCATCATGTATCATAACAAACCAAATGCAAGACAATTTGAATTGAAGAGTTTGTTGATGGGTGGCAATCTCAATGCTTTTGAACCTTATCCAAAAACCTTGTATGGTGATGTTTCTGCTATCATGATTGATCGGATGCCATGGGTGGCACGACCATTTTTTACACCAGATATGGAGACAGCTTTGATGCCAGATTTTGAAGAGAAGATTGAAAAGATGGCGAGGATTATTGGCGATGAAAAAGACCTGGTAATGATTGGTGGTGTACCAACTTGGACCGTTGTTTTGATAAGAAGAATATTGGAATTGAAAAACGCAGACAATTTGTTAGAAATTTGGCCGAAGCTAGAAGCCTATATTCATGGGGGTGTCAGTTTTACACCATTCAGAGATCAGTTTAAGCAATTCTATCCGAGTGATGATATTATTTACAAAGAAATTTACAACGCATCTGAAGGTTACTTTGCAATTCAATTTGGGAAAGATGATGAAGACTTATTGTTGTTGCTAGACAATGGTATTTACTACGAATTCATCCCTATGATGGAGTGGGACAAAGAAGATAAAAAAGCCATTCCATTAAGTGAAGTGATTCCTGGTGTCAACTACGCGATGGTCATCAGCAACAATGCAGGACTTTGGCGATACATGCCTGGCGATACGGTGATGTTCACTTCCACCAATCCATATAAAATCCAAATCACGGGCCGTACCAAACAATTTGTCAACGCATTCGGAGAAGAAGTCATGGTCTCCAATACGGACAAAGCTATTGCCCGCACTTGCAAAGAAATGGAGGCAGTCGTCTTGGAATATATGGTCGCACCGATCTACTTCAAAGGCAACAAAAAAGGTGGCCATGAATGGATCATCGAATTTGAAAAAGAACCTACCAATCTAGACGCTTTCATCAAACTCCTCGACGAGAATCTACAACAAATCAATTCCGACTACGAAGCCAAACGCTATAACAATATGGCTTTGGAGCAATTGACCATGCGCAAAGTCCCACGCCATACTTTTGTTAATTGGCTAAAATCTAAAGGTAAGTTTGGTGGTCAGAATAAAGTACCTCGTTTGGCGAATCATCGAGATCATGTGGATGATTTGATTGCTTATTTGGAGGGGTAGGGTGGTGTTTTGTTGAACTGTAAAGCACTCAGAAAGCTATAAAACAAAAACTTTTGGCAGATAGAAAACAACTAGCCTTGATTTACTTTTGAAACTATGTTCTTTAAGATTTAAAGTCTTATCTTAAGATGATGAGACTTCAAATCATTTTACTTTTGTTATTCATGTATAGTGTTGGTTTTGGTCAAACCAACTATAGTGGACATGTCGTGGATGCGATCACCAACTTGCCCATTGAAAGTGTGAATGTAATACTGAAAGGAGAAGCAAAAGGGACGAGCACAAATATTGATGGTAAATTTACCATCCAATTGACGAAACAGTCTTCTACAATTTTATTTAGTCATGTTGGATACGAGACGGAGTCTTACGATCTTAAGCAAGGCATTCCAGCCGATCAAATCTATCTCTTACCCAAAACCAATTTGATAGATGAAATTATAGTTTCTTCAAAAAGTCAAATTGATTCCTTATCAAGTATTGAAGAATGTTCTATCCTTGATTTTGAGATGTTGGATGAGCTTTTATACAAATTAGAATATCACGGTTCCTTCGAGAGTAGTGAATTATCCATCGCCACACTTTCAGGTGAACTAATAACTTCCATCAAATTAAAAAAGATAAAGCAAGTCCAATCTCTATTTAAAAGTTGTAACAACACGATCTATGTAGTAACTGCTAACAGTGTTTATCCGGTCCGATATGAAAATTCAAAATTAGTTTTGGACAACCGAGTTCCAATCGAAACCTTTGAAAAATTTGTGCGACCTTGTCAACTCAAAAAGAAGGATGCACTGTACTATCTCCACCAAAAGGATAATGGATTGGTCTCAACAATTTATAAGTTTAATAAAAATAGCAGCCAGTCTGAAATTATTAGAATAATTGCTAGTGAAGCACAATTGGAAAATTACCAAGCGGATTTAGATTTGATACATACGTGTCATGATATTACCAACATCACAACTACAGATTGTAGAGAAAACGAAAGAATTCGAAATATACAAGAGGAGGGAGATTTTTTAGAAACTATTTTCTACAAACCTGAATACCCAATCTATATTTATAAAAAGGATGAGCAATTAGTGTTACTCAATCACATAGAAAATAAAATAGAGATTTTCCAAAATGATCAATTCCTAAATATAGCAGAGACTCAATATTTAAATGATCGTAACTGGTTGAAAAAAATTGTAATCGATAAATACACGGAAAAGGCTTACGGAATCTTTAATTATAAAAGTGGAATCGGTGTCAAGGAAATCGACATTGAAACAGGTGCAACTAACTTCGTTGGGCTGTTGGATATTCCACTCGCGGGTCAAAATCACATCAAAGTTTATAATAACACAATTTATTATCTATCGGAATCAGTTCATAATAATGGTGCAAAAGTATTGTTGAGTCAGCGGATTTAGAGGTTAATCTTCCAAAGTTCCAAAGGAACGATACATCCGCAACGAAGGGTGAAGCCTGCGTAACCCTTCGTCAGGACTAAACAAAAAAAGTCCCTCTCCGAAATAAATCAAAGAAGGACCACATCCCAAAAACAGTTTGGAGAAAAGCTCTTGGCACTTCTCCATGCCATATCAAAAAATTGATAGGTGCCTGTAATGGCATGCGAACAACAACCTTTCTCTCGAAAGGTGCCTAAATCATAAGATTATAATTGTTTGAGAAAACTTAGTAAGCTTTAGGAAGTCTTCTTCCTAAAAAATAAATGATACGTTCTAGTGAAAAAAAATTCATGGTTATGAGGTCACTTTAGACATCATGGCAAACCAGACAAGTACCTCCACTTGCCTAGATTTAAAATTGTGTAGTTTACTCATAGCGCGCAAAAGGGTGGGTTAAGAATGCGCTTCTTTTTAATCACAATTTTTCAAAAGTTGATGGGTTTACAACTCTTGGGTATCATTGTTTTTTTATGCCAATAATTAATTAGCATTTCCTTCCTAAAAAGGAATAAGAACTTTAATCGGTTGGGAAATTGTAAGGATTGATTCAGAAAAATAAATGGGATAATCTATCTCTAAATGCAAAACAAATATATGATGAAGAATTGATATATATAATACCCGAAAGTAGGTATTTTAAATTATTAACAAGGTGTTGATAATGGTGTTAAAAATAAGATAATCAATTGTTTAGACATTGTATTTGAATTTAATATATTTGATTTTCTTACCATTTTTTAGATGCATTTTTTCATAATAAGTTTTGAATTCTAACTCTTGGATTTCCAACGGTTTAGCATACACATCATTGGATTTGTAAAGGATTTCATAGTCTTTTTCTTCTTCAATACTTTCCATTGAAAAATCAAATAAGGTGTTATCATCCGTTTTTAAATGCACCAATCCGTTGTTGATCAGGATGTTTTTATATGCTTTCAAAAAGTAAGGAGAAGTCAGTCTTCGATTGGATTTGCTAGGTCTCAAGAAAGGGTCAGGAAAAGTAATCCAAATTTCAGCAACTTCATCTTTGGCAAAAAACTTTTCAATAATTTCAATCCGAACTCTAAGAAAAGCAACATTGGTTAATTTTTGAGCCAATGCATTTGTTGCGCCTCTCCAGATTCTTGCACCTTTGATATCTACTCCAATAAAATTACGTTCAGGATATTTTTCAGCCAATGCCAATGTGTATTCTCCCCGACCACAAGCAAGCTCTAAAGTAATTGGGTTGTTATTTTTGAAGAAATATTGATTCCATTGTCCTTTCAAGTCTAGTGGATCACCATTGTCATCTAAAACATTTACTTTTTCGTAATGGAAATTTTCAAAGACATTAGGATATGAAAAAATTTCAGCAAACTTCTGAAGTTTGTTTAGCCTGCCCATGTTGTATTTAGTTGTTGTTGTGGATTAAAATTATTGTAATACGCTTTTATTCGTATAGATATTGAGCAAACTCGGATAAGTTTTTATGGTCTGTATGATCGATTTTTATAAATTTATCCGTTACTTTTAAAATATAGTATTAATTCATCTGTACATTTATTGAGGACCAACTTATCTTTTGCTACCTCAAATATAATAATAGGGAGGTCTACTTTTTGAATAAATTTATCATTTGGAGAAGAATAATTCATTTCATAGGGCAAGATTAAAATAAGAAATCTAGCAAATGCAAATAGCAGAAATATTTCAATTTTTTCTGGAGATATCAGCGTTTACTGATGCACGTTTGGTAGAAGAATTTCACAAAAGATTAAATGAGGGGTCACACCTTATCTTATCCTAATTGTAGAATCATTGGTTTTGATGAAAAAGACAACTTTGAAGAATCTAGCATCCTATTGAAAAAGAAATTATAGTTCCTTTATCTTATCTTTGCGGAACTTAAACACATTAAAATTGATTTATGAAACTCAATTCTACTTTAATAATCGTTTTTTTTAGCCTCCTTAGCTTCAATTTATTTGGTCAAGGATTAACTTATGGATTTAAAGCTGGGCTTAATTTTTCAACAATACAAGGACCACTGGAAGAGATAGATGGAGGACAAGAAACTTCAAAATTCAATACTGGTTTCCACATTGGTGCTGCCATCAATTATAAATTTGTAGAGTTGCAAGGTATCCGTTTTGAAATTATGTTTTCGCAAAAAGGACAAAAGTATCAATATGATGGCCCTTCCTTTCAACGATACATTGCCAATGATGGCTCCAATGTTTATGCAACTGGAAACAGAAGATCTATCATCAATATCTCCAATTCTTATTTGGATTTTCCTGTTATGTGGTTTGGTAGAGTGAGACCCTGGTTGGAAGTTTCGGCAGGTTTCAATGTTGGTTTTAAATTAGGATCGACTGGTTCAGGAGAGCTGATTTTTCTGGGGAATTCGACGGGTAACAATAATGAGATAGATAATACTTTCAAATTATCCTATGACTACAATGATGACACACTGTTTGATATAAACACTTTATCCGAGGTTGATAATTTTGTATCTATGTTGGATAACAAAACAGTTACACTGCCTACTGAGTTGGATGCTTATTATGAATATGATGAGGTGCGAGGCAAATATTACAACGGTTTTGATGCTGGAGTCAACGCAGGAATTTCATTCTTCCTAAATCAAGGTTTATTTGTTGGTGTTCGATTAAATTATGGCTTGATCGATGTGACGAATAATGATGTTGATTATTCAAGGACCTCATTGGATGCTAATAATAATCTTATATTTAGAGATGATAAGGATCGCAATCTTTCTGTTCAAACATCTATTGGATTCAGTTTTTAAAATTAATATGCTGAGAAGCAAAAAGCCTCATTTCGATACTTCCGAAATGAGGCTTTAGCTTTTGCGTAGTATGCTTAGTTACGGTGAGCCTGCCTGACTGCGCCAGCAGACAGGGCTTTTCAACGCAGATATCGATAAATTTTTCTAATAGATAACCGCCATTTTGGGGCTCAATCTGTATTAATTACCGCGCATTAAAAATTTACGATCAATAAACTGCATAGAAGAAATTGTTCGCCTTCCAGTCATATACAAATAAATGTGGTCTCCTTTGTTGGTTGTGAAATCAAGTTCATATCGATTTTGTCCTGGCTCAGCCTGTTCATCTTCTCTTTCGACTACTTTCTTGATAGGATAATTCCAAACCATATCTTCCACTGTTCCATTATCGTATTTGAGCTTTTGCTTAATTTCAATAAAATAGGATTTATCAATTTTCAATTTGATATTTTCCTTTGGATCATCTTCTTCATCTTCAAGTCCCAGTGCTTTCATGGCAGCTTTATCTTCTTCCATCATTATTTCCTCTTCCGTCAATTCTTCTTTCTTGTTTTTCTTTTTCTTTTTTACACGTTTCTTTTTCTCTGTAATTTTGATAGTTTCAATAAACGTAACACTAGTACTATCATTTACTTCAAGGCGATCCTGGAATTTATTTTCGACAACAAAAAATGGTCGAATGGTTTTATTCCAGATACTATCGGTTGCTTCTAGTTTTATTTCGAACTTGTCTGTGAAATAGACTTCCTCACGTTCTATCAAGCGCTCAGGTGTTTGAGCAAGAAAAAAGATAATTTCCTTTTCATCTCTATCTTTTTTAAAGATCAAGGCATCTACTTGCTTGTTTTTATTAACGATGATTTTCAAATGCCCTAGTGAAGTCGGGTCCCGAGCATTCATCAAAACTAGTTTAAAACCATAATCTTGCGAGTCAGAATTGTTGATATTGTAGACCCCTTTTAATTCTCCTCCATCTACATAAAGGTTGGCACGAGTAATTCCGAAGGAATACTCACCTGCATTTAGGTCCTCATCGTATTCACGAGGTATTTCCATGGCTTTGGGAACAAAGTTGTATCCAATCATGTCATTATAGGTGTGAAAAACTCGATCTTCGATGTACGTAAATTTGTTTTGTGCATTTAAAGAAATGACAAAACATAGAAAGAAAAAAGTATGTAATAATTTATTCATGTCTATGGGACTGATTATGTTATATTTTTTTATCGACAATTTTCATGATCTCTTTTTCCAGTTTCTCTGCTTGTTGACAGATACGTTTACCCTTCTTCAAAACGTTTGCCACATATTTTTCGTCTGTCAAACCGGCACAATTTATTTGGACATTTAAGAAGGCACCCCTTACAGCAGCTCTTGCACATAATGCTCCAACACCTGCATCCGTTACGGAGTTTGGATTCCCTGAATTGGCCATTGTTTTGATTAGATCAAAGGATTTTAAAGCAACCTCCATGACTTTGAAAGGAACTTCAATTGCATATTTAGTAGCATCTTGAATGGCTTTTTTTCGGGTTGCTTTTTCAGCAGTACTTCCTTTTGGCAATCGGAATGCTTCCATGATGGCATTGAAAGAGTTGGTATCTTCATCAACTAGTTGTAATAAGGTATCTTTTATTGCTTGACCGTCTTCAGCATGTTGGGAGAATTTCTTCCAATCTTTTTCCCATCCTCTTTTCACAGCCGATAAATTGGCAACCATCGTAGCTAAAGAAACGCCTAATGCACCAATATATGCAGCTATCGACCCTCCACCTGGTGCTGGACTTTCACTTGCTGTCTCATCCGCAAATCCTGCCAAGTCCATATTCAAAAGTGGTGTTTCACTTTTTGATCTTAGATTGTATTCAATGATCTTTTTTTGTGGATCAAAGGTTCCCAATTCATCCAAGCCTAGTGACTTGATAGCGATTTTTATAATTTCTGATTCAGAAACACCTGTAGATCTTTGTTGCTTGTTTAGAAAATATTTTCCAGTATCCAACATGACTTTTAGTGGAACCAATCCTACCAATTCAGAACCCGTAACACGAAGTCCGCGGATATTGGCACTTTTCACACACTCCTCAAATGCGATATGAAGTGGGGTGATATTGATGTTGGTCAGATTCATAGATATTTGAGCAACCCCATATTCCTCGATAAACCAGCCAATCCCCTTGACAGATTTGCAGCTACCTTTTTGACGTAATGGTTCTCCTTTTTTATTTCGGAGAATTTCGCCAGTTAGTTTATTTCCTTTCCTTTTGACACGACCTTTCTCTCTCACATCAAATGCAACAGAGTTCGCACGTTTGACTGAGGTAGTGTTTAGGTTGACATTATAAGCAATCAGAAAGTCACGAGCACCAATAGCAGTTGCTCCAGCTTTTGCATTAAATTTGGCAGGGCCAAAATCTGGTTTCCATTCAGCTTTTTTGAGTTTTTGTGGAAGGGCTTCATATTCACCTGCTCTTACAGTTGCTAGATTTTTCCATGCCTTTTTACTGGCAGCAGCTTCATACAAATAAAATGGGATGTCTAATTCAGCTCCTGCCATAGCACCTAATTTACGTGCATATGTTACCACCTCATCCATTGTAATATTTGAAATTGGAATCAATGGGCAAACATCTGTGGCTCCCATTCTCGGATGCTCTCCAGAATGTTTTGACATATCAATCACCTCACTCGCTTTTTTGATGGCAAGGAACGCTGCTTGAATTACTGGATCTGGTTCTCCCACAAATGTGACCACCGTTCTATTAGTCGCTTTACCTGGATCTACATCCAAAAGTTTGACACCTTCTACGGACTCAATTACATCTGTAATTTCCTTGATGATGCTCATATCGCGTCCTTCACTGAAATTCGGAACGCACTCGATTAGTTGTTTTTTTATCATGATTATTATTTTCAAAAAAGAAATTCGAAGTTACTAAAAATAATCTCCTTGTTTCATACGGTTAAACAAGGAGGTATGTTTAAACCTAGGTTATTTTTTACATTCAGAAGACCCTAATAAGACTTATGAGAAGTAAAACGAAAGGTATACTTTTACAAAATTGAAAACCTTATGATTTTCTTAATGCCTATTCATAGGTCTTTTGCGTTTATATGAATGGGGGTTTTCTAAACGTTGAATCAATAACTAAAACTGATGTCATTTTTTATGAAATATATTGCACTTCTTCTCTGCTTCTTTGGTACTGTATCTATTGCATTAGGTCAAAAAATTCCTTTTCAAGAATTGGATTATATCAAAGGAAAGTATTTTCAAAGGAATACCATTGCCCCCTTTAGTGGAAAAGCAATTGACAAGCATTATAACGGTAAGAAAAAATTAGAAATCAATATCAAGGACGGACAACTAAATGGTGTGTCAAGAGAATGGGCTTTTAACGGGAAAAAAGTATTCGAAGCAAATTATGAAAGAAATATTCCAGTCGGTACTGAAATGAGATGGTACGACAACGGGAATAAAAAACAAGAAGTACCCTTTGTCAATGGTCTTCCAGATGGAATCGCAACAGAATGGTATGCCAACGGTCAAAAAATGTCAGAAGGTAAAATGGTAAAAGGAGTGGAGGAAGGATTATTTACTTGGTGGTACAAAGATGGAGCTAAAGAACAAGAAGTAAATTACAAAAACGGTAAGCCAGATGGAGTTGTGAAAAAGTATCATCCTAATGGTCAAGTACAACTGGAAAGCTACTACAAAAACGGAATGAAAAACGGTACCACTAAAGAATGGTTTATGAATGGCCAATTAAATAGTGAGGTCACTTACTCCAATGACAACGAAGATGGAAAAGCATATATCTATTCCAAAAAGGGAATCGTGTTGGAAGAGAAGACCTATACCAATGGAGATTTGATCGAAGACAAAAACTTTCGAAGTGGAAACATCCGAACAGCAAATGGTTACGCACAAGTTTTTAATCATGCAGAAGATTATTATGTGGTCAATGTAGTTTCGAATGATGTCTATTTTCGAGAGGATGCAGATATTACCTTTGCAGTTGAAGGTAAGTTGTTACAAATGTTTGATTATGCCAAGGATAAATATTTCTCAAAGGATCATGCAACAAAATCTAAAAAGGAACTTTTAAAAGAGTATGTGCTCAAGGAAACAAAGCTGATCAAGGAAGTAACCAACTTTGATATCAAGGTGAAATCCGATTTTGGAAAAAATAAAAATGGTATTGAATATGTCAAATGGCATTTTATTTCGCCAAGCAGTAAAGGAGAACAGAAACCAAGAACTGTCGTTGAGGAACATTACTACTCATTTATCATCGGAAATCGAATCCTAAATCTATATAGTGTTGTTACAAATTCTGACAATACAAATGAAATTACTAACTTACTAAAGAGGGTTTCGGATTCAGTCAAAATTCATGACAACCGAATTGATCTGAACTTATTAACGAAGAAAGCAAATCGAAGGTAATTTAGAATTCAAAAATTAAATTTTATGGAGCGCATCCTTATTCTTCTTGCTTTAGTTTTCCCAGCAATTTTATCTTCTCAGACGGTAACCGTTTCTGATGCAATATCTATACGCAATGATGTCGCTTATGAATTGATTGGTAAGATGAAAGGAAGAACCTTGTTATATCGTGATAAAGAAACCACTTTTGAAATTCAAGCATTTGACCACAAAATGCGATTGAGCTGGAAAAAGGATTTGGAATTGGATAAAAAGCGTCCCTCAGTCATCGGTCTGGTCCCAGGTAATGATGAGTTCAATGTCATTTATCAGTATAAAAATAAAACAGGTATCGTCGCCAAAGTTCATCGATATGATGCGGGTGCAAATCTTAAGGATTCAACAACGATTGTGGATTACGGCAAAAAATATTTTGTCCCATCTGCCAAAATGATTTATTCTGAAAACAAAAAAGTGATTGCAATTTACCATGTCGAAAAAGGCACTGAACTATTTGTTACGACTTTTGATTTGGATCGCATGGAAGTTTTATGGGAGCAGAAATTTATGTTGGAAGATATCAACGCACAACGATATCTCAAAGAAATGTTGGTGGACAATAAAGGTGGTTTCAGTGTGATTTTTGAGAAAGACAATAAGAAGTTGCAAAAGGAAGATCACAGATTTGAAGTATTGTACTATGGAAATGATGTCGAAGCACCAGCATTGCACAAAATTCCAATGAGTGAATATTTGACCTATGATGTTCATTTCGTTTTTGATAATTTGAATAGAAATTTATTAGCTGCAGGTTTATATTCTGAGAGTAATCGTGGTCGAAGTGATGGGTTTTTCTTTTTGAAAATTCCACACAATGATCCAGATAGTTTTACCAAAGTTTTTGAAAAATTTACAGAAGAGTTTCTAATCGATGTTTTGGGGAAGGAGCATAAGAGAAACAAAGGATTGACCGATGCAAGTATACAAGAAATTGTCTTGAGAAAAGATGGGGGCATTTTGATTGTCGGAGAAGAAAATAGACATACTGAAAGAAATATGTCTACTGCGCGAACCTACGTTTCAGGCTCAGGTGTCCGAAATGTAGTGGATTATTTTTACGAAGATATATTTCTGGTTTCTATTCATCCGGACGGTGAAGTTCATTGGAATACCATTTTACACAAAAAGCAATATTCTCAAAATGATGATGCGATGTTCTCTTCTTTCTTCTTGCTGAAGACCCCTTCGAATCTTCGTTTTCTTTTCAACGATGAAATTAAATATGAGAATACAGTTAGCGAATATGTTGTTAACGGTATTGGAAATTCTGATCGAAATAGTATCCTAAGTACAGAAGATCAAAAGTTGCGTTTGCGATTTCGAGATGCCATTCAGGTAGCAGCAAATGAGTTGATCGTACCAAGCGAAAATCGAAACAAACTCAAACTAATTAAGGTTACATTCTAAACAAAATTCTCCTTATTTTACACCTATGAAATGGGGGAATCTTAATGTTTGGGTAGCTGTACTTCTGCTCATTGGGGTATTGGTAAGATTACAGCCTTATTTCTATAATCGTGCACTCGAACACGATGAGGCATTCATCTCCAATAATATCATTCAGAAAAATTTTACGGAACTCACCGGTGTTTTGGACAATGCTCAAGCCGCACCCATTCCCTTTTTATGGTTTGGAAAAATTGCGACTAGTTTATTGGGCTCAAATGAGTTAGCACTTCGTTTATTTCCCTTGATTTGTGGGATTTTAGCCATTCTTCTTTTCTATAAGTTAGCCAACAAAATATTAGAGGGCCCTTATCTATTATTAGCGATGGGCTTTTTTGTTTTCTGTACACAACATATTCACTATACAACGGACGTCAAGCAATATAGTGGAGATGTTTTAATAGCAATTGTTATTTTATTGTTATCCATAAACTTATTTGATTCGAAAATTGAGCGCCGATTATTTATTTGGTATGGAGTCGGAGGTGCTATTGGTGTCTGGTTTTCGCAGCCAAGTATCTTTGTTCTGGCTGGAAGTTTTATAGCGCTTTTTATCCATTTTTGGATGGGAGATCGAAAAGAATATATCAAGCAATTGGACCTAGCTGGATTGACTTGGGGCGTTAGTTTTTTGATTTACTATTTCTTTTTTTTACATCAATCTGTTGGTGTCAATCATTTACAGAAATTTCACGAACCTTATTATATGCCATTGAAGTTTTGGGAGTTGAATAGTTGGGTGTGGTATAAAGATACTTTCTTCAATTTGTTCAGCAATCCAGTTGGTATTCACTTTAAATATTTGGGAGGGATCGTTTTTTTAATTGGAATGTATGCAGGACTCAAGCAATTGAAAAATGTTTCTACCAAAAATAAAAACATCATTTTACTTTTGATACTTCCTATTTTGTTAGCATTTGGTGCTTCAACAGTACAGAAATATTCTACGATTCCTCGGTTAATGCTATTTACAGTTCCGATGTTGATATTAATTTTAGTCAATGGTTTGCAACAATTAAATGACGTGTTTTGTGATTGGATCAAGAAACCATTTGCGATTTATTGCGCACCCATTTTGGGCAGTGTTTTATTATTGCAATCTGTCTTGAACACCATCCATCAAACCGCTAAGCCCAAACAGATCGAAGAGATTAGAGCGCCACTTAAATTTATTGAAACCAACAAAGAAGCTGGGGAGGTGCTGTATGTATATCCATTTGCTAAATCACAATTTGATTTTTATAAACACAAATTCAATTTAGAAGGGCTAGATATTGTTACAGGGGTATCTGCTTATGCGGATTGGAAACAAGATATTTCCAGATTGAAAGGTGAAAACGTTTGGTTGCTCTTGTCTCATTACAAAAGACTGGAAGGAATAAATGACAATGAAGTTTATCCAAAATATCTGAATACGATTGGTAAGCAGCGACAGAAATTGGAAGCCTTTGGTAGCTCCGTTTATCTTTATGAACTTTCAAATTAGTATCGATGATTGTGAGCGAAAGCATTCCCAAAGCATTATCGTATTGCCAAAACATCCGAAAAGAATACAAAATGGTCCCTGGTATTTTATATAAAAGAAATAGAATCAAGATAATGCAAATGTTTTTGACCCGAAAACAGGAAGCGCCAAAAAGGTTGAATATCAAAAATGAAATTTCAAAATTAAAAGGGAATGGATGATTGAATTTGAAGTCGGCAATGAAGCCATCGACAGTATTATAACAGCACAAGAATTAATTGAAGCGATCCGAAATGGATTGTCAGGCGGTATCGGAAAGATCACAGTGCCTGATCGGGATGTGGCAGATTACGACGATCATATTGGTTTGATTATGCCAGCTTGGACAGATGAATGGTTTGGTGTAAAAAGAGTAAGTATTTACAGAGACAAAACCCCATCGATTGAAGCCAATTACGAATTGATGAGCAAAATTGATGACGTGGTTTATAAAATGGAGGCAGAAGCATTGACTGCACATCGCACGGCTGCTACTTCCGCGTTGGCTTCGAGTTATTTGTCGAACGAAAATAGTGAGACCTTATTAATGATTGGTGCAGGGATGTTAGCTCCGTTCATGATTGCTGCACATGCAACCGTACGGCCTATCAAAAAAGTATTGTTATGGAATCGATCTTCCAGAAAGGCAGAATTACTAAAGGCGTTTTTAGAGATGGAATATGATTTTGAAATTGAGGTAGTTGATTCGATAGAATACCATATTAGTAAAGCGGATATTATTTGTTGTGCTACTAATAGCAAAGAGCCTTTGGTGAAAGGTGAATGGTTGGTCAAAGGACAGCATTTAGATTTAGTAGGTTCTTTTCAATCGGATCATAGAGAAGCCAATACTTTAGCGATTGAGCGGGCATCCGTTTATGTTGATTCATTACATGCATTGGAAGAGACAGGTGATTTGATTATTCCAATGGAGGAAGAGAAATTTGAAATCGGTGATGTGTTTGGTGATTTGACTTCTCTTTGTACTGCAAAAGAATTTAAACGAAAATCAGTAGATGAAATCACATTGTTTAAATCTGTTGGACTTGCTTCAGAGGATTTGATTGCGGCAATATTGATTAGTCAGAAATTAGAAGCGGAAGAATCAAACCAATAAAAAAAGCGTCTCAGGAAATTCCCGGAGACGCTTTTCATTAACCCTTAAAGGAATTAAGATTAGTCGATAAAAGGATTACTATATTTTACATCAGTCAAGTATTGCTCATCTGTCAATGTCAATAAGAATGCTTTCAATGCTTGCTTTTCATTGAATGTTAGCTCTAAATTTTGAGCACCACCAATTCCATTTCCTCTCAATGCCCAATCAAGATTTGGATGTGGTTTTACACCATTATCATAATGCTCAATTACTTCTTCTAAAGTTTCATAGCGACCATCATGCATGTAAGGACCCGTGACTGCAACATTTCTCAAAGAAGGAATTTTGAAATGACCGTTTCCAGCACCTTCGTCTGCATAATCCATATCTAAACCAATGTTCGCGCTTTCTCTCCATGATGCAGCAAAGTCTTCCATTGAGTGGTGGCAGTCTTCACATCCTCCTTTATCACGAAATACTTCAAATCCTAATTTTTCTAGCTCTGTAAAATCTGCAAAATTATTGTCAGCCATTACCGCTTTATCAAACTTGGAATCAGCAGAAACCATTGAACGTAAGAATTGAGCCAATGCTTTACCAATTTTATCACTAGTTACTTCAGAGCTACCAAATGCCTTGGTAAATAAATCATCATAATATGGAATCGCATCAATTTTGATGACCAAGTCAGAAGTTCTCTCCATTCCCATTTCAATGTGATTGGCAATTGGTGCCATTACTTGCTCTTCTAATGCACGTTGATCAGAATTCCAGAAAAATTGTTTTGCAAAACGATGATTGGCAATTGACATAGAATTTCGAGTCGTAATTTGGCCTTCAAAACCTGTACTAAATGCAGTTGCATTGGCAAAGCCGATTGATTGTTCGTGACAAGATGCGCATGCAATTGTATTGTTTTTAGACATCGCTTTTTCATAAAACAAAACACGTCCTAAGGTAGCACCATGATCCGTCATTTGATTGTCAGATGGGGTGTTGTCCTCCATGTTGAAATGGGTCGGAATAGAAATATCAGCGTAGTTATATGGAATCTCGGGCAATTGTAATTCTGATAATTCCTGCGGTTCTGTATCAATGCTTTTGACACATCCTGTGATAGCAAAGGAAACAAAAGCAAGTACTAAAACATAAAAGATTGAATTTTTCATAATCAGGGTATTTCTAATTGAGTATATAAGATATAACGCTTTTATTGAAAACGAAAGTGTACTGGTTAGAAAACGGGTCAAATGCCATAGTTTTGTCAAAATTTAACACTAAAGTAGATATTTGTAGGTGCAATTGCTGCAATTCTGAATTCTTCAAACTGTCGATTAATGTTAACTCCTGGAAAATTAACAGATGCGTCTTCACTAGAAAAACTCGTAAAAAAGTAGAGTAAAGCTGCTTCTGTTGAGATGCCAATATGATCATTGATCATGTATTGAATCCCCAAAATAGGACCTGCACCCCCTTCAATATATTTGTCAGTTGTAGTGATATCATCAATTCCTGTTACTGTTCGGAATTTTAATTCATCATAATGAGTGACCAGATCAATTCCATAATAATAGATCCAATTTTGCCCCATTTTGTTTCTACGTTCAAAACCAATTCTAGCATTTAAATTGGTACCAACCACTTCTCGTTGTTCTCCTGGAATCGATTCTACTCTTTGATTTATGAAACCACCAAGTCCCATCCTCAATGCATTCTTTCCTTTTATGACTTTATAATAAAGCAAATAATCATCTATAGAAGTTACGTCATCCTCTGCACCAAAGAAATTACGTGCAAGAAATGTTGCATTCAATCCAACTTCGGTCGTGGCCTTGTCCTTTTTGCTGGTTTTCTTTTTACTTTGACCAAAAAGGATTGCCCCATTTAGCAGTAGACAACATAATAGGATTATTTTTTTCATAATTCTTATTTGTACAATTTGAAACTAATGAAGATACCATTTAAAGGACGCATATTAATAACTGCTCCGTCTAATCCTGATAATGTAAACAATGTACTTCCTTCTGTTCCAAAGGTGATGAAGTCATTTAGATTGTATTTTATTCCGAAAATAGGACCGAAACCAATTCCACCTCCGGTTCCTCGTGCTCCGACGAAAGTAAGAAAATCATATCCGTAATAATATTCCCAACCATTGATGAGTGATTTGGGATATTCCATTCCTAGTTTCAATTCAAAAGAAGTAAGGCTCAGTTCTATACCTCCTAAACTACCTGCAGCATGAAATCGAAACAATCCTTTTCTACCTGCTTTTTGTCTTTTGAAGAAAAATACATAGTTGGGAAATCCATTTCTACCATTGGGCAAAATAGGGACTGATTGGAGAATAGAAACCATATTGAATCCAAACTCTCTAAAAATGATGTTCGAATTGCGGGTAGTTGTTGCTGTTCGTTGCCTTTCTACCTTTCTGCGTTCTCTTCTTTCTTCGACTGTTTCTCTTTCTTGCCCATAAGCGGTGCATGAAATACAAATCGCAATCAATAAAAGAAGTATCTGTTTCATTGGTGTTTTCGTTAGAATTTTTGTTTCAATTATTGAGACAAGGTTTTGTTACAATCAATTTCACAAATTGCGAATTGAAATTTTGTTCACAAGATGCATCAATTTTAAAGGTGCTATGTTGAATACAGTGGGTAACTATACTTCAGTTTGCCACAGAGAAAATAAATCATATTGATGAAATTGGAGTTATTTCGATATCCTCTAGCTCGTCGTTTTGCAAGTTGAATCTTGCTATTAGTTCCCTCTAAAATTCCATTAGAAATTCTGTTCTTCAGGTAATTGACAATACCACTCCAATGCGTTTTTACGGTGTTTGCAAACTTAATCAATGGTTGTATTTTTGATTCATAAACCTGGTCACACCAAAACGCTAAAAATCCTTCGGATTCTTTTATGTCATCCATTTCCCAAAAATCATCGAACAGCAATTTTAATCTATAAGCTTGCCCAATTTTAGGTAGCAATTCTATCAGTTCATTTCTATCTTTCTTTTGCTGAATACTGAGATTTTTATTGGATTTTAAAAACAAGTATTTATGTCCTTTTAATTCTTTGTGCATTCTATACTCCTTCTTTCTAACTTCATCCATTGCTTTATTTAACAAACACTTTACATGATAGCGATCGAATATGATTTGGGCATTACTAAACTCTTTTGTAACTCCACTAATAAATGATGGAGAAAGATCTATGCAAACATCAGATATAGCAGTACGTTTCGTACCCTTAGATTCCAGATAATCAGCTATTTGCGAAATAGTTTCAGCACCTTTTCCTGGCGTGACATGGACTACGCTTGAATTATCCATATCCATTGCCACAGTTAAATAATTATGACCTTTCTTTGAACTAGTTTCGTCTATTCCAAGGCTTTTAATTCCCCTATGATCAGCGTCGGTATAAGCAATTTTTATCCAATAATTAAATATGGTCCAGATTCGATTTGGATACTCATTTATTACTTTACCTACTTTATTTACAGGCATTTCTTGCTCTATTAAGCACATGCTAAATGCCTCAAATAACAAGGTAAATCCACTCCCAGATCTAGCCCAGGGAACTTGCTCTGTTTTTGGCTTATTTTCCTCATCTAATACTCTTGGTACACTACAATGAATATAGCATTCGTGTTGAAAAAAATTTAGATGACGCCATTTTCGATCAACCGTATCATAAACTAAACTTTTTCCTTGACTATCTAAGTAAAAACCTTTGCTAAACCCTATTCGGATATGAAGCTCCTTTTTTTCACTTCCACCTTCAATAAATTCTATACTTTCGACACTCCAAGGACTTGATAGCCCTAGTGCCATTTCAAATATTTTTTCGCTATTCATAGCCCTCAAAATAATAC
>CALFWW010000240.1 GCA_937928575.1 uncultured Saprospiraceae bacterium | reverse complement strand
ATAGATATCCGCAATTATAGAGTATTATTTGTATTAGTTACGGCGAGCCTGCCTGACTGCGCCAAGCAGACAGGGCTTTCTAACGAAGATATCGGGAAATTTTTCTCAAAGATAACCGTAATTATAGACTACAATTTGTATAAAAGTGACGAATGAAACAAAATCCCATCTAAACAATATAACTCTTAAAGACTAAATTGAAATTAAAAAATCATTTAACTTTATAGGAGCATATAAATAAGTTATGAATCTAAAATATCTATTAGGAGCCATTCTTTCCGTTCCATTATTACCAATCATGTACTTTCAAGGCAAACGAGTGAAAGCATCGGTACCCGTATTACCTGAGGCGATTGGATTAAATGGAGTCAGTAATGCAGATCAAGATGAATCACTTCGCATCATAACGATTGGAGAAAGTACGATTGCGGGAGTGGGAGTGGAAACACATGAAGAAGGATTCACAGGAACATTAGCTAATGAAATTGCCAAAAAACTGAATGTAAAAGTACCATGGCAAGTTTATGCTAAAAAAGGATATACTGCCAAAAGAGTTTTAGCGAATATTATTCCTGAAATTAAAGCCAAAAAAGCAGACCTAATTGTCATTGGTTTAGGTGCCAATGATGCATTCACTTTAAATACCCCAACAAAATGGGCACGGAATGTTAAAGAACTTATTCAATCTTTAAAATCCAAATTCCCGAATACACCAATTGTATTCATCAACATGCCTCCAATCAAAGAGTTTCCTGCGTTCACAAAAACTTTAAAGTTTACAATGGGAAATTTAGTAGAAATTTTTGGAACCGAATTGGAAAAAATCACCAAGGAATTTGATCAAGTCTTTTACTACTCCAGAAAATTGAGTTTGAAAGATTGGTTGGAACGATTAAAAGTACAAGGATCGAGAGCAGATTTTTTCAGCGACGGCGTACATCCTTCAAAATTAACTTACCAGACCTGGGCGAAAGACTTTGCTCAATTTATTTTTTCTCAAGAAGCGCTTTTGAACGGTGAACGGTAGACGGTGAACGGCAGACGCGAGGAGTATACGCAATAGCACGTATTCCTCGCGTCTGCCGTTCACCGTTCACCGTCCCTATTCCCCAGTCCCCCGTCTCAAAAAAACCAACACATATTTTCCAGACAAAGTCTATTTTTCTATCTTCACCCCATGCAAAAACGAGACCCAAAAAATTGGTTGTCGTTCCACTTCTTTGTTCCGGAACCACATACTGATTTCTTATTGACCCAGATTTATCCATTAGTTTCTGATCTTTATGATGAACAACTGATTCTACAGTTTTTCTACATTCGATATGCCGAAAATGGCCCTCATATTCGATTGCGGATGCTTTGTGAAAATCAAGATCAAATTAATCAAGTGATGGAGTATGTTTCTAATAAATTCAAAGATACGTTTGAGTTGGATGCTGCTTTGCAAGAAGATGGTAATTATCCGACCAATTCTATTCAGCTGATGGAATATGAAAGAGAAGTAGATCGATATGGACCTAATAGAATAGATTTGATTGAGGATCATTTCTGTGTCGCGTCTGAGTTTTCATTGTCTATGTTGAATGAAACAGCGGATGTTTATAATGATGAAAATTCACTTGGATTTTTATTGCAAATGCAAACGTATTTTGTGCATGGATTGGGCATGGATGATGAAGAAACGTTGTTGTTTTTAGAAACAGCTTTTGAAGCCTATCTGAATTCGATGGTGGAAAAAGGGGAGGAAGACGAAGAAAACAAGGCAAATGCGATTGCGGAATATAATGCCTCTTATGAAAAATCAAAAGAAGGAATTCATCATGTCTTCGGTCAAATTTGGAACATGCTTAATGACGAGGATGTAGATAAGTCGAATCATGATTTTTATTGTCATGCCTTGCAAATGACGGAGACGATTGAAGAGCAATATGCAAATGGATTGTTAAATTGGAGAGAAAAACCTTCCTTCATTCAAGGACTTGAACATCTAACAGAAGCTCAAAGAATGACTTGGTCAAATTATGTCGATCTATATCATTTACTCAACAATAGAATGGGTTTTTTACAACCTGAGAATGAAGCTTATTTGTTGTATGTGTTGAAAGAGAGTTTGAAGGTGGTGGTGGAAAGTACTTCGTAGTTTTGAGAAGATTGATTTTCTATTGTATGCTAGAGAAGTATCCCTGTCTGCCGACAGGCAGGCACCTTCTAATCCTTCGGATAGGCTCCTCCTTTTCAAAAAGGAGAAGTGTTACGCGGGGCAATGTCATGGAAAGAAGAAATTTAATAGTACGACCCACTCTGTGGTCGAAGTCAACTTGTTAGAAAATAAATGAAATATATTTTCCGACCTCAGAGAGGCCTCAGAGAGGTCGCACATTCGAAAACCTTTTTTCCATGACATTGCCTCGCGTACTTCCGTGAATCATCAACCCTCACACCTCAACAAAATCCCGCTCAACCATCTTACGAGCATACTCATCAATCGCATCCCGTGTCTCTTCAAAAGCAGCAATTACTTTATCATTGACCCCATCAATTTTAGACGGATCTTTGAAGTTGTAGTGAAATCTTTTAGCATCAGAAGGAAACCATGGACAATTTTCACGTGCATGGTCGCATACTGTTATAATATAATCGAATTTGACATCTTTATATTCTTCAATATGGTTGGAAGTGTTTTTGGAAATATCAATCCCGACATCACTCATGAATTGAACCGCCATCGGATTGACCCCATGCGTTTCAATTCCGGCACTGTAGACATTTAAAGTTTCTTTTCCGTACTTCTCAAAAAATCCATGCGCCATTTGAGAACGGCAGGAATTTCCGGTACAGAGGATTAGGATGTTTTTTTTCATGTATTTGTTCATTTTATTCACTTTTAGACCGCAATTTGCTATCGCTAAATTGCTTAAGACCGCTTCGCTTTAAGACCGCATATCGCTTCGCTGATACTTTAAGACCGCTTTGCTTTAAGACTGCTTCTTGTGGATGTTAAACTTAGTTGTTCAATTTGACTTGCTGGAAAGAGAAGTATAATTGAACATTTTGGTTTAAATTTCACTAGAAGCAGTCTTAAAGTTTCAACGGTATTAAAGCCGAAGGCGGTCTTACAGCATTAGCGGTCTTAAAGCAAAGCGGTCTAAAAATTTATTTTCCCTCCTTATCCCAACCCACTACAGTCATAATCTGATTCACCTTCAAATTCTTTCCAATAATTTTTCTATCCTTGTTGAGCACATAAAGTTCGGGTGTATTGTCAACATAATACTTGCCGTAGATGGATTTATTGGTTGGATCATAGACATTGGTCCAGGTCATATTATTTTTGGCGATGTAATCTTTCCATTCCTTATCATTGGTATCCAATGCGATGGCGAACACATCAAAACCTTTTCCTTTATTTTGATTATAGAATTGTACCATTTTGGGAGTCTGTTCCAAACAATGTTCGCACGTAGGGTTGTACATATACACGATGACATATTCGGATTTCATCTCGTAGATAGATTTGGTTTGTCCATTTGGATCGGTTGATATGACATCCGGTCCGATTTTACCTAAAAGACTCGCACTCATTTCTCCAGATCTTTGTTGCAAACCAGACAAGGTAACTTTATCGGACCAAAATGCTTTTTCAGGAGTGAAATATCGTTCGATCATGTTGACATAGACCATATGTGGATCCATCAATGTCGATTTTAATGGGTCGTAATGTAAAGGAATCCAATTGGCAACGAGTTTAAAATAATCAGGATAAGGCTCCACTAAGTCTGTGATATATATAGCGGATTGGGTAACAGAATCTGGATTTTGTGGTGTCAATTCTGTCATATATCTTTTTAGTTTATTGAAAACAACAGGCGTACGAATCAATCTCGGATCTGAGAAATCAACATCATTCCAGAATTCTTTTCGATACAACCAAATTCTTTCTGCATCGGATAAACCTGGTTTGGCAATAGGATTCTGACCTGCTTTTTTGAAAGCAACATATAAAGTATTGGGGTGCTTCTTAAAAAGATTTTGTAAAGTAGAACGACGCAACGCTACCAATTGATCTTGTTCGGCTTTGGCGGCATTATAAGCAGGTGTCCCTTCTTGCAAACCTTTCAACTTTGCAGCGACTGCACTGAATTTAGGTTTTAATCCATCTTCGAAACGGGAGTTTTCATAATACAACTGATTGTCGAGTGAACCTTCCACTTTCATGGTTTGTTTTTCTTGCATCAAAGTAGCTTCCATCGAAAATTTCTGATCTTCTGGTAACATGACTTGCACGACATTGTTTCCACCAAACAAAATAGCATATAATCCTTGTGGATATCCTTCGCTATTTTGAAAACGCATTGCACCGGCCGAACTCACCATCGTCGAATCCAACGTGAATCTTTGTTCGCCATGAGTCCCTATCAAATAAGCTTTACTGGGTCTTGCACCATTTATTTTGAGCGTAAAATCTGCAGGGCCACCTAATACTGGATCTTTCACTGTTTGATCTGAGGCAGTAGGATTCGCTTTTGGAATGGCTGAAGTAGTATTTGAGGTTGGTGTAGCTTTGGGAGTAGTTGCAGCTGGTGGTGTTTCAGAAGATCCACAACTGACAATCAATAGGATGATAAATAAAAATGCGTGATAAAATTTCATTTGATTCGTTCATTTTAAGAAAGAATAAAAATACATCATTCTTATTTAAAATGCCGATAACCAAAATAAATTTGATTGAATTAATCGGGTTTTACACCAAATAATTTTCTAAAACCAACTTCAATTCCACCATTATATAAGTGTTCTTTGATAGGAACATCTTTGACTGATTTTGTTAGTTGAAATCTGAGTACTAATTGAACAAAAACTTAAAAACCATTAATACAAATTGTACTCTATAAGTGCGGTTATTATATGGAGGAAAATTTTATTGAGATTAAGGCGGAAAACGCAGACATAGCCTTAGTTACGGCGAGCCTGCCTGACTGCGCCAAGCAGACAGGGCTTTCCAACGCAGATATCAGTAAAATTTTCTCA
>CALFWW010000239.1 GCA_937928575.1 uncultured Saprospiraceae bacterium | reverse complement strand
AATTTTATTTTTGGAGACAATCCCTTTTTCGTGGGAGATCCCAGTATATCGCCCAGAATAATGATAGCTACGCAAAGTAGGCTCACCCCTAGATTTGTGCTCATATCCAATATTGCTTATGATCGTATTGGAACAGATTTTCCATAGCTAAGTTATACCATTTCCCTATCCCATGCCTTCAGAAACCCTAAATGGAGTTTATTTGTTGAAAATCAAGGTATTAACAGCGATAGATATTCCGATATTTTACTCCGTAGTGGTGTTGCACATCTATTAAATGAAAATTTTCAAGTAGATCTTAATTTGGGAGCCAGCTTCAAAAATACACCCTCACGCATTTTTGGAACTGTTGGCGCATCCTATCGACTTGATTTTCACAAAGGTTGTGGCAATGTAGGCCTTCAATGTGTTCAGGCAATGTTTTAAGGTCACTTGCTAATACTCCTAATCTGGTTCCTGGAGCACAAGGATTATACAATTCGACATCCACCTCAGAATGCTCTGGATTAATTCTTAGACCAAAAGAAATGGTTGGGTTGAATGATTCCTTTAGGTGATGATATTGTTGATACTGTGAAAGTGAATTGAATGTCAAATGCGAACTACCTTTCATAATCGCTTCCATTTCATCAGGAATATAAGCGACAGCATAAGTATGTGATTTGGAACCCATTTTATCGTTACAAAGCATCACTTCGTTGAGCGAACTACCGGTTGCGCCATCCAAATACTTTTGCATTAATGGGAAAACATGCCATGTCGAGAAACCCTTTAAAGCCAAAATGATTTTGACATTCGCTTCTTGTCTGATTCGATTTACTTTAATCAGATTTTCTTCAAGCTTTGCTTCATCAAGGACGTAACAGGGGGAAGGTATTATTGTGTAATCCATCATTTCTTGCTAACTAGGCTGCTTTTATATTTTAATATGAACACCATAAAGTTGGGGTTCAATCATTACTTCAAAAATAAATCAATGGGCCGAATAAATTATCAAATTAGATTAAAAGATTTAAGCGTTTTTTCAACTTACTTAAGAGATGTTTTTAGAGAGCGAATTCGATGGATTTTTTTTATTACATTCACAGTATGCTGAAAAAAATAACACACAAGGAATTTGACAAATCGGGCAATCTAAACGGTGGTTCAAAACGAGATATTTTTTATGAAAATGATGTCAAAATATTGGAGTTGACATTTGATTTAGATGGCAATGAAATCCACAAGACGGAATTCATTTATGAGAGTGCTTTACTTCAGCAAATCAATGAAATCAGTTATCAAGTATTAGAATCTATCACAAAATTTAAATACAATGCTGAAGGAAAAGTTATTCATGAAATTTGTGAAAATGTAGATGGCGAAATCGAATTTGAAAAACAAGTAATCGAAGAAGAGAATATAATTATAGAAAGAGTATATGGTGACACGACCATCAAGAAGTTGAATGAAAAAGGTCAAGTTTATGAGGAAATGGAAGCCGACAATACCGTGACTAAAAATCACTATGAAGGTGATAATTTAGTTCGTACGCAGATATTTGAAGGGAGTGAATTGATGTTGGATGAGTCGTATTATTTTGATGAACTTGGAAATGAAGTTGGCAGTAGCGGTAAAGATTTGGAAACAGGCACAGAATTGGTTATTAAAAGAAAATTTTCTGATTTCAACAAAGTATTGTTAGAAGAAAATTTTGATGATGGGGAGCTATCTTTCCGTAAGACTAGTACTTATGATGATCATCAGCGCTTGGTTAAAGAACAATTGGAGACTATGGAAACTGGTAGTGTTTCGGTGACGGAGTATTTTTATGATTGAGGCAGTTTGAAATTTAAATGCGGAATTATATTACTATATTTGAATGTTTCATAAAATTGCAATTAATGAATACAAACTTTAAAATAATCGGATTTATTTCGTGTTTACTAATTTGTTCTTGTGGAACTACACTAGAAGGAGAATTCATTGTCAAATATGATGAACTGAATTATGACAGTCCAAGAAAAAGTATTCGTAATGTTGATAGGCGAATAATAAGTTTTCAAAAAGACAGCATTGAAATTAAAAATTTTCCTCTTCGAATTGGCTATTCGGATGCAGAGCCTCAAAGTTATGCTTTCAAGTTGTTGGATAAAGCACTAATTATTTTTAAAGACGGAGAACCAGATTCCCTTGGTTTTTCTGTTTTAGGGGACTCTATTTCATTTATTTCAAGTACAATCATTTTTAACAAAGAAAAGAAAGTAAAAACTTATTTACAGAAGTTTCCAAAGTATAATCTTGGAGATAAAAAATCTATATTTCGTGATTATCTTTTGAAATCTAGCTTTGCAATTGATGATTCACTTCTTCTAGGTTTTAAATTACAAGATTCCTTGGTTCTGGAATTTGAAAAGAATGCGAAGGTCTTATATTCAAGCATAAATTATGGAACAAATCAATCATGGATGGTTGATAGTTATGCAGGCGAACTTTTTCTAAATTTAGATGGATTAAGAGATGGAGCTGTTTTGCATATTAGTCATTTTGATTCAACTGGTTTTGCAGGGACGAAGTATGGTAGAAAAAATAAAGAAATGATTTATCATCGGCACATTGTACCTCCTAAATTTGATTTGAAAATGCTTAAAGGAAATTGGATTGCAACCGAAGATGAAAACAATGATTTAAAACTCAAAGAATTGGCAATCACAGATTCAAAAATCAATCAAATATATTCCACTAAAAGATATGAATTTGATTGGCATTCAAACACTGACCAAAACTTTTTATACCTAAGTCGCCTCAATCCTAAAAGGCAAAAGGTTGAAAAAATCTGGCAAATTGCAAATCTAACTGAGCACGAATTAGTCATTAGGAGATTTAGAAATATTGAACAGTATCGACCTGTAGTTTTGCAGAAGTTTAGGCGGAAGTAAGTTGTTACTTTTGTAACAGAATACAGCTTCTGATGCGAGACTCCTCAAGCAACCCAACTTGATGAAAACAATTTACATTTCAACAAAATCAAACTTCCAAGTCAACCCCAACTTCCTCATTCCAAGCCAAACCATAAGCATTCAACTTCTCCATAAAAGGATCTGGATTAAATTCCTCAACATTATATACACCAGGTTTCATCCACTGATCTGTAAGCATCATCATCGCACCTATCATCGCAGGTACACCTGTTGTATAAGAAACTCCTTGTGCACCTGTTTCTTCAAATGCTTTTTTGTGGCTACAATTATTCCAAACATAATAAGTCTTTTCCTTGCCATCTTTGATTCCTCTGATGCGACAACCAATAGAAGTTTCACCAACATAGTTATCACCCAAAGATCCAGGATCTGGTAACACCGCTTTTAGAAACTGTAAGGGTACAATTTGTTGACCATTGTAATCAATTGGTTCGATTCCAGCCATACCGATATTCTGAATGACTCTCAGATGCGTCAAATATTCTTGACCAAAAGTCATCCAGAAACGTGCTCGCTTAATCGTTGGAAAATTTTTGACCAAAGATTCCAATTCTTCATGATACAAAAGATACGAATCCCGAACACCGATATTTGGATAATTCAATTCCTTTTTGAATTCGAATGGTTCCGTTTCCACCCACTCACCATTTTCCCAATAACGACCTTTCTGTGTAATCTCTCTAATGTTGATTTCAGGATTAAAATTCGTAGCAAATGCTTTTCCGTGATCTCCACCATTGCAATCTACGATGTCTAAATAATGGATTTCATCAAAATGATGTTTGGCTGCATGCGCGGTGAAAATACTGGTGACACCCGGATCAAAGCCACATCCCAACAACGCCATCAGCCCAGCTTCCTTGAACCTATCTTGATACGCCCATTGCCAACTGTATTCAAATTTCGCTTCGTCTTTTGGTTCATAATTCGCGGTATCTAAATAGTGTACGCCGCATTCCAAACAAGCATCCATAATGGTCAAATCCTGATAAGGAAGCGCCACATGAATCACCAATTTGGGTTGAAAAGATTTCATCAATTTGACCAAAGCAGGTACATCTTCTGCATCGATGGCAGCGGTTGAAATATTCGGATGGTCGATATTTTCAACGATTTTATCACATTTTGAAACCGTTCGACTTGCAAAAAGAATTTCTGTGAAGACATCTGGATGTTGAGCACATTTGGTAACGACCACTTGGCCCACACCTCCGGCACCGATAATGAGAACTTTTGACATTTTATAACGTATTTTTAGGTGGTGAAATACTTAAAATTTACTCGGCAAATCTATTAATTCATTTTTTAATAATGTCAAAAAAAGAGAAAAAAATTGCTGCTTTTGATCCGAATGGAATTGGTCAAACGAATGGTCGATTTATAGGCTTACCGTTTAATGAAAAAGAGGCAAAGGTGGTGTTATTGCCAGCGCCTTGGGACGTCACCACTTCCGCTGCTGGTGGTACTTCGAATGGACCAGAATTGATTTTGGAAGCGTCTTATCAATTGGATTTATTGGATGTGGATGTACCGGATGCTTGGAAAATGGGGATTTTTATGAGACCGGTGGATGCTAATTTGGTTTCTCTGAATATGCAAATGCGGGAGAAGGCCATTCGGGTGATTGATTATTTGGAAGGAGGTGGAATTCCGGAAGAGAATCACAATATCTTGGCGATGTACGATGAAATCAATGATGCTTGCGAACGGTTGAATAATTGGATTTATGTGCAATCAAAAGCAATTTTGGAATCTGGAAAATTGGTTGGATTAGTTGGTGGAGATCACAGCACTCCCTATGGATATTTAAAGGCATTGGGTGAAATGCATGAAAACTTCGGCATTCTTCAAATCGATGCGCACATGGATTTGCGAAAAGCTTATGAAGGTTTTGAATGGAGTCATGCTTCAATTTATCACAATACACTTACAAAAATAAAGTCGGTAACGAAATTGACACAAGTTGGCATTCGGGATTATTGTGAAGAGGAATTGGCATTTGTTGAAAAGCATTCAGATAAAATCAGTATTTTTTATGATCATTTGATTCGACGTCAACAGTTTGCTGGAAATACTTTTGAGAGAATTGTAGATCAGATCATATTTTCACTTCCTCAAAAAGTCTATGTCAGTTTTGATGTGGATGGTTTGTCTCCTGAACTTTGTCCAAACACGGGAACACCAGTTCCAGGTGGACTCTCCTATCAAGAAGCTATTTTTATTTTGAAGAAATTGGTGGCTAGTGGTCGAACGATTATTGGATTTGATGTTTGTGAGGTGAATGGTACTGTGGAATCTATTGATGGGAATGTTGGGGCGAGGTTGGTTTACAAACTAGCTAATTTGTTAGGATACAACAAATAGCGCACGTTTTTCACCACATAGATCACAGAGAAACATAGATTCATATAGGCAGGACGTGAGTGTGGCTTTTCTATGTGCATCTATGTATCTATTGTGGTCTATGTGTTAAAATACGCTCTCTGCGTAAAAAAACTATGTGTTAAATATGCCAACAAGATAAACACAAATTAAAATAAAGCTATAGCCTACCAACCACTTCACATTCGTATACTCTGAAAAAGCAATTCCGAATTTTCTTCTCACAACAAAAGCGATGGCAATTTTTTCAAATAAATAAGCAATAAAAGTTGCGAAGGCGACTCCTAGTATGCCAAATTGCTGTATCAACATCAAGCTCAAAACGACATTAATTAATAATTCGACAATTGAAATCCACAACATCGGTTTCGTTTCTTTTTTGGCGATTAAAACACTTTGAGGGAAAATTAATCTAGAAATAATAATCAGCAAATATACATTGAATACGAGCGCACTTTGTTTGAACTCGAAATTAAAAATAATTGGAAATAGTATTTCATTGATAGCGACGAGAAAAATTCCAATCGGGAAAATGAGGTGCATCAAATTAGTGGATCGACTTTTCAGCTCTGCCAAGCCTTTTTGTATATTTTCAGAAATTTGAGGAATCAAAGCAGCACTTAAAGCACTTGCCATAGCGGTAGCCAAAGGTAATTCGCGAGCACCATAGGAGAAGATCGCAAATACCGACTCTTCTTGAAACCACCAACTGACCAGCCACTTATCAAATAAAATGGGGAAACCTCCGATAAATGCGTACAAGACAAGTGGGCTTGAGACTGAAAATACTTCATTGGCTATCCTCCTACTCCACTTCCAATTGCTATCTTGAATGACAATGCTTAATGTCCATAAATGTTTCAAAATTGCCAATCCTATTAAACCATAAAAACTGTAGGTTAAATCATATCCTAACAATAAAGGTGCAATTACAACGAGTGCATACCCAACAAAAGAAAAAATTCCCCATGAAATAATTTTGTAAGCTTTGTTTTGCAATAAATAAATGTGTTCTACTAAATAGGTTGGCAAATTAATCGTCAGAAAAATCAGGAATAAGTAGAAATGTGGAATGGATTGGTGACCTGTGAGCATTGGAAGGATGAATTTTTTGCCTAAAGATAAGATCGTAAAAACGATAAGGGATAGCATCAAAAAAGTGAAGTAATTCGTGAAGATAAAACTTCGCTTTTCCTCCTCATTTAGTGCTGGATAGACCGGTAAAATTCCATGCATAATGCCATTGACCCAAAAGAATGTAAATACAGCTCCGACAAAAAAGAGCAATTCATACATTCCTATTGCATCTGTTGACAACCCAATTTTAGCAAAAAGAATACTAACACCTATTAAGGCAACTTGTTGAAGTATTTTATAAAATTGTAGTGCTTTTACGGTATCCATTAACAGGATGTTTACAAATCCACTTCCTTGTCAATAAATTTTACATCATAATCTTCCAATTCTTTCAAGACTGGATTGTAGACTTCTGGCATTACTGGAATTTGCACCCCTTTTGATTGAATGCTTCCTTGCATGACTAGTTTTACAAAAACACCCAGCGGTAGACCGACCAATCTGGACATCGCAGTATCTATAGAATCTCTTCCTTTTAGCACCATAGTGGAAGTCAATTTTTTATTCTTTCCTTTTAATTCATACTCAAATTCATGAACCATCAAAATCATGTCTTTGTCAGTTGGTTTTAGTGCCCATTTTTTAAGTAATAAATCTTCCAATATCAACGCGGGAGTTGCTTGTTTTAATTTTATCTTCTTCTTTCTGAATAATCCCAACCATTCAATTTTCGACATTATTTCTCCTTCAGGATCTACTTCAAGGAAATTGGCAACTCTTTCTTTTACCGTTGCACCAGGAATTTTTTTATCCAAATAAGATTCCATGAAACTTAAATAAGTAGAATTTTCGGATTCTAAAATTGGGTAAGAATCATCGGTAAGACCTAATTTGACAAAAGCATTCCACGCTTCACAGTATCCTTTATGTCGGATGGTTCCTCTCAAAATATTTGGAATATCTTTCAAGCCATAAACTTCGCGATACAATAAAGAATCGCGATTGGCATAGACTTCATAATCTCCCACGCCATCAATGTGAATCGGGCGAGTGGTCTCAAACAGTCTGTTATAAGGAATGTATTTGTACTTTCCATTTTCCAGATATTGTGCCGTACCTTGACCTGCCATCACGACATTTCTAGGATTCCAAGTGAATTTATAATGCCATGGATTGTCATCACTTTCAGGAGCAATTAGTCCACCTGTATACGAACAAAATGAGTGCAATTTCCCGCCTTTGTCTTTAATCTCATTTATTTTTTGCATTGCCGACATATGGTCGATTCCAGGATCTAAACCCATTTCTCCCATGAAAATCAGATTGCGATCCCGTACTTGTTCTCCTAGTTGGTACATCTCTTTAGACACGTAAGAAGCGGTGATTAAATGCTTATTTTGACGGATACAATCATAGGCAACTTCAATGTGTAAGTGAGCGGGTAACAATGAAACTACAATATCAGTTCTGGCTATCAAATCTCGACGATCATTGACATTCATGACATCCAACCATGCTGCCTTTCCATTTGGATGCAGATTAATTTTATCTTCTGCTAATTTAGGATTGGTATCGGCAACGGTCACCATCCAATTGAATTGTTCCGCTTGTTTCAGTACGTAATTAATCAAGGCGGTAGAAGATCTACCAGCGCCGATTATCAATATCTTATTCATCATATTCCCCAAATTTGTCTGTAATTGAAATGAATTCCTTAACTTTATTTCCCTGCATCACTCAAAGGCCGCATTGCTCAATTTAAAATAAGCTTCAAATAAAATACATTTTGACGTTAAATGAAGGTTTTTAGGGATAATAAATCGTTAATTCGTAACCTTTAGCCCAGAATGCAGTCTAATAAATCAATATGGAACATTCAAAAACAGGAACACGAGAATTAGTTATCAAAACAGCGATCAAAGTTTATGACTCGCCTGCTTCGATGACGCAAGCGGATCAAAAATTGTTAGCAGAAGCCAAAGCTGCTATGGAGGACTCTTATTCTCCATATTCTCAATTTAAAGTTGGTGCTGCGATTTTGTTAGACAACGGAATTATTTTGCGTGGTTCCAATCAGGAAAATGCGGCTTACACGATGTGCATTTGTGCGGAGCGGGTTGCGTTGGCCACTGCGGATTCGCAATTTCAAGGGGTACCGGTGGTTGCGATTGCAGTGACGGCGACCAGTAAAAATCATGCGCTAAATAAACCGATTTCACCATGTGGTGCTTGCCGTCAATCGATTGCAGAAGCGGAGTATAAGCACAACACAAAAATGAAGATCATAATGCAAGGTGAGACTGGTGAGGTCTATGAAGTTAGGAGTGGAATGGATTTGTTGCCTTTGGGTTTTGATGGTAGTGTATTGTAGGGGGTGATTTTCACGATGGGATGCTCCCATCGTTGGGGTTTATATCGTTCCTTTGGAACTTTTGGGAAGTAAAAGCCATGTTTCATTTCTCATTTGTTGGAATGATTATGTATTTCACAAACACTTTGTTTTCATTTTCATAATCCTCTCTTATTGATTTTACTTTTTCTCCAGACTCATTGTAAATGTTTTCAAGATATGAGGTGATGTACTCCTCTCCTTGATTGTACTTTATTGTTTTTTCGTTGATAATTTTTTCGTCAGCGTTGTAATTCAGAATTAATTTTGAAGTGTCTTTATTCGAATTAATTTTTGAAATTGTTTGAACTAATTTCGTATTCTCATAAAACAGTTCATCAAGTCTTGTGGTATCTTTATTTAGAATCATATAAACCTTGACTAATTTTTCTTCATCATCAAATATTCGCTCATGTATCCCTTTAATTTCCTTGAACCTAGCATGTTTTGATTTAATTATGGATTTCGTATAACCATCTTCTAATGGAATTATGTCAGTATGATTCATAATGATCGTGTCAAATTCATTTTTTTCATTCCATTCCAATTGAAAGGATTTTGTTACAATTCCATTGCTATTTTTCTCCGTCCAAAATATTGATTTGAAATCATTACCCAAATCACCTTCTTTATAAAATAGATCTTCTTTTTCATCAAAGTAACTCAGCCAATTTGATTCATACTCTTTGGAATTGTAAGTAGTATGTTCTGCTTTTAATTTTTCAGACTGATCATATTTGTATTTTGTTATAGAAATTGTGTCTAGATGGTTATCATTTGAATCTACCTTGATTTCCAAAATTGTTTTGGTGAATGGAAGTGCGTCAATTTTTTGCCTCATTTTTTCATTGTTGTGATTGGCGGTGCAAGAAGAAAGGAGGAGTAGCATTGATATGAAAGATAGCGTTCT
This sequence comes from uncultured Saprospiraceae bacterium, assembly GCA_937928575.1. Taxonomy (GTDB): domain Bacteria; phylum Bacteroidota; class Bacteroidia; order Chitinophagales; family Saprospiraceae; genus CALDGQ01. The sequence continues at coordinate 27,289 of CALFWW010000239.1, read as the reverse complement.
CATGTTGATTTTTTTTGTGATGGGATTTTCCCATCACTGGTGCTTATATCGTTCCTTTGGAACTTTGGGGATGTAAGTTCCGTACAAGTTCCAAAGGAACGATATAAACCCAAGATATGGGAAAATCCCATATCGAAAAAACCCCAGATAGCAGGAACTTATCCATAAAAATCCAAGTTATACACTCAAAGGCCAAAAGAATCTAAAATAAAATGATACTAATAAACACATTGGTGCATAAGCGGTCTTGAAAACCGTACCATCTGAAAGGATGAGGGTTCGAAAACTTTATCTTCCGCTAATTTTTTTTTAAGTAGGGGTTAGCTGTACTATAAATACAACAATATGCTTTCAATCATCCTGATAACTAGTCAAATTGATGTTAAAGTAATTTTAAAATTGTGTATAATAATTGTTGCGCTTATTTATTTCGTATACTTACTTAGATTCCATTCTTAAATCAAAAACAAAAAATGATGATACCTAAATTATTAAACCAATTGACACTAATCGGCCTGATTTTTTTCTGTTCCGTTTTATTTGTCAATGCTCAAGAAGCAGAAACAGTAATTTCAGAAGAACCAAAAAAGGATTTAGTTGAATCTGAAATATTCAAAGTTGTAGAAGTAATGCCGCGATTTCCAGGTTGTGAGGAAGTTGAGGATAAGATGGAAAGAAAATCTTGTTCTCAAAAAAAGATGTTGGAATTTATCTATGAAAATGTAAAGTATCCAGAAGCAGCAAGAGCCAAAAGTACGGAAGGTACGGTCATTGTTCGATTTATAATTGATACTAATGGAATGATTCAAGAGCCAAGTTTGATTAGAAATATCGGAGATGGCTGTGGAGAAGAAGCAATGCGGGTTGTGGGATTAATGAACGAGATGCCAGAAAAATGGATACCTGGTCTGCAGCGCGGAAAGCCAGTTGATGTTTATTTTAATTTACCGATAAAGTTTAGGTTGGAGAAAAGTAAAACTACAAAAGAAAAGAAAAGGAAATCAAGAAATAAATCTTGATGGGTTTGTGATTGGGATTTTGTGATGACATTTTGTGATGGAATTCCCATCACTAGTGCTTATATCCTTCCTTCGGAACTAGTATCCATAAAGTTCCAAAGGAACGATATACACCCAAGATATGGGAGCATCCCATATCGAAAACCATCCCATATCGAAAACCATCCCATATCAAATCACATCCGTCGAATCTTATTCATCTCTCGCACTGCATCCTCAATCCCCTTAGGAGTCAAGGTATACATCGGAAACATCTTACCCAAAAAAATACAAGTCTCAGAATAACTCCAGGCGCGCATACTATCAGGATTCAACCAAGCGATTTTCTTAAATTTTTCCTTGATTTGCATCCAGTCGTGATAGCTTTGTTGGTTTAATTCGTAAGGAGCCATGGCGGCATCGCCTACAATAAAAACCATATAGTTAGGATCATAATCACAAAGTCGATCGATGGTCATTCCTTTAGTGCGACGTTCATCAGAATAGACTTGTTTGTAAATCGTGTTGTGGAAATAAAACGTTTCCATATCATGCGCAAAACGTGTCTTCATTTTTTTGAAGAGTTTTGTAACACTATGTATGTGAGGGTCCATGGAATAACCACCGTTGTCAATTAGCAATAGGATTTGCATCTTTTCATTGGTGACATCTTTCATTTCAGGAAGGAACAATCCTCCCCTTTCCAATCCGTCTTTAATGGTTTTGTTGACATCTAATTCTTCAATTGCACTTTCCTCAATGACTCCTTTTAGTGCAGCCAATGCGGCATCAACATTATCGTCTCTCAATCTTGCATCCATATCAACCGGAAAATATCTTGGATCATCAATGACTGCTCTGGCCATTTTGCCACCACCCGATCCACCTACTCTAATTCCACCAAAAGCAGCACCACCATTACCATAAGGAGAAATTCCAAAACGTCCAATCCAATGACTTCCACCTTCATGTCGATCCATTTGTTCCTTGGCAATTTGTTCCATTCGTTCCAGCAATTCTTCTAAATCAATTCCCAAATAATCAGCTGCTTTTTCAAGTTTTCTTCTCTCTGCATCTTCCATTCCGCCACCACCCTCGTCTTTCAATCTTGGATCATCTTCTTCAAACAATTTCTTCCCGTCCAAGACTTTCTGTATGTCGTAACTAGTGATGTGCACTTCATCTAAAAAACGATTGATTTTATCATCCATCGTCCAATCTGCTCGATCTCTGTCATTCAATTCAAAATTTTCTAGCCACTTTTCAAAAGTCGAAGAACGCTCAATTGCTTCATCGAGTCGTTCACCTGGATTGATTTCGATGCTCAGAAAATAATCATAATACGCACGCGTGTACGGCCCAATTTTTTTAGGATCTTTTACAACAATACTTTTGAGAATGACATAAATATCTCCTAATGTTTTGACCAATCCTTTATCCATCGCTTTTCGTAAAAGTAGTAGCGTCCGCACGTCTGCAGGCAAGCCATATGATTTGAATACTTTTGGTAAGGTAGGGAACATTTTTTTTATAATTGAAAATTACTTTCTCTTCTCCTAAAGTCGAATCGAATTTAAAATTTAAAATATGATCTCGATTCGTTTGCGAACGCCGCTTTGATCTATTTTTAATTATACATTTTAAATTTTTAATTAATCCCGCGTCCTAACGATTAACGATCCTAATTGAAATTTGACCGTTTGCCAAAATCTTCTGAATTCGAAAACAACTTTCGCTGTACTTTTTCTAAATCCGTTTGTGTTTTGATCAAGGCTCCGATTCCGGCGAGGTTGTTTATTTTTTCAAGCGCTTCTTCCTTCGCAAAGGTGCGGATATATTTCAACCAATTCAATAATTCTCTGGTAGATGGCGCTCGTTCCAATCCTAATCTACGCAAATGATAAAAAACATCAATCGCTACTTTTACAATTTCTTCATCTGCTTTCGGGTAATGTTTGTTGACGATTTGAGCCATTACATCTGGCTCTGGAAATTGAATGTAATGATAAATACATCTTCCTTTAAAAGCTGTTGGTAATTCTTGTTCCCGATTACTGGTGATCACAATAGCGGGCATATTTTCTTCTGACACTTCAATCACTTTACCAGATTCTGGCAATACAAATTTACGATGACTGAGTGCATATAACAAGTCGTTGGGAAATTCACGAGGTGCTTTATCAATTTCATCAATTAATAAAACAGAATTATGCGAACTATAGGCTTTAGCAGCAGGTCCACTCAAAATGTAATCATTTAAATTATCGGTGGTTCTTCCACTCGTACTCAATTTCGATTCCATTCCTTTTTCCTCTCTTTGCGCATTCAATACTTCAATTTGAGAATCACGGAGATATTTGACATGATCAAATTTAGCAACGAATTGCTCGACATTACTTTTGGATCCTACAGGATAAACGAATAATTCCAAATTCAATTCTTTGGCATATTGCAACGGTAACTCCGTTTTTCCAGTTCCAGGTTCTCCTTCGATTAACAAAGGCATGCCTAAGGTACGCGCCATGTGAAATGCTTGTGCCAATTCAGGATCACATAAATATTCATCACTTCCTGTCCAAAAAGTCGTATCTGCCATTTTTTATTTTTTGTTCAAATTAAAGGTGTAAAGATACTAAAAAAACCTTTCAGATATTTTGGGGAGCACCAAAAGAATTGAATGTTTCCTTGAGTAATAGACCTAAAAGAATATCGAACACCTAGCAAGGAATATCAAATTCCGAAGTATAGCAGATGCGTACGTAATGCCTGCGTTTGGACGCGTGGACTCACTTCGAAAATGGATATTCTGCGGTTCGATATTGTATTACAATCATTTGTCCTACCTTGTTGCTAAATGATAAAACAACAAGCATTTGGTTTTTACAACACACCCCCACTTTGGGAAAATCGGCAATTCGACATTCAACAGTTTGAGTTTCCTAAACTGAATTTGCAATCATTCCAACCAACTGCGATTCCAACAAACTTACGACTTGGACATCAAATGGAACAAGTATTTCAACAATTGGTAGGCTTGTCTGAAGCATACGATATTATTTTACAAAACTTACAAATCGGTTCTAGAAAAAAAACACTTGGCGAAATTGATTTTATACTAAGAGATAATTCGAGCGATCGAATGATTCATGTGGAGTTGACCTATAAATTCTATTTGATCAATCCGGAAATCCCAACATTAATTCATCAAGTAATTGGACCTAACACAAGAGACACGTTTTTTGAGAAAAAGGAGAAAATAAAACACATTCAATTCCCATTATTGCATTCCAAAATTGGTGCTAATGCATTGGCGGAACATCATATTAATCATTTGGAAATTGCGCATCAATGTTGTTTTAAAGCACAATTATTTTTGCCGCATGACAATGCTGATACTTCAATTGGTAGTTTGAACAGAGATAGCGTTGTAGGTTATTGGCTGCGAATGAAAGATTTTGATAATCATAAGTTTAAGCAATCACAATTTTATATTCCTATTAAATCCGAATGGGTGATTGAACCGCATGTTGATGTTCTTTGGCAATCTTATGATGAAATTATGTCACCAGTTCTGCTAAGTTTGAAAAACCAGTTTGCACCCATGTTGTGGCTAAAAAACGCTGATTCACAATTTGAAAAAATCTTTTTGGTGTGGTGGTAAATTTAGGTAGTGAAATTGGATAAGATACACTTCAGTTAAATCATTGATATGAGTGGAAGAAAATATTTATCAATTAATCTTTTTAGTTAATTATTACTTTGAGTAACTTGTAAAATGCTGTGGATTAAATGCCAACAGCCAACCTGAGCCATTTCCCATTTCCCGAATATTAGTGCAATTTAAAAATTCAAATAATCCAGTTGGGTTTACTTTGCTTTTCTGTGATTACGATCCCAAGACTAAATTGCTATTAAATTTATGAATATGTATAATCATTGTTATAAAATACTTATCCTTTGTATCTTGTCGTTTGGAAATGGATCAAATTTATTTTCGCAAACCTTTCAAGATATCAGTGTGCAATCTGGTATTGATTTCACTTTTCTTGAAGCTAACCATATCGGTGGTGGCATTTCATTTTTTGATTATGATGGAGACGGTGATGAAGATATTTACATTACAGGTGGCGAAAGTATGGACCGACTTTATCGTAAAAATGCAGATCTCACTTTTACGGATGTCACCATTGCTGCAGGATTGGATATTACGGGTAATTTTTATACGACCGGTGTCATTACGGGCGATGTTGACAATGATGGGTTCCGCGAAATTTATGTTCAGACATGGGGGAATGATATGCAGCAAGGAGGCTTTAACGAAGTAGACCGAACCTTGTTTTTCAAAAATAACGGAGATGGTACTTTTACAGAAGATGCGAATTCAAGAGGGATTGATGTACACTCTTTTTCGATTGGTGCTACTTTTTTGGATTTTAACAATGATGGTTTTTTGGATTTGTACGTCATCAATTATATAGAAGAAGTTGGGTTTATTTATGATGAATTCGACGATGATTTGATTGTAGGTTTTGATCACATTTGCTATTCCAATAACTTCTATCTAAACGATGGAACCGGAAATTTCATAGATGCAACAGCTACTTTAAATCTGGAAAATGATGGGTGTTCTCTAGCGGTCATCGCCACAGATTATGATCAGGATAATGATATAGATATTTACATTGCCAATGATTTTGGGGAATTCGAAGTGCCAAACACATTATATAGAAACAACTATCCAAACAATTCATTTACGGATGTAAGTGTAAGTACGGGAACAAACGTAGGGATCTACGGAATGGGCATTGCTGCAGGTGATTATGATCTGGATGGCGATTTCGATTATTACATTACCAATCTTGGACGAAATGTACTCTTAAATAATAATGCTAGTGTTTTTACAGATGTCGCAACGCCTGCTGGTGTAGAAAACACCAACACTCCAAATGGTTTGCTAACAACAGGTTGGGGAACTGCATTCTTTGATTATGACAACGACAAGTACCCCGATCTTTTTGTCGCAAATGGAAGAATTCCAGCAGCAGGTTTTATTAGTACGGGTGATGAAGATCCGAATAAATTATATCATAACAATCAGGACAACACTTTCCTTGATGTTTCAAACACAGCTGGTATCAGTGATTTAAATAAAGGTCGTGGAATGGCTTATGCGGATATTGATAATGATGGAGATTTAGACCTAGGCGTAATCGTACAAAATAATTCTGTTGATGCGCAAGCAAAATGTAAAATCTATCAAAACAACACTTCGAATTCTAACAATTATTTGAAAATAAAATTAGTAGGTACGTTGTGCAATCGAGATGCTTTTGGGTCAAAAATTAGTCTCTATTGTGATAATGGAACGCAATTACTTCGAGAAATTGATGGCGGAGGCGCCAGTCATTGTTCGCAGCATAGTAGCATCGCGCATTTTGGTTTGGGCAATAATACGATGGTGGACAGTATTGTGGTGAATTGGCTAGGTGGTACGCCAGAAAAGTTTTACGATATTTCTTCCAACCAAACCTTGACAATTGTCCAAGAAGCAGTTGCCTTACCCATCAATTTATTATCATTTAATGCACGGGCGAAACTAAATTCAATTCAAATTAATTGGACAACAGATGAAGCGGACGGGAATGGATTTGAATTGCAACGAAGCTTAACTCCGTTTAACGGTTTTGAAAAAATGGGTTGGTTTGAAAGTAAAGGAGATTTGGAGCAGAATTATTATGAGTATGAGGATGAAGCTGTTGAGGCAGGTTTGGATTATTATTACCGTTTGAAAATCCTCGATGTTTCTGGAGAACATTATTACTCAACCATCGCATCGGCTCGTTTACAAAAAGAGAAAACTTGGACTGCCACCATTCATCCTAATCCCGCAACTGACATCACTTATCTCAATATTGATAGCAATTTCACAGGTGCGGATTTAAATGTCAAAATTTTATCTGCGCGAGGTCAATTATTGAAAACATTTAACTTCTCAGATACTTATCCTAGCAATATATACCCGATTGATTTAAATGAACTTAGTAGTACTGGTATTTATTTTATTGTGATTGAAAATGGTCAGCATCGGGAGGTGAGAAAAGTTACGAAGAATTAGTGGGTAATTTTTTTTGGAGAACTTCTAAATACGAAACAAAAAAAGCGCTGAACCTTATTACAAGTTCAGCGCTTTTTAAAAAAGTTGAGTATTAATTCTATTCAACAACCAATTTACGAGTAACCCCTTCCCCATTAATCTTGCATTCTACAAAATAAATTCCTGAAGGCAATCCTATTTCGGTTTTGCTAAATTCAAATACATTGGTTCCACTTGCTTGTTGACCAAGATTGCGTTGCCATTTGTTTTTTCCTTGCAAATCATAAATTGCAATTTCAACATCAGCTGATTGATCTAAATCATATTTTAGATAGCTGATATCCGTTGTTGGATTTGGGAAAATAGACAGCTCAAATTTTTCAGATAAATTTTCTGTACTAGAAGGTGGTGTTATTGGGTTCGTTGTGAAATGTACAAAGATCAACATCATTTCATCATCCGTAGTGTTACCCCAAACTTTAGTCTCATCTTCATTGTTGACATATTTAGCTTCGTGAATCAATCCGCCACCGAATCCCATATTTACAGGAAGTAATTCATCAAAAATGCGAACTGCTGGATGTTCCCAATCATAATATCCTTGATTGAACGTGTAGTTGTAGTTGTAAAATCCTTCATACACTTGTTCTCCTTTATCTCCATTAAGGCCTTCCGCTAAGTATATGTCATAGTCAACGCCACGTGCGTGCGTGTGAGTTGACAATTGCCATATATGCCAAGTGCCACCTGGCCATGGTAAATTTTGAACGGGTGGAATCCATAAGTGTTCAGTGAAAACATGTTCCTCTCCATCAGCGGGTACTACCAATCCACTTCCTAGGGGTGCACCTTGAAACATATCAAACAAACTTATTGGAAATAATTGAGAATACATTTCCTCCTGTGCCGTTCCAGTTTCTTGCGTGTACACGTTAACATAAACTTTTCCAGCAAGGACTCCCGTAACACTATAATTTTTGATGTGATAGTTCAAATCATAGACCGTTCCATTTTGCATTTTGTAGGCAGTTCCTTGAGGCAACGCGTAGTTGACCGGATTTTGCCATGCAGCAACGAGTGTATTTTGGAACATAGAAGTTTCACTAACTTCCACATCTCTTAATCCATCAGGACGAGTATTGGCCAATTGCTGATCCATCTTGTATAAAATGAAGTGATGTGATTCATCATTAAAAGCGATATCCAAATTACTGACTTCGTAATTTCCTAAATCAGGAAGTTCATCTTTTATGTAAAATTCTCTTTCTTCCAATGGTGCCAAAAATATCGGACCAAATTCCAATTGAAAACCTTCTCCTGCTGCAGGTGGATCGATTGGAGTCGTTTCATTCAGTGCCAATCCATTCTCATAATAATCTTCTAGCAATTGAGGATCAACAACTGTTTCATTCATTGGTGCGCCGAAAAGAATCCATTGGCGAACCAATTCGATTTCCTTTTCTACTAACGCAGGTAAATTGTTAGGTGGCATCACATCTCCTTCAGCCGTTTCCAATCCATATTTTGCATCCCAATCTTGAGTTGCGATTTTGTGAAGTAAAAAACTTCTGTCAGGATATCCCGCTTTTACAAGTTCGTAATTATTGGCAGCAGCTGCTGGATTTACTGGAGCGGTACCAACTAAGGCATCATAAACTTCTTGCTGAGAGAGGCTCAAATCCAATGCTCCGGCAGGCGAACTTCCACCATGGCAACCGGCGCATTTTACTTGCATCATCTCATAAATATCTTCAAAAGTTGATTGAGAAAAAGCTGTTTGTGCAAAGAAAATGCAGACAGCGGTAAAAAGTAGTGATTTAAATGAGTTCATTATAAGCGTGCGTTTATTTAGTTAGGGTATAAAGTTATTTCTTTTGTAGGGATTTGGAGTTATCTTATGTTAATTTATTCTACTTATCGTCGTGAGTTAGATCGTTTTTTATATGAAACTCGAAAATACTTCTGCAGAATTAGGTTGGTAAGAATTAAAGTAATGCTTCAATGTGAACTTGGAAGAATGAAATGCGATATCTTTCCATGGAATTTCCGATGCTTCAAATAACTTCACTTCTACACTTTCAATTCCGGGTTTGAAATCCAAATTCTCCAATTCGCCCAAAAAATGCATATGCACTTGATTGATTCTAGGAATCGCGAAAGTGGTAAATAAACGGGTGACTTTTACTTTTGCAAAAGTTTCTTCCATTACTTCTCTCGCTGCACCTTCCTTCATTGTTTCACCGTTTTCCATAAATCCTCCAGGCACATTCCAAAATCCAGCGCGAGGTTCAATTGCACGGCTGGCCAACAAAACTTTGTCTTCCCAGATCGGTAAACAACCAACTACAATTCTAGGATTTTGATAATGAATGGTGTCGCACTCATCGCAAACAAATCGTTTGTGCGTATCGCCTTCCACTTCTTTGAAAACTACGGGATGACTGCAGTTGCTACAATAATTCATGTGTTTAATTTTTCTAAAATATCTTGAAGATCTTCTGGCGTGTCGACACTAATGGAATCAGAAGTTGTGATATCGATTCCGATTTTATATCCATTTTCCAACCATCTCAATTGTTCCAACGACTCTGTTTTTTCTAAATCACTTTGTGGCAATTTGGCAACTTGCAAAAGTGTTTGTTTTTGAAAACCATAAAGACCAATGTGGCGAAAGTATTTGAGTTGACCATCCATCATAACACCCGCAATACTTTTAGAACTCGCCGGACTTTTGTCGAGCAACTTATTTCTGTCATAAGGAATCGGCGCTCTGGAAAAAAACAGGGCTTGGTTATTTTTTGCAAACACGACTTTTACGACATTTGGATTTTCGAGTTCTCGGTAGTTATCCATTTGCTTGGCTAGGGTTGCGATTTCATATTTTTTAGCGGTCAAAAGCGTAATTACTTTATTAATATCATTTGGGTCAATAAAAGGTTCATCTCCTTGCACATTAAGTATTACTTCAGCTTCAAGTAAATTTTCAGCTACCTCAGCACAACGATCCGTACCGGTTTGATGCGTGGTTTTAGTCATGATCACATTGCCACCAAATTTTTCAACATGCGATTTAATTCGCTGATCATCAGTTGCCACAATAGCCATATCTAAATCAGATTTACAACATTGCTCATACACACGTTGGATCATACTTTTGCCATCGATCTCAATCAAAGGTTTACCTGGAAATCGAGTAGATGCAAAACGAGCAGGGATAATTCCTACTTTTTTATTTTTTTGATCTGATTTTTGCAATCGATAAAAGTTTAATATGTTGGAGTAATTCGATAAATTGCAGTGCATTTTAAAAATGGAAAACACACTAAACACTATGAAAAAGACACTACACTGTTTTTTATTTTTGCTTGTGAATGTTGTCCCAATTTTTTGTCAGGATATAATTAAAACGACAGGAGATTCTCTTGTCTTCTTGAGCACTAAAGATACTATTATAATATCCTTAGATGAATTCAGACAGAAAAAAATACAGCATCATATAGCAAAAGGACAAACCATTTATTCGATTGCGAAGTTTTATGGAATGTCACCCGTTGAATTAATGGATTACAACCCTACTTTGGATGAAGCCAACATGGCAATTGGTACACCTCTTGAGATTCCAATCCCTTTGAAGGCTTTAAGAATGAAAGATTATCAATGGGCAGATCGAATGAATTATGCGCCCGTATTTTATGAGGTGGCTAAAAGCGAGACGATGTACTCAATCGCTAAGAAGTATTTCAAAATGGATATCGCTTTGCTCCAACAACGGAATGGATTGGTTGATTACAATTTGTCGGTTGGTCAGAAGTTACTGATTGGCTGGTTAAGTACAAATGGTATTTCTGAAAAACTAAGAGACAAAGCAGTTGCAAAATGGGAACGAGGAAATCTGGTTTACAAGAAAATATTTCTTAGAGAAGCCGCACTTAAGAAACCTGCAAGAGACATAGGTATGGCGCAATGGTTGGCCAAGAAAGGAACTGGAAAAACTAGCTTTTATGCGATGCACAATAAAGCACCGATGAATTCAATTATTCGTGTAACTAATAAATTGACAAATCGTATAATTTATGCTAAAGTAATCGGCAGGATTCCTAGAACCAGATATGATAGCAATGTAAAAGTTGTGCTATCTGCCAATGCTGCAAAAATATTAAATGCAATCGATTCAAAATTTTACGTTGAAGTCGATTATCATAAATAACCTCTAATGGATATCAAAAAGAACATACTCGAAACAATCGGAAATACACCGATGGTCCAACTCAATAAAGTGATTGGAGACATTCCTGCATTGGTCCTCGGAAAAGTAGAAACCTTCAATCCGGGCCACTCCATCAAAGATCGAATGGGATTGAAAATGGTGGAAGATGCTGAAAAAGCAGGATTGATAAAACCGGGTGGAACCTTGATCGAATGTACTTCAGGGAATACGGGTATGGGCATCGCTTTGGCGGCTGTGATTAAAGGCTACCGTTGCATTTTCACATCAAGTGACAAGCAATCAAAAGAAAAATTTGATATGCTTCGTGCGTTTGGTGCTGAGGTGATCGTATGTCCTACCAATGTGACGCCTGATGATCCACGCTCCTACTATTCAGTTGCAGAAAGATTGAGTAAAGAAATTCCGAACTCCTATTGGGTGAATCAATACGATAATTTATCAAATTCAAAAGCACACTTCGAATCTACAGGTCCTGAAATTTGGAAACAAACGGATGGTAAAATTACGCACTTAATTGTCGGTGTTGGTACTGGCGGTACGATTTCCGGAACAGGTCGTTATTTGAAATCTAAAAATCCGAATATTAAAATTTGGGGTGTTGATACGTACGGTTCTGTTTTTAAAAAATATCATGAGACTGGAATTTTTGATGAAAAAGAAATTTACCCTTACATCACAGAAGGAATTGGAGAAGATATTTTACCTAAAAATGTAGATTTTGATGTGATCGATCATTTCGAAAAAGTAACCGATAAAGATGGTGCCATCATGGCAAGGCGATTGGCGCGAGAAGAAGGTATCTTGTTAGGTTACTCCTGCGGTTCTGCAATGGCTGGATTGATTCAAATGAAAGAGCAGTTGACGAAAGATGATGTGGTGGTTGTTATTTTTCACGATCATGGGAGTCGGTATGTCGGTAAAGTGTACAATGATGAATGGATGCGCATGCGTGGCTTTTTGGATGATGAATTAAAAGTAAAAGATGTGGTTGCTTTGAAGTCAGACAAAACATTTATCTCTGTTAATAAAACGGAATCCATTCGATCCACGATTGCAATTATGAAAGAACATGACATCTCTCAACTACCCGTCATGGAAAATGATGAAGTGGTCGGTTCTGTGACGGAGTCTCAAGTTTTGTCCTTCTTACTTGATGACAGTAACTTAAATACTGATAGTACGGTTGAGCAAATTATGGGGGAAGCCTTCCCGATGGTACAAGAAGATCTTTTGTGTTCTCAATTGAGTAAGATGATGAATAAAAAGTTGCCAGCTGTTGTGACCAAGGATCGTAGCGGTCGAATGCATATTGTTACACAGTATGATTTGTTGCAAGCGGTGTAGTCACAGTTCCTTCTAGACTTTTGTAGGTAGCTCGCTATTGTATTTGCTTGTTGAGCTATTCTAGTGCTATCAATTAAAGATTAACGGATGAATTTTTGATTTCAAGGGGACGCTTGTTGGAAATTACCATTTCAATTGGGAATTTTATTTCAAAAGTGGTTCCATGACCAACGGTACTATCGATATAAATTTCAGCTTTATGCTGGTCGATGATTTTTTTACAAATTGATAAGCCTAATCCTGTTCCGCTATATTCATGGTGATTGTGAAGCCTTGAAAACATGATAAAGACTCTGTCGTGGTGTTCTTTTGGAATACCGATTCCATTATCTTTGATAAAAATAGAAAGGTAATTTGTGTTTTTCTCCGCGTAAATATTAATAATTGGTTTTTCAGATTTATTGTATTTAATTCCATTTTCAATAAAATTTTGGAATAGGATAAAAATGGAGGAATACTTATTGGCAACAATTGTAGGTAGGTTGTTAGTTATTAAAATAGCTGCATTTTTATTGTTTAGATATCTCAACATCGATTGTTTTAATTCCTTAAGCAATAAATTTAAGTCAACATTTTCCTTGGTTACCTCTTCATGTGAGTATGAAATTCTAGAATACTCTAAGGTATCGGTTATTAAACTTTTTAGTCGTTCACCACCTTCTTTAATGTACTGCAAGTATTGATTCGTTTGTTCATCCTTGTTATTTATCAGTTGTTTTTCTAGCAGCTGCGTGAAGCTAATGATATTTTGTAAGGGAGTTTTTAAATCATGAGAAGCAATGTATGCAAAGCGCTCAAGCTCTTCATTTGATTTCTTTAAGTTTTCATTGGAACTAATGAGTTCATCGGATTTTCCTTTTAGGAGGCTATTCAATTTTTTATGTCTACGATTGTTTGCCATTTGAAGAAGTAATAGGCTTGAAATTAGACCGAGAACGGCCAAAATCATCAAGCTAATTTTTCGTCGTCCTTCTATTTCATTGGCGAGTTCTCTATTTTTCTCCTTTAGTTCCTTGTTGATATACTTTTCTTCAATACTTTTCAGAACGTTTGCTTTACTTTCTCTTTCGGAACGTTTTCTTTCCGCCAATATTTTGTTGTAAAATAAGGTCGTATTTGCTATATCATTTTTTTGTTCGTAATAATTTGCAGAATATTGTAGTAAATCTACTTGTAAATCTGGATTTGGAATTTGGAGATTTTTTGGATTAACTGCTTTATGGGTTGAGCCAATGTCTAGAAAATACTGATTCTTTTTAAGAATAAATGAATTGACTGTCATTCCTTTTATTGCTTTGTTTTTTTCCAACAATTTGCTTCCTTCTTCAAATAATTTTTCGCAATATTCATATCTCGCTATATTGCTGTAAAAGTCAATAGACTCACTTAAAGCTCTTATTGTGGTCTCATCATCATTGTACTCCCTAGAAATAGCTAATGACTTTTCATAATACTCTTCCGCTTTATCAAAATTTTGAATTTTATAATATACCTCACCAAACATGAAATAATCATAAATCATGTTGTAAAGTCTACTTTTTTGATTGGGAATTTTTACAGAAAATGAATTAGCCAATTCAATATATTCAAGTGCTTTTTCGTAATTTTCATTTTTGATATATATTCCTGCGATGTTGCCACAAGGTATAGAGGCTCTGATTTTGTCATACTTTTTATACCACTCGAAACTTTTAAAATAGGCTTCCAGTGCTTCTATTTGAAAATTAATTCGTTTATAATAATTTCCTAAGCTGTTGTTTAATTCTCCATGTCGAGAATCTACAGTACCTAAAATTTCTTGACATGCAGTTAAGAAAACGATCGCTTCCTGATCCAAACTATTTTTTCGGTAGTAATTTTTTTCTGAACCTGAACTTAGTTCAAAGAATGAGGAGGTATCTTTTAGGAGGAGCGTCGACTTTAAGATGGCATAAATGTCATCCTCATCAAATTCGTTAGATGCTTCAATTTCAAGAATTTTTTCTTTAATTAAAGCTCTGAGTTGGGTCGTATCTTTTATGGAATGATAGTCAAATTGAAGATTTTGTCCTTTGAGTAAATTGGGCAACAAGAAGGCTGAAAGAAGCAGAAAAGAAATAATTGATACCCTCATTGTGATATTCATATTGATCCATCGATTTATTATGGGGAGCTATCTATTTTCAACGAAGGAATCTAGTAGAAGTTTCAAGTTTATTAGTTCAACTATTGTTGCAGTTAGGAGGAGCTTGAGTACGATATTCTGATAGGAAGTAACTTTATTACCCATTACTATCAACAAAGTGGCCAAATTATCATGTATTTTTCCATGATAATAGGAATCATAATTAGAATAAAGTTTCTAATTGTTCACCTTCTTCTCCTTTTTCATTGGCAACTACTGAATATTTCAGTGGTTCATGATCAGAAATAAATCGTTTGATGATTCTTAAATGATGGGTATACTGTCCTATCTCCTTGTTGTGAATTCCAAGATGATCGATGTCATCAATTCGGACTCGACCAGATGCATGAAGTATTTTACGATCAGGAAATAAGACTCCAACATGGGTAATATTTCCTTTCTTATTTTCAAAAAAAGCTAAGTCACCGGGTTGAGCTTCGTCAATGATGTTGATGGTTTTTCCTCCTTCTACTTGCTGACTGGAATCTCGGGGTAATTTAATGCCCGCCAATTTATAAACAACCTGAGTCAATCCACTACAATCAATTCCAAATGGAGACCTCCCACCCCATAAGTACGGGGCGTACAAAAATTTACGCCCGATTTTGCAAATCAAATCAGGACTTGCTTCCATTGAAAAAGGATTGATCGCTTGTCCGCTAAAAGTATATTTGTTTTTGTTGAGTCTGAAATTGATGCCGTCAAAATCAGGAAGCGCCGCACCAATAGTGATTGGTAGATAATGATTATTTCCAGCTGCAGGTTGAATTAACTCGAGGGAGTAAAATGAATTGGATTTGTAGCTTTCATAAACTTCTGTTAGGATCGGTTCAATTTGTTTGATATCCATCCATCCTTCATAATCATCCCACAAACAAATGACTTTAATCCAGCTTCCTTCTTTTTCAATAATTTCTACCAATTCACCAAATAGCAATTGCGATATCATCTCACTGGTGTCAGTGGGTTTGACTCTTATAGGAGCTATGCTTAATGGACAAATACCGTATTGCATCTAGATTACTTCAATTCTGACTTGAAATATAAGTCGCAAAAGACTCAATTTCAACAAATTTGGTACTAAAGTACAAAAGCATCTGTTATAAATAAAGAAGTGATACTAAAGCATGAAATCAAATCGTTTTGCACTCGGTTTTCTCTTTCATTATACCGCATATTCTATTACCTTTGATGCCTGAAAAATCCCTTATGAAGAATTTAATTTTTACTTTATTATTTGCAATCATGACTTCGATGGTTTGGAGTCAGGACCAGCATTTTACACAATTCATCTCTTCCCCATTAATTACGAATCCGGCAATGACTGGTTTGTTTGGCGGGAAATATCGATTGTCAACCATCTATAGAAACCAATGGAGAGGCGCATTACAAGATCCTTACGTAACCTTTGCTGCTGCATTAGATGTACGATTTGAGCTAGAGTTGAATTCTCAATATAAAGATGCTGCGGCAGTTGGATTGCTTTTTTCATCTGATCGAGTTAGTAATATTGATTTTTCAACAAACACGATTGCCCTATCTGGTGCATTTCATAAAGGATTGGATTATGACAACAAGCAGTATTTGACAGCTGGATTTCAAGCGGGTGTCAGCCAACGAAATGTGAGTTATGAAGCCCTGTTTTTTGATGATCAGTTTAATGGTACCGATGCATTTGATCAAATGACACAAGAGGATTTGCCAGCTAATAACTTCTCTTACGGAGATTTTGCGGCAGGGTTGAATTATATTTTCAGACCGAAGGCAAGATCTTATATCAATGCAGGAGTATCGATGCATCACATTTTGCAACCTCAAGTTACTTTTTATGATTTCGAGGACGAAGAAAATCCTTATGAAGGTTCAAGATTATTTTCAAAGTATTCTGCGCAGTTCAGTTCCGAGTTTCCGATTAACGATAATTTGTCCATTATGCCACGAGCGCTGTATGCATTGCAAGGGCCACATCAGCAAATAGTTGCTGGAGCAAATTTGAGAATGATTATCAGTAAGTATATGAATAACTCTCTTATGTTTGGTGGTTGGGTTCGTCCTGTTTCAAATGCGGACAAATCTTTCAATGTTGAGTCGGTAGCATTAATGGTGGGTTTGGAGTATTATAGTTGGCTATTCGGTTTTAGCTTTGAATCCAATCTAGTAGATTTAACACAATATCGGCAAGGACAAAATGCTTTCGAAATTTCTGTGACGTATTTAGGGGAGTATGAAAATGATAGTATTCTGTGTCCATCTTTTTAAGATACAAATGCTTAAGGATAACGCTGCAATTATCTCTTATTTTGGTAAATAAATTGTTATAAAAACTGCTACGCACTTACAGGGCTTCAGGTATATGCTTGAAATACTTTGGGTGATGCCCCAAGTTGATAGTTCGAGCCACTTTGGGGTCATCGGTACATACCATAATTTTCAGCGTAAAAAAAATTACTTAAACAAATTAGTACTTCGAATACCTGTCTTCAAAAGACGAAATTGTCAGCGATTTACACTGAGGTCATTTTGAGTAAAACAAGTATAATTCGATTTCGGAGTTGGTCACCCTATTCAAGTACTAATTCTTTAACGCTGTCTCGCAGCCATCAGCCAGTCTAGCGAATATTTAGTGATTCCTCCCAACAATATAGCAACGCCAATGATGAGGTAAGTAAAACTCATTTGTGTTTGAAAATCTCCAAATATATCCCCTCTCATAGCTAAAAATGTTGCGACAGTCATATTGATGATAACAATCAATGCACCAAATCGAGTAAAAATTCCTAATAGTAGCAAAAGGCCAGCAAGTAGCTCCCCTCCTTTAGAGAGATAAGCCATCAATAGCGGAGCTGGAATGTTATAAACTTCCATCATGCCGAAATGCCCAGCCATGTAATCCTCACTAAATATTCCAGGTAAACCATGCATTATAAAAGCAATACCCAACCAGATTCTTAAAATTGTTAAAGGAAGATCAGAATTATTTCTTTTTTGGATAGCTGTTTCCATTTCTTCGATTTTGGTGTTAGAAAATGGGTTTGTAAATTAGAAAATTACCAAAAAGAACATTAAAAATGAAATACAAAAAAAGGTCTAATAAACTTAATTACTAGACCTTTAAAAACTAACTAAATTATAGGGATAGGTCATCCATCTATATAATTAATCGAATAATGAAACCTAATGTCATAATTGACATCAAGCGTGTTTTTACAATGGGGAAATACAGTGTGCCAGCTTTTATAAACAGCAGTAATTTCTCAAAATAAATCCCATTTCATACTACTGAATAACATCAATTAGCACAGCTGAAATGTTTAAGATATTGCACTTAAATATTTATTAACTAGTTGGATATCAATACAATATATACATTAATTTTAGTAAAAAATGTATATATTTAAGTCTCAATTAAAACTCATCGAAGTCATCTCCAATGACTGCTTGGATTTCAGTTTTGTTCTCTTTTATAACTTGTTCAGTCGCTTGGTCAGCAGAGGTAATAGCACCGATTGAAATTAATAATGCGATAATAAGGTTTAACATAATAGTTTTTTTAAGATTTAATAATTAGATAGGGTTCAAACATAAGGTAGGCTGCGGTTTGTAGCATTACTAAAAAACTACAATTTGAACAGTTGATATTTAGCAGAATTGGTAGATTTAAATATCTTAACCCACTAAATGTCAGAAAATTAAAAGACCAGAAATAGCGACAAATCGTATATTAAATTGAGAGAATAAAAAATGGATAAGTTAAAGGAACTCGTCTTTACAGCGTCAAGACATAAAATAAAGAAGATTAATATCGTTGGAGAGCATAGAAATAATAGTTTAGTTCAAAGATTTTATCAAGGCATCTATACTGATGAATTCAAGAATGATGAGGATGCTGCTTTGGCCTTATATCAGACCACTCCAGATGATATCAACTACAAACACTTAAAGTACAAACTTGAAAAACGTTTAATCAACACACTTTTTTTTGTGGACATTACAAATCCCAAATTCAATGAAATTCAAAGAGCCTACTATAGCTGCTACAAGAATATTGGTGCCATTGCTATTTTAAAGGGAAGAGGTCTTCGCAAAAGTGCCATTTCTTTGTCTTTAAGAACCATTCGAAAAAGTATCAAGTTTGAGTTTACAGATATTACTTTGAGTCTCGCTCGAACTTTAAAACGACATTTTAGTTTCTATGAGAAAAACAAAAAAAAGTACGAGTATTATACTAAGCTGGCCCATGAGATGTACGAATTATCAGGCGTAGAAATGATGGCAGAAGAATTTTACGAGTACATAATGTTTCATACTGCTGGAAATAAAAGGCGAAACAATGAAAATATTACTGATGAAGTGGCAAAGTTTAATAAAATCTTGAGAGAAAAACTTAAAAAATTTGATTCTTACAATCTCCGCTTGATGTATTATATTGTCCAATGTTTGCAATATGAAATTGTTGAAGACCATGAAAATGTCATAGAAGTTAGTAAGCAGGCGCTCTCCTATTTTGAAAACCTAAAAGTGAATGTTTCTCCCAGTAATATGTCGCCGTATTATATGAGAATTATTATTTCCAATATTTCAATCAAAAATTATGCAGAGGCAACTCGATGGAATTCTATTCGGTTGGCAAAACTAAATGGAGTAATTGGTTCGAGAAATTGGTATATCGCCAATGAAACACAGATTATTTTATTTTTCCATCAAAAGAAATATCAGAATGCATTAGATGTTTTGTTGACTGCAAAGCAACATAAACTTTTTAATAGCTTGCAGCGTGATACAAAAGAAATTTGGCAAATTTATGAGGCATACATTCAGTACTTTGTTTTGGTAAAAAAAATTAGCTTACCGGAAGAAAAGTTGAAACAACTTGACAAGTTTCGATTAAATAAGTTTCTAAATAATGTTCCTATATTTTCAAAAGACAAGGAAGGAATCAATATTTCGATACTAATTTTGCAAATCCTCTTTTTACTAAAAAATGGACAATATGATCTTGTGATTGACAGAATGGAAGCTTTGGAGCGATATTGTTATAAATACTTAAAAAAAGATTCCTCCTACAGGAGTAAGTGTTTCATTAAAATGCTAATCATACTTATCAAAAATAGTTTTCATAAAGAAGCTACTATTCGAAAAGCGAAGGCTTACTTTGATAAATTGAAAGGTGAGTCCACAGTCATTACGCCCTCTTCAAGCCAAGTTGAGGTAGTACCTTATGAAGATTTGTGGCAAGACGTGATTAATAGTTTAGATAACAAATTTGTGATCCTGAGAAGAAAAAAAAAGAGAAAGTCAGCATCCTCAAAATAGTAACAACACTAATTTGAATTTAACGGTATTATATCGCTTTGTCAAGCATCTTAAGCTCATATCCATTATTTTTGCAATATGAAATGTACTCAATTGAGCCTTTCCATTTTGGGCCTTTTATTGTGTCTGTCCAGTTGCACTTTTATGAAAATGGTTTACCTAAATAACCCTTCGATTTATGATCAGAAATATTTCCCAAATGAAGTTATTCTGGCTGCCAATCCACAAAGTATTTGTGACACGAAATGTAAAGATGTGGCGCTTCCTGCGACGAAATATTGGACAAAATTCCAGGATATTAACTTAGACTTACCACTTGAGCAGTTTTTAGAAAAGACCAACACGACGGCATTTATTGTTATGAGGAATGATTCTTTACTTTATGAAAACTACTTCAATGGCAATTCAATTGAAAAGCAAAATATCGTTTTCTCAATTACAAAGGTCTTTATTACTTCCTTACTTGCCATCGCAATTGATGAAGGTCATATCAAAAGTCTGGATCAGAAAGTTGGTGAATTTGTTGGCGCTTATAATGTTGGTAAAAAGAAGTTAATAAAAATCCGAGACGTATTGCAAATGACTTCTGGAATCGATCAAGGAGATTATCGCTCGCCCATCAAGGTCGGACAAACTTATTACTCCAATAATTTGGATAATATTGTCTCAAAAATACAAGTAGGTGTTCCATCAGGTACCAAGTTCGAATACAAATCAATTGATACGCAAGTTTTAGGAATGGTGATTGAAGCGGCTACTGGTAAGGAAGTGTCCGAATTGTTATATGAAAAAATTTGGAAGCCCATGGGAATGGAATACGATGCTTATTTCACAAAAGACAGCGTCGATGGAAACGAGCGAATGTATGGTGGGATGGCTTTGACGAGCAGAGATATTTTAAAATTAGGAATGCTGTATCAGAAAAAAGGAAAGTGGAATGGGAAGCAAATTATCCCTGAAGATTGGGTGAATTCAATCACTATCAGGAATGAGCATAATGGTAAATGGTGGGGCTACAATAAGGGGTGGTGGCTCGAAACTTTTGTTGATGGAGATTATTTAGATGGGACCGACTTTTATGCATCTGGGTATCAAGGGCAGTACCTATACATCAATCCGGTTTCCAATCTGATTATCCTTCGACAAGGAAAAAATCCTGGAGGAATCAGATGGTATACTGCAATTGGCCACTTGTCAAAATTAATGACTCATGGAGAATCTAAAAAGATAAATGTAGTCGACCATCCCAATCAATTCGAAGGGACTTATGTCGCGGAAAATGGACACCAAGTCATCCTTAAAAAGGAAAAAGAAAACCTTTGGCGAGCAACTTTCATAAAGGATCAGAAAAAGCGTAAATACAATTTTAAATCTCATAGTTCCCTGGCATTGACGAATGAGCGTAAACTTAATTTGATACTGTTCGACGTAGAAAATGGAAAATTGAAAGGGCTGAATTTTGATCCTTCTGTTGAAAAACCAACCTATTACCATAAAGAAGTTGAACCGTTTTTGTCGAGTAATAAATAGGAATCATCTATAATTTAAGCTTCTAACCAATAAGTTCAATTAACTTTAATATCAAATAAAGCCTAAATATAAATTGTTCAAAAACCTTATTCTTTTAAGATTCAATCAGCTGGTTCGGCTCATCCGACACACCGGTGTAAGTATAGTGTTGGTGCTTTTACTGGCAACAGTTGGCTTTATTTTAAATACGTTGCAATTTCTATCAACTATTACACCTTCTCTTTTTTTTATTGGTGCACTTATATTGTTATTTCTTATTCACATGAAAAGAAATGACTTGCATTTTTTGCAAAGTATAGCGAAGACACATTTTACGTATAGACTTTGTTTATTTGTCGAGTATCTACTGGTTTTAATTCCATTTGCCCTATTCTTTTTATTGTTTAAAAAATGGGAGTTGATGATTCCTGTTATGGTTGCTCCTGTCATTGTGGCATTACTCCCTTCCATTATTTTAGTAAAAAAATCAGATACTAAATTTGTTTTACCGTTTTTGCCGGCAGCGTGCTTTGAGTTGAAAACACACATGGAAAAAAATATCGTTGGTTATGGTTTGATAGGTCTGATAGGATTGGGCTCGATATTTCATATTTCTTTGTTTATTTTATTTTCATTGCTTTTAGGTGCAAATATTTTTTCTGCTTTCCAAAAACTAGAACCCAAAGAATTAATTGTGGCAACAAACTCCTTTTTGGCAGAAAAAATTAAACAGAATGTAAGACTTGTGTTATTAATATCCTTCCCCATTTTTTCAATCGCACTACTATTTCAAGCTCCCTTGTTTTACGTCGTTATTTATTTTTATCTAACTATTTTTCTGGCAATCACTTTTGGAATCCTATATAAGTATGCTTTTGCCAATCCTATTTACCCTTTTTATCAATCATCTATGGCACAATCCTTATTTTTTATACTACCTTATTTGCCCGGATTGATTATTGCTAATATCGGCTACCAAATTTATTTATGGTACAAAGCATCGAAAAATTTGAAACAGTATTATGCTTGAGATTAAGAATTTGACATTTGGATTTGGAGAAAAAGTACTTTATCAGGATTTTAATCTATCCTTGGATGAGCATAAAATCTATGGCGTCTTAGGAAAAAACGGTACTGGTAAAACAACACTTTTCCGTCTTATCTATGGTTGGTTTAAAGCTAAAAATGCGGAAATAAAATGGAGCAACGCTAAGTTAAAGAAAGAGGATATCTCATTTTTGGAAACAGATCCCTATTTTTATCCTTACATGACGGGGACAGAATATTTGAATTTAATTAGTCCCAATCATCAAGATCAAATCGATTCCTTGGCTACCTTGCTGAATTTGCCGCTAAATAATGTTGTAGACAGTTATTCAACGGGGATGAAAAAGAAATTGGCGTTTTTGGCAATCCAATTGCAAGATAAAGCAATTCAATTGTTAGATGAACCATTCAACGGAGTTGATTTGGAAAGCAACGAAATTTTGAAAAAACTCATCCTTGAAAATAAAAACAAGAAACTAACCATCTTGTCTTCTCATATCATGAACACGTTATTAGATACCTGTGATGAGATTGTTTATCTTGATGGAAACCATTTTCAAATGTTTGATAAAAAGGATTTTAACAAATTGGAAGGGCTCGTTAAAGATTCTATAAATGAGAAGTTTAGTAGCATCAAATAGTTTATTATATTTAAATTTAATTGCTCCAATTACTTTAGCAAAAACAATTTTTTTAAATAAAAAATATTGAAAATGAAAAACTATTTGTTAGCATTCGTACTATTCTTTTTTGCCGCGACTCCCGCCGCATTTTCACAATTGGAAGTCAAAGTCAATCCGCTTGGGATTATTTGGGGAGGTGATATAGATGTTTCTATTGAGTACGCAGTAAGTCCCTCATTTGGAATCGAGGCAAGGATCCCATTTCGTGGAGGTAATTTGACAATTTTAGATGAGAAATTTAGTCGTTTCAAAACTGGTGGTATTATCTCAGGAAAATATTACTTCAACCCAGAGTTGAGTGCAGATAAGTTTTATGCTGGGATGTACGGTAAATATATCAACACTTCATTTAATTCTGAAATTGCCAATTCTACCAATAATTTTAAACGAAATCGATTTGCACTGGGTATGCTAATTGGCTACAAATGGGTATCAAATAATGGAATATTGTTTGATATTAATTTCGGTCTAGGAAGGGCGTTATCTACAAACTACTCTTTTGAAAGTGATATAGATGAAAATGAACAAATTGATTTGACAAGAGGTTTTGAGGCTTTGTCTAATCTTATTAAAGTTGATTTAGTCAGTTCAATTTCCGTAGGATATCGTTTTGGATTGGGTTCTAGAAAACGATAAAATTATAAAAGAAAAATTTGAAATTATATATTGTACCCACGCGTTTACACGACTGGTTGTCCAATTTATAATTTCAAATTTTCAATTTATAATTGTTTTCTCATTTTTTCTCCACCGTAGCATTCATCAGCCACGCTTTCAAAAACTCATCAATATTTCCATCCAACACACCATTCGTATCACTCGTTTGATAATTGGTGCGATGATCTTTGACCCGACGATCGTCTAGTACATAAGAACGAATTTGAGCGCCCCACTCGATTTTAGTTTTACCCGCTTCGATTTTATTTTTCTCCTCTTGTTTCCTTTTGATTTCTTCCTCGTACAATCTTGATTTTAGCATCTTGATTGCTTTTTCGCGATTCAAGTGTTGAGACCGTTCTTGTTGACATTCTACGACGATGCCAGAAGGAAGGTGGCGAACTCGCACTGCGGATTCCGTTTTGTTGACATGCTGTCCACCGGCTCCACTTGCTCTGAAAGTATCCCAATCTAAGTCGGCAGGATTGACATCAATTTCAATGCGATCATCGATCAACGGGTGAACAAAAACAGAAGCAAAGGAAGTCATTCGTTTTCCTTGTGCATTAAAAGGACTGACTCTCACCAATCGATGCACGCCATTTTCACCTTTCAGCATACCGTAAGTGTAGTCGCCAGCAATTTCAATGGATGCACTTTTGATTCCGGCCACATCCCCATCTTGACGATTGATGGAACTTACTTTGTAGCCATTTTTCTCGCCATACATGATGTACATACGCAAGAGCATTTCTGCCCAATCACAGCTCTCCGTACCTCCCGCACCCGCATTGATTTCGAGGATACAACTGAGTTCGTCTTCAGTTTGATTAAGGGTCGATCGAAATTCCAAATCATCGACCACTTCTACCGCTTTCTCATATTGCTTTTCGACTTCTTCTTCGGTTCCTTCCCCTTCTTTCAAAAACTCAAACAAGGTTTCCAATTCTTCAACAACATCTTTCACTTTGTCAAAATTATTCACCCAAGCTTTATTCAGCTTAATGGTTTTCATGATGCCTTCTGCTTTCTTGGAGTCGTTCCAAAATTCAGGATCCAGACTTATTTGTGTTTTTTCTTCGATCTCATTAATTCGGCCATCGACGTCAAAGATACCTCCTTAACAAGTCCAACCGGCTTTTTAGATCTTTCAACTGTTCAATAGTCATCTAAAATGGTTTTTGACTAAACCAAAATGCCTTTTGACTACCTTATATTAGCAGGTAAACAAAAGGCATTTGGAGTTTAAATTTTCTCAAATATTTATTTTGCAAACAAGTTGTTTAATTACAGCTAGTTTACTTTCACTAATTCCACATAAAATACCAATTCTGAATTTGGTGGAATATTAGGTGGAGAGCCACGCTCTCCATATCCCAAGTCAGAAGGAATAAATAAAGTCGCTTTTGCACCTTCTTTTAACAATGCAATTCCTTCATCCCAACCTTTGATGACACGTCCAGCACCTAAAGGAAAATCAAATGTACGACCTCTTTTGAATGAATTGTCAAAGTTACTTTTGTCTAATAAAAATCCAGAGTAATTTACAGAAACAGTTTTTCCGGCAACAGCTTGTTTGCCTGTTCCTTCATCATGAATAATGTATTTCAATCCAGATGGAAGCGTTTTTGCTTTTAAGCTCTTATTTTGATACCCATCAATGACAGCTGAAGTTGCAGTTGCGACCTCACCTTCTCTCGCTTTCATTTTATCAGCTTCTGCATCAACAGCAGCTTTGTCTCTGATTGAAACTAGTGCCATTTGATAGTGGAATTTATCAGTTGGTTTTAGTTGAGGAGGCAAATTTGGAATAGAATCTAATGTTTGCGTGACCGTCACACTATCCCCTTCTGACATGATTAAGAGCATTTCATAATTCGGAGGTGGTGGCTTTGCGACAGATTCTTTTTTTGGAAGGACCACTGTCTTTGCGGAACCAAGATTCCACGTAGAATATAGCAAAGAATCATTTAAGTAGACCATTTCATTGTAAGTCACTTCATCACCTTCGACTGGGGTTTTACCACCATTTTTGATATGATGAGTGTAGAGATAACCAGATTCTGATTTAGTCCCATTGTTCATTGCACTTCCTCCAGTTCCTCCGCAACTATAAATGAGTGCCGAGAGGAGTAAAAGGAAAAATAGGGAATTTCGCATATCGATGTTTTTAATTAGTTATTGATTAATTGATTTTGATAGTCTGGCAACAAATCCTTGAACTGTTGGATGGTTGCGGATAGACTTTTATGGGAAGCGCCACCTGATGCGTTCAAGTGACCTCCTCCTTTAAAATGTTTTTGACAAATTTCTTGCACAGAAAAATCACCTTTTGAGCGAAGTGATATTTTTACGATAGTCGGTTGTTCGGTGATAAAAGCAGCTACTTTTACATTCTTCACTTTCAACAAAAAGTTGACAATTCCTTCCGTATCTCCTCTTTGAATTTTGAAATCCTCGTAATCCTTTTTGGTCAAATAAATGATTCCTGTATTGAACTCCGGAAGAATTTCCAAGCGATTATTGAGACAATGTCCTAACAATCGCAAGTGCTTTTCTTCCATACTGTTGAAAATCAGATCTTGCAATTTGACATTATCAACTCCAATTTCTAACAAGTCAGCTACAATTCGAAGTAATTTCGGCGAAGTACTATATTTAAAGGAACCCGTATCCGTCAAAATTCCTGTCATCATCGACTCTCCTATTGTTACATCCAATTCTTTGGTCCCTTCCATCATTTGGATAAAATCCATAATCATTTCAGAAGTAGAACTTGCGGACGGGTCACTCATCATAAATTCTGCGAAATTCTCAGGATACAAATGATGATCGATCATCGCAATTCTTACATCTAAATTGCTAATAGCTGTACCAAGTTTATCAATTCGATCTAGTGAATTAAAATCAAGGCAAAATACAATTTCTGCATTATTTAGATATTCATTTCCAGTTTCAGGAGAATTGTCATAGATCACAATATCATTGGCGCCAGTCATCCAAGCCAAAAAATTAGGGTACTCAGAAGGTACGATGACTCTGGTGGTATGACCTAATTTGTTGAGAAAGTGCGCTAAAGCCAATGAGGAGCCTATTGCATCGCCATCTGGATTGCGATGAGATGTAATAACTACGTATTTAGGCGAAGCAAGAAAGTGTTTGAGCTCGAGAAAGTTGTCCATAAAAATCTGTGCAATATAAGAGTGCGAAGTTGCCAAAATAATAGATGATAACAAAATTTAAAGTGAATAG
>CALFWW010000238.1 GCA_937928575.1 uncultured Saprospiraceae bacterium | reverse complement strand
TGGATGGCTTGTCAAATGGAATCTATATTTGTTTAGTTAAGGATGAAACAGGGCAGATTGTTTATTCAGAGAAGTTGGTGGTGAGTAGGTAATTCAGCAAAAAGCTTATCTTACAAAAACTTCTGGGCAAATTCTGCTTGAACAGATAAGTGCCTTTTTCTGCCAAGAAGGTTTACTAACCAACAAAACAGAAGTGTTGTCACTGCTTCAGGGATTTTTTAATGGAACAATCGTATTTAAATCCAGAGAACCCTGTTTTTAAAAAATCCTTACCTTACAGCTAAATAGAAAAACCACTTAAATGAAACCAATCCTCACCATGCTGCTGCTTTTAGGATTTAATTTTGCTATCCTAAATGCGCAAGAACAAAACGTCCAACTTCAGAAAAACAAATGGTATCTACAATTCAAAGCGGGTTATGGGATTCCATTCAAGCCGATCGTCCAACAATCACCATTGCCCTTTTTAGATTTTCATGATTTAAATACTACAGGAAATTCTATCATTGCCAAAAATGGATACAGTACGATAGGAGATGGATTAAAAACGGAATTGCAAATAGGTCGTAAACTCTCAAATCATATCGCGGTAGAACTCGGAGTAAGATATAGTATTACAGGTGAAACTTCTTTATCAAATATTAATACACCGACTTTCGAAAGTTCCCATACTGTCAATTCTCAGTGGATGGAAGTGAATCCAGCCATCATTTTGTCAACAGGATTTAACAAAAAAATTACGGTATATTCTAGGATAGCATTAGCAGTACCCATATTTGGGAATACGACTTCTAACGTTTTGATTAATGACAGGGAAGGAAGAATTGCTACCTATTTCTTGCCAGTCTATGAAAAACAACTTGGAATTCCGCTTACCGAAGCTTTTACTAGTCAAGTAGAAACGCAATTGGAAGTAGAGGCGGTTACAAAAGGAGGAAGTAGTTTAGGTTTAATTGCTGGATTAGGATCGACATGGCAAATTTTTAAAAATGTAAATTTAATGTTGGAATGTGCTATTCAAACCCTTGCGATTCGGTCTTTGGAAGCTGAATATACCCAGTATACTCAAAGTTCCTCGATTAATGGAAGTTCAATAGATGTGGATGTAGTAAGGTATAATAGAGAAATTATTTTTGTAGACGAGCTCACCGAAAATTCAAATAACCATCTGTTCAATCCTTCTTTTTCAATTGATGAACCACAAGATGAATTAAGAATTAAACCTGATTTTTCAAATGTTGCTCTACTGGTTGGTGTGCAATATCAGTTTTGAATTGCAGATTGAAGCATTAAAAATAAACGCTGAATAATAAAAGCAATTCAGCAATAGGAATTGTTTAAAACCTAATTATTTTTGTGCATGGCATCCAATATTTTAAATAGTCCATTTCCCGCTCCGCAAGGTGAAAGAAAGGAATTTCTCTATGCATTGTTTACAGGTATTTTTGTTGGTGGATTTTTGGTAATCTTTACTCCTTTTGGAATGGAAGAATCGGAACAGTGGAAAACTGCAAGGATAGCTGGTTTTGGATTTGTCACTTTCTTTTGTCTTTTGATTATTTACTTTGTGCTGCCAAAATTATTTCCTCGGTTTTTTGAAGAAGCCACTTATACTGTTGGGAAAGACTTAATAATGGCGGTTATCACAATTGTAATTATTGGAGCAGGAAACACTTGGTATGTAAGCCTTTGGCAAGAAATAGGTATAGCAAATATGCTTGGAATGATCTGGAATACTTTTTTGATCGGGATTTTTCCACTGGCATTTATTACCTTAATACAACACATGATTTTGTTGAAGCGTCATGTCCAAGATAGCAATGAAATCAATAATGCTGCGGTCAGCAATCCACCGATTGAGTCTGTTTCCAATCAAAAAGTTGAGCAAATTAAAGTGCACATTCAAGCAGAAAATGAATCGGTTGAAATTCCTTTTGAAGATTTATTATTTATTGAGTCGGTTGGAAATTATGCAAATGTCGTTCAAAAATCCAACGGCAGTATTTCGAAAAATTTATATCGGACCACTTTGAAATCGCAAAGTCCCAAAGGGACGATATAAGGCTAACAAATGGTGTAACCGTTTGACAGAGCGCCGCTCCTAAAACTCATAACACTTAGCACCCTTACCACCGCCACCAAAATTGAGAAATCCAAAATCCCAATTGGAATTGAAAGGTGTAAAATGAAGACCAACATAAAAATCAGTACCCGTCCATCTTTTTTGATTAAAATAGCTACCTAAATTATCAGTACCGAATACCAAATAACCAGCTCTTGCTGCCAACCCAACTCTGAAATCACTCCAATTGTAAACGGAAATTGGAAGAGATGCAGAAAACCAACGATGCTCATATCTTGGAGTAACGGCTAATAAATTAGGACGAGCAACCGCAATATTTCTTCCTTGTGGAAATCTTTGTACCAACAAAGCATTTACAAATACGTTGGGGTAAACTTGATAGTCTGCTTGTAAACTTAAAGCAGAAGGAAGTCCAATACCATATTGTCCACCTTGTAGAGAGGCAGTTGAATCTCCCATTGTATGAAGACTCAAAAAACCAACCAATTGATCTACGGTCGTTAAGTCTTTCATTTTTCCAGCTGGAAACGCATCGATTGTATCTGTTTCAATGCGATGGCGTTCTGTATTTTCGGTGAAATTAATTTTACCCAAATCAAGAAAGGAGACCCCTAATTTTAATAAATAATCATCTTCACTAGGATGGTCAATGGTAAAAGTTGCACCGATATCAAGACCTAATCCTCTTCCATTTTTTGAAAGTGAAATATCTTCTCCAGTTTCGTTGGAAGTAGTAAAACCGTAGTTAACGGTAGCTGTATTGAAAGCAAAAGTATCACCTGGCAATTGAGTCAACTTTTGATCCGTCAAATTATCGAAGTAAAAAGATTCATAGCCTGTCAATAATTTCGGACTGATACCGATGCCGATGGTTCCATTATCCAATTCAAAACTTCTGGCATAATTGATTCCAATCTCTCTCCAGCCCATACCAACCATCCTGAAAGGTGTCAAATCAATTTCATCATAAAAAGGCACTCTGTCAAATTCATAGTAATTTCCTTTGGCAGGAATATTACGTGCACTTGAGGCAAAACGAA
Source organism: uncultured Saprospiraceae bacterium (assembly GCA_937928575.1). GTDB lineage: Bacteria > Bacteroidota > Bacteroidia > Chitinophagales > Saprospiraceae > CALDGQ01. The sequence continues at coordinate 13,594 of CALFWW010000238.1, read as the reverse complement.
ATCTCGTAAACAATCCAATCACGTGGATATTGTCAATATTAATTTGAAGAGAAGGGCCCATCGCAGTAGCTATAAGATCTGCATGTTTTTGTCGGTTATTGTCGTAATAATCTAGTATGATACTTCCGGATGCAACTGGGCCGTCAAAAGTTTCTGAAACAGGGACTACGCTTTCAGGATTTCTGGCTAAAGCTCCTAATTTTGTATTTCTAAAATATCCGTAATTGGTATCTACAAATACACCGGCTGAGCCTAAATGAACGGACCAAGAAAAAGGAGACGTTAAATTTTGTGCAGGATTAATCGTCATTCCGGAAAGGCTTCCGAAATTGTCAAACCTTAGCCCAATTTGTTCTTGAGCAAATACATGCAAATTTAGTAACATGCATATTACAACTAGCTTTATGTTCTTGTGCATGACGTAAAGTACTGATATGTTTTGTAATCGATTAAAAGTATTGGATCAATCTTGGGAGGAATATAATTGTACCAATGGCAGCTGCTCCTATAGCTGCAATTAATACGCCACCTGCTGCAACATCCTTGGTTTTTTTTGCAAGTAGATGATAATCAGGTGAAACTAAATCTGTTATATATTCCAATCCAGTATTGAATGCTTCTGCACTTAACACTAAAACGATAGCAAATATTGTAAAGCACCATTCCCATTTTTCAATTGCGAAGAACCATCCTAAAAATATTGCAATACTAGCTGCAACCAAATGGATTTTGAAATTGGTTTGAGATTTTATCAACTCCATGACGCCTTCAAGCGCATACTTGAAGCTATTGAAGCGTTGCCTGAACATTGGAAATATTGGAATTAAACTGATAAGTTCCGTCGATCCCAATATGATTTGAACCAGCTGTGTGCAGATTGTTAAATTCTACACAACGTAATTGTTCGGAGAAAAATATGTGGTCGATCGGTAAGTGGAAAAGCATGAAAGAACCTTCTTTGAAACTAGGAGTATGACTTCTACGACTATCTTTTAGTTGAGCCAGATCTCTAAATTCTTTGATTTCCTTAGACCAAGGAACAGCATTATAATCGCCAAAAGTAATAATGGGACCAGTAATCGTACTTATTTTTTTGGCAATAAATACCATATGATCTCTCAGATGCTCGTATGCGGAAGAATTAAAAGGAGGGTAGGTTCTCGAACTGATAACATTTACTTTACGATTTTCTCTTGGAGAATTAATGACACAGTGTAGGTTTGGGATACTTCTAAAATTTGGATTGTTGTTGTAGTAAAAAGTATCGACCGTAGTAAATTCATATTTTGAATAAACTGCTAACCCGAATGGATCAATTCTAACCAATGATATATCGTGTGGGTATTGTTTAGCTATCAATGAGTTTTTAATAAACTCGTTCCAATCGGGTGTCAATTCTTGAATAGACACCACATCGGCATCTGTTTTTAGAATCGTGTTCAAGATTTCATCATAATCATTTCCAAATGTAGAAATATTGAAGTGCGCTACTTTAACGGATTCTTCATTTGTTTTTGCGGGTAAAATTAAATCCTGGTTTGCACTTGATTTTAAAAACAAGCAAAGACCTGCACAACAAGCAAAACTTGTGAACATTAAATTGGATTGTTTTAAAATGAGGAAAAGCATGCCGATGAAAAGATATCCAAACATCAAGTGTACCGCATAGCTTGCACCGAGTTTGAAAAGAAAATAATTCGGTGTAAAAATGCAAACTGCAGCACCCATAATGATGAGCGCGCTCAAAACAAATTGCACTGACTGATATCCTAAAATTTTTAGCACCATAATCCTTACAAATATAGCTGCTTTCAGTAGATAAGTAAAGATGAAAATTAGTTTATTTTAAAATATATAAAGAATTGATAGTCATTTAAAGACGTGTTGCTAAGACAAAAGTCTCTTTCGCTTGTTGTACATTTCCTGTGTCAGAAATAAACTCCGCCAAAAGAACGTAAATACCGATTCCTGCTTTGGTTTGGTCGTCTGTCAACCCATCCCAACGAAGTGTGCCTTGTGCTGGAATTATTTCATTTCTCAGTAAATGCTTGACTAGTCTTCCTTCAGAATCATAAATTTTAACATCTGCAGTAAATCCAGCCGAACCGGTATTGTATTGTACAAATAATAAATCTTCAAATCCATCTGCATCCGGAGAGAATGCCTTTTTTTGAAAAGTAAGTAGTCCGTCTGTATTGTTGAAATCTGTAAACTGAGAATTAAGATAAGTAGGAGTTGCGAAGCCTGCACTTACTGCTGCCGAGTGCCAGTTGCTTTCTGTCTGGGTAGGATCCGCAAAATTTATTCTTTCTAATGATACACCATTATCATCATCCAAAAATGCACTGTGCATGTCATCTTCATAATCAAATTGGTCAATGATTGTAGAGCCATTTGGATCACTTCTATACAATGTTACATTGCCTTCGTTGTCATCAAACGATGGTAGGTTTGATGATCTTAGTGCTTCAGGATGCTCAACAGTATAACTTTCTAAAATCACAGCAGGATTTTCAGTAAGCACAACGTATGACTGTGGCAAAAGTAAATAACTTGTTGTAATTGCATTGGCAGTGCTATCTCCTAACATGAAGTTTCCGATAGATAGGGAGCTCATATCGATAATCTTATTCGAGTTGTTATAAAATTCAACAAAGTCAGCACCGCCAGATTCTGGGTTGAATAAAATTTCGTTGATTAAAATATCACCAGCTTCTGCTATTTCTGGTTTTCCAAAATTTAGCGAGTTGGAATTTAGAGGGTTGCCAATACAATCAGTCAAGTTCGTAGTTGTGACACTATAGGTTACACCAACTTCAATTGGGTCACTAAATGAAATCAAGACTTGATTGCCAAGATCTCCAAAAGTAGAAACGGAGAGAATTCCTAAACTAGGTGAAATCGTATAGTTGTTGATGTCGGTTGATAACATTTCATTTACAGCGACATTGTAATTGACGATAAGCTGATTATTATTGTTCAGGAATAAACTTTCTAGCTCCGCTTCTGTACTACCTTGTCCTTGATTGAGAATCGAGTTTTCTCTACCAGGTGTACCCCCGCTTATATCTTCTGAAGCCCTCCAGTTAGATTCAAATTCACATGGGCTGTCAGGGTTGATTTTTTCAATTGACCAACCACCGTCTTCTTTATTTGAATCTTGATACCAACCTGAGTTATAGGAAACTGCATCGATCATGAATCCATCTTCATTTCTCAAAACAAATTCATCTCCACCATTGGATAGAGCAGGAAAGCTTGAAAAAGCATACACATTTCCATAAGGCATTAATGAGTCGATATTTTCATCATCACATAACAGTAAAAATTCGCCAGGTTCGAAAATGTAACTATCAAAAACTTGTGGGGTACCTCCGCTCGCAATGGTAGTTCCTGATAATTCGAAAGTCTTATCCGTATTATTGTATAACTCTACATATTCTACATTAGGCAACCCAACTGTTGGATTCGGGTCTGCCATAAATTCATTGATGACGATTTCATATTGTTGTGGGATTTCAACAAAAAAGAAAGTGAAAGGCAATTCTTGATTGGTCGTTGCATTTCCTACTACATCTTGAACTCCATTCACAGACAATATGTTTTCTTGTCCACTAACAAAGGTTGTTGAGAAGGTCAAGTGCACCAATGAAGGGTTGGTAGCATCAAGAATCGCAGTAGCTGGATTTCCTATGCCATTGCTAACAATATAATTACCGATTGTTTCTGAAGTTGTTTCATCTAAAGGTTCGTCAAAATAAACATCTAACTCGAAACCTGAAATCACTTCAAGATTGAACAATGAGGGAGGAGTGACGTCCGGTAGTAATGGTGCTAAATTAATATCATCAAAAAAGAAATTATCGGTATTACTACTAGTGTATTCACATTGAATCCCAAAAAAATTTCCAGTATTTCCAGCATACGTATTATCTGTGAAAGTTAAATCTGTTACTAAATTGTTACCACCACTATAATCTACTTTTACCTCCCATTCACCGATGATGGTTCGCGTTATTCTAATCCGTCCATCTGCTGGTGCACTTCCAACCGCAGCAATTTGTCCAGCACCGAGCAGTGAACCACTGCCTCCATCCATCCTATAAAAGTTGATCGCATCGTCCGAACCTGATTCTCCAAATTCAAAATAATATCCATTTCCATCGAAGCTGTTGTTATCAGATTGAAGATAAATTCTCAACCCATTACTTCCAGAGGGTGCTAAATCGGCATTAAAATACAATTCCCACAGGGTGCTGTCAGGTATCTGTGTATCTACATATGTTAAGCTACTACCAGCGGAGGCAGCAGTAAGTTGAAGTTCATTGTCAGCATTCACCGAAAAATCAGCAGAATCACCTAACCAAGTCGGATTATTCGATAAATCACCATCGTCAAAGTTGTCTTGAAACTGTGCTTTTGACCAGAATGGTAAAAAAAGAATGCATATTGGAAGAAAAAATTGGACTAATTTCATAGAAAAACTGATGTTTTAGGCTGTTATTTGGGCTACTTTAGCGGGAAGTCGCTCTGTAAAGATAATTTGTTCTTTTAATTTGTATAAATAATGGCATCATATATCAATAGACTTTATCTTTGTGGCTTATAATTTGCGTTTCAGTACTTGTATTGTAAACGTTTCCACCCATAAAAGGCCGCTTTATCGTCAATCCCAAAATGAAAAAATATTGACATCTAGCTACAAATAACATTTGTTTTAATAAAGCTCTATGAAAATTGCAGTTGTTGGCGTTACAGGAATGGTAGGAAATGTAATGTGTGAAGTTTTAAAAGAAAGAAATTTCCCTATTACAGAATTCATCCCTGTCGCATCTGAAAGATCAGTTGGTAAAAAAATTTCCTTTAATGGAGAATCGTATTCCGTAGTTGGAATGCAAACCGCTATTGCTATGAGGCCTGATGTTGCCATATTTTCAGCAGGCGGATCTACTTCTTTGGAGTGGGCACCAAAATTTGCCGATGTAGGAACAACTGTGATTGATAATTCTTCTGCTTGGAGAATGCACGATGACAAACGACTAATTGTACCTGAAATTAATGCCGACCTTTTATCTAGTACCGACAAAATTATTGCGAACCCAAATTGTTCTACTATTCAGATGGTAGTTGCACTGGCGCCATTACATCAGAAATATAAAATAAAGCGATTGGTTATATCCACTTACCAATCCATGACAGGAACCGGTGTCAAAGCTGTGAGGCAATATGATATTGAAGAAAAAGGAGAAACACCGACTTCAGAAAACAAAGCTTACCCGCATCCAATTTATAAAAACTGTATTCCACATTGTGATGTATTCTTGGACAATGATTATACAAAAGAAGAAATGAAACTTGTCCATGAGACAAGAAAAATACTGAATGATCCATCATTAAAAATTACGGCGACTGCTGTAAGAGTTCCTGTACAAGGAGGTCATTCTGAAAGTGTCAACATCGAATTTGAAAATGAATTTGATGTCGATGAAGTCAGAGCTCTATTAGCTGCTACAAGTAGCGTAGTGGTATTAGACAATATTGAAAAAAATGAATACCCAACTCCTTTGGAAGCTCAAGGGAAAAATGAAGTATTCGTTGGTAGAATTAGAAGAGATGATTCTGCCGAAAAAGCTTTAAATCTTTGGATCGTTTCTGATAATCTCAGAAAAGGCGCTGCCACCAATGCTATTCAAATTGCTGAGTATCTTAATGAGAAAGGAATTTTGAAAAATAGCATGGTGACAACTAGCTGATTCATAGGATTTAGGTTTTATAGAAATAGGATATAATTTTTTACTGCATAAACGATAACTTAATACACGTTGTTATGAAAACGAAACTTGTAATTTGGGGTACTAATGAAGAAGATAAAAGAGTCCTTCTCGCCCTACAGCTAGATCCTGACAAAAACAAAGTCAATATTTACAGCTATCCTGATACGATCGCTACTGACGAATTTGGTGACAAATTAATGGCAGAATGGCGAAATAAAAACGGTGCTGAACTTCCAGAAGGATACTCATTGATCGAAAGAGATTTGAGTATGACCGAAGATTTACTTCCAGAAAATTTGAAGACAAAAAATGGCGATCTTATCCAAAGAGCTAAGACGGAATGGGCATTTATTGTCTTGTCTTCTAAATTGAATGAAGCCTATCAGACTGAATTAAAAGACATCAAAGAACGGATTGGGGGACTTACTACTTATGATTCGGATGCCTGGAATAGATTGAAAGAGTTCTGGACAAAAGTTGAGGAACAAGTCAGAGAGAAAAATTTATTTAGAGAACATGCGAGCTCACTAAAAGATGGAGTCAATGAATTATTCTCAAAACTAAAAGAATTGAGAACAGCATTGGATAATGAGTTTAATAAATTGTCTGGTGAAAATTTCAGTCGTTTTAGCTCATTATTTGACAACATTGAAGCAAGAATTGGTGAAAATAAAAACTTGCAAAGTTTATTCAATGAATTAAAGGATGTCCAAAAAGAATATAAAGACACTAAATTCACTCGTGAACATCGGAAAGCAATTTGGGATCGATTGGATGGTGCTTTCAAGTTGATAAAAGAAAAACGTTTTGGACCTGAGTTCGATAAAGAAAGTTCTCCAGTTGCAAGATTAGATAGAAGATATAATGGATTGATTGCAGCCATCGGTAAAATGGAAAGATCCATTAATCGAGACAAAGATGAACTAGCTTTTCAAAATAAAAAGATTGCATCTACAGATGGGCAATTGGAAGCACAAATTCGTCAAGCTAAAATCACAATGATTGAAGGATATATCTCTTCAAAAGAACAAAAACTTGGTGAGATGATGAAGACGAAGCAAATGTTGGACGATAAGCGCGTTGTTCATGAAAAGAATGAGGCTAAAAAAGCAGAGCGTGAAAAGCATGAAGCTGCAAAGAAAGCCGCTAAGGATAAGATAGCTGCACAGATTTCTCAACAGCAAAGTGATATCGCTCCTACTGAAAAATCAAAGCTTGCCAATGCTGCCAGTGCGATTGTCGGGGGAAAAGTAGTGGCTGATGCCATTAAGAAAGATGAAGTAAAGAGCGATGAGAAAAAAGAAGATACCACTACAAATACAGTTAACGAAACAGCTGAAAAGGAAACTTCAAATGGAACACCAGCCGTCAACAAAGTCGCGAATGGTGTACATGCCAAATCACAAGTAGCCAATCAAGAAGAGTCTTTACTGACTGCAATTAACAATACAATGACGGAAGTACTAGAAGATGTCGTCACAACTGCTAAAGCTGTTGCAATTGTTGTGGGTGGTAAGATTGAAGACAAGATAGAAGAAGTTTCTGATCAAATTGAAAAAGTGGTGAATGAAGCAAAAGCTTCTAGAGAAGAAGAATAGTAACTTTGCAATGATATATATAAATCCGTGTAGTTGTTTGACTGCACGGATTTTTTACGTTTAGGGAAGTTGAAAATATCGCATCATCCATTCTTTCAGTTTCATTCGTATATTTGAGCAACCTTAATTGGATTTCTTCAAACATACACTACGTCCATGTTCAAAAAATCAAAACCTAAAATCATATTCGGTCGCCATCCGATTTTAGAAGCTATTCAAAATGGTACATCTATCTCAAAGTTGATGTTGCAGACCGGTACTAAAGGGGAATTTGAAAAAGAACTCAGACACGCACTGAAGGGCAAAAACATTCCCATTCAATATGTTCCTAAAGAAAAATTAAACCGAGTCACTGGAAAAAACCATCAGGGCGTTATTGGTTTCATTGCGCTGGTTAATTTTTATAAGTTAGAAGATGTTTTACCTCAAGCTTTTGAGCAACCAGCTGTACCATTATTTTTATTATTGGATAGTATCACAGATGTGCGAAATGTCGGTGCAATCGCAAGAAGTGCAGAGATTGCTGGGGTCACAGCGATGGTAATCCCACAAAAAGGATTTGCAGAAATAAATGCGGATGCGATCAAAGCTTCAGCTGGTGCGTTGACGTCTCTAACATTATGCAGGGAAACAAGTATAGCAGCTTCTATAGACCTCTTACAATTATCTGGTGTCAAAGTAATTGCGAGTGATTTAAAAGCCACCAAATTAATTCATCAAGTAGAGATGGTGGATCCACTAGCAATTATTATAGGGTCAGAAGGGGAGGGGGTCAGTCAACCAATTTTAAGAAAAGCAGATGATCGTTTTATTATCCCACAAAAAGGTACAATCGACTCTTATAATGTTTCGGTGGCTACTGGTATTATGTTGTATGAAGTGATGCGGCAACGGGGGATTTGATACCAGGAAGTCGTATTTTACCTCACACAGAATGAGCAGGAAACACAGAAGTTGCTCAATATTCGATGCGCAAATATGACATACATTAGTTCGTTTAGATGTTGATTATATACTTAGAGATAGAGGATATGAATGGTTTTAACCTTTGCCAGCAGGCAGGCACGTAGAGCACGGAGTAGACATTGTTTACACATAGAATTATCGGGGGGATTACTTGAAAAAAGCATGTGAATAGAAGACGTAGATTTAATGAAACGAAAAGTTTGGAAAAGATACTTTATTGGTCTCTGTGAATTCTATGCATTCTATATGAAATAAAAGAAAAAAAAGAGGCTGTACTCACTTTCGAGCCAGCCTCCGGAATCAAAAAAACAGCAGGATATAGATCTTTACTTAGTATGAAGTACAAAGAGTTAGTATAAAGACTATCGTCAGTTCGTGGGGACATAAGGTCGTGGTATCTGGACTAGAAGTCCAAACGAACGAGCACGTCCTCACGCATGGACGATAGTCTTTATACTTTATACTTGGTACTTTTCTACTAGAAATTTAATTTATTTCACTTATTCTTTTCTCCACCTTGAAAAGTCTGGTGGTTTCATTTACTTCAATAACAAAAGGGTCGTGTTCGATGTTATTTGCTGAGATGCAATTTAGAGCGGTAATTTTCTTTCTGTTGCCGACAATCTTTTTCACGTACTTTACCCATAATTTACCTTCATGACTGATAGCATATATTTGATTGTCTTTGATATCGTTGATATTTTTGACACTACGACTGATGATGATATCCTGATTGTGTATGACTGGTTCCATACTATTTCCAGCAATTGGAAAAGCAAACAAATCATTTCCTAAAACACCAGGAATAGAGAACTTTTGTTCAACTTCAGGTGCTTCTTGCCCCAAAGTGCTACCGGCAAATGCCTCCGCAGAACTGTAAGAGATGTTTCCACCTATCAAAGCAGGATCCATATCACTACTCACATATCTTGGTGTTTCATTTCCAAATGGAGAACCAATACCATCTAACAAGTAAGATTCACTAACACCATATTCACTACAAATCGCACGGGCATGTCTATAGTCAATCACTCTTTTATCCTTTGGATTCAAATAGGCACGAACAATGTGACCATATCCTTTTTCTCCAAGAATTTTTTCTGCGAAATCTCCGATACCTTTACCACTACGATCATTTTTCACAATAACACCTCTGTCTTCAAGCATTTTGAAAACCTTTATAAAGCGATTATTAAGTTGAATTCTATCTTCTTTAATCATTTCAATAATTTTCTAATGAACAAATATGATTGGAATCATTTACGATGTAAATTTAAAACAAAAAATGTCAAAAAGAAATTTATAAGCAAAAAAATGTTTTTAATTTTAATTATTTGATCATACATTGCTAAAGTCGAAACTTTATATGTCATTGAAAATCATTTGATTTAACAGTTTTATTTAAGAATATATTTTGCATCACATTTTATTATAATATTAGTTTTTTTACTACTTTCACGTTTAGCAGAAAACTAAATTTTAAACATACTAAAAGAAGAAATACTAATGGGAATGATCATCTCACTACTGAATCACAAAGGTGGCGTTGGAAAAACAACAAGTGCAATTAATATTGGTGCAGGACTAGTAGAGCTTGGAAAGCGAGTTATGCTGATTGATTTAGATCCACAAGCAAATCTTACCTTATCACTTGGAATACCAAGACAAAAGTCTACTATATATGAAGCATTAAGAGGCGTTGAAGAAATTCAACCTTATAATGTGAAAGAAGGATTAGATGTTGTTACTTCTTCTTTGGACTTATCTGGTGCTGAAATGGAATTAATCAACGAAGCGGGTAGAGAATACTTATTAAGAGAATTATTTGAACCATTTTTGGAAGATTACGATTATATCATTATAGATTGTCCGCCATCATTAGGATTGTTGACATTAAATGCGTTGACTTGTAGCTCTCAGGTTTTGATTCCATTGCAAACTGAATTTTTAGCATTGCAAGGTTTGACCAAAATCAAACAAGTTATTGATAAAGTGCGTTTCCGTTTGAATAAAAAATTGGAAATCGGTGGTGTTATTGCAACTATGTATGACCAACGTAAAGTTTTGAACAGAGATGTTGTACAGACTATCCGTAAATTTTTCGGACCAAAGGTTTTCAATACTTTAATCAGAGACAACGTGGCATTGGCAGAAGCACCTGCTCAGCGTAAAGATATTTTTGGATACAACAAATCCAGTAACGGAGCCAAAGATTACTTAGCTCTTTGCAAAGAAATTATTGAAAGAACAACTCCTCAAGAAGAAGTTATTGAGACCATAGAAAAAACAATCCAAGAACCAACAACCATTAAAGAAGCATCCATAAATACAAATATCAGTGAGTAAAAAGAAGTTTAATTCAGGTTTGGAAAGTCTTTTTTCTGAAGGAGCAGATCAAGATCTTGAACAAGGAAAGGTCACGCTTTTAAATACCAAGAAAAAAAGAAGTAGCGAAAGCAAAAATGCACAAGTGAAAACAGATGCTGCAGCTGCTCCAGTCAAGAGTTTTACTTCTGATTTAGATTCTCTTTTCAATGATGTAATGACAGAAGCCATCGAAGAAAAAGTGGAAGCAATCATCACTGAAAAAGAGAAACCAGTAAGAAAAAGACGGATTAGATCCAGCAAACCGCTTAGCGGACTTGACGCATTGTTTAGAAGAACCGTGGACAAATCAGAAGAAGAAGAGGAAGTCAAAATAGAAAGAAACATAAAAAGAGTAAGTTTTACTTTTCACAAGGATAGACTCCTCAAATTGAAGTCGATCGCTAAAATGGAAAAGTCATACCTAAAAGATATTATTAGCGAGGTAGTTTCTGAATATATTGATGAATACGAAAAGAAAACAGGAACGGCCCTTAGCTGATTTCTTTAATTTCTATATTTCTATTCTAAGTAATGCTTATTTTGGTGCCAGCAATCCCAAGGAAACCAGGTTATACATTGCTGTATCATATGAAATTTGTGGAATCGATTTGGAGAAAGATGCAGCAACCAACCACGCGTGATTTTCCAAATTTAAGTGACAATTATGGCCTTAAATGGTTTCAGACCATATTACAATCATACCATTTATCCTGAATTAATACGGCTTGAAAGTCAGCGCAAAAATTTATTGTGGCTGATGAGTATCACAATCTTGATGGCGATTGGTGTCATTATTTTTCAAGCAATGACTGGGATCTTTTTCGTGACTCTTTTCTTATTGATCCCAATAGGTTTTTACATCTCTTATTTGTTATTCCGAATTCGCAAATTCAAAACAGATTGGAAACCAAAAGTAATCAACTTAATCATCGATTTTATTGATGACAAATTGAGCTATGGAGACCTAGCATATGATGCAAAAGGGTTTGTCTCGAAAAAAAAATTTGTTGAAAGCGGATTGTTTGCAAAGACAGGAAGATTCTACAGTGGAGAAGACAAGATCTCCGGAAAAATTGGAGATGTCGATTTTGAAATGAGTGAATTAGAAATAAAAGACCTCTCCAAAATAGAAAGTGGAACCATTGAAATTTTTCGTGGCATTTTCCTCGCCGCTCAAATCGTCAACCCTATCCGTGGCACTATAATGGTATTACCTAGACACCACAAACAATTTTTAATAAAAACAATCAAAACTTTCAACATTGCTGGTGGCGAACTCGTTAGTGATGTACTGGAACATCAAGGATTCAATGAAAATTACCTCACTTATGCTACAGATGACGCTTTAATCCATAATGTGTTGTCTTTTGAGATGCAGGAAGCAATTGTTGAATACACCGAGCGGACAATGAAAGACTTGTATGTTTCGTTTAACAATAACAATATTTACTTAGCAGTTAGGGAACCAAAAGATATTTTAGAACCTTTTATATTTGAGTCAAATGTTGATTTTGAATTGATTAGAGAGTTTTTTGAAGACATCCAAATTCTTCTAAGTATCGTCGAGGATTTTGATGCACACCATTAGATATTTTAATTCGATTTTGACTAATGCAGAAATCGATTAATTTTAAAATTTAAATTTCGTAAAACGGTTATGACAAAATTTATATACTCAGTATTACTCTTCCTTTTGACTTTTTCTTTTTCGAATGCGCAAGAAGCTAAGGTTATTGAGTTAGCTGAAAAGGTGGAAAAAGATACCACCCCTTTCAAGTTACCTTCCTCCTTATTGTGGGAAATTACAGGAAACGAATTAGAAACCCCTTCTTACTTATATGGTACCATTCACATGATCGGAAAAGATGATTTTGTCATTACCGATGCGACGAGAGCAGCATTGGCAAAGACAGACAAAATTACTTACGAGATCAACATGGAAGATATGAATAGTATCGGCGTCATCTTCACAATGATTGGAAAAGTGATGATGAAAAATGGAGTGACCTTACAAAGTCTATTATCTAAAGAAGATTATAAATTGGTAGTGGATCATTTTGAAAAAATGGGATTGCCAATGATGATGCTAGAAAAAATAAAACCAATGTTCCTGACTGTCTTCGCATCTGAAGATATGGCAACCATGCAAACGGATATGCAGACAGGCGGAATGGTCTCTTACGAAATGGAATTGATGGCGATCGCCGAAGAACAAAAAAAGGAAATGGATGGATTGGAAACAGTCGAATTTCAAATGAGTGTTTTCGATAGTATCCCATATGAAGCACAAGCACAAATGTTGGTTGAGTCACTGAAAGCAGAAAATACCGGTGAGGAAGATGAATTCGATGTAATGACAAAGATGTACAAAGACCAAGATATCAATGGTATGGTTTCAATGATTTCAGAAGATGGAGAAGGGATGCAAAATTACGAGCAAGTATTGTTAATCAATCGAAATTTGAAATGGATTCCAATCATGGGAGAAATGATGAAAGAACAACCCACCTTCTTTGCGGTTGGTGCAGGTCATTTAGGTGGTCCTCAAGGCGTCGTCAACTTATTGATGAAAGAAGGATATAATGTCAAACCAATCGATGCTGGAAAATCATTGGATGAGTTGGTGGAAGACAAAAAGTAAAATCTATAACTTATAATATTGAAAGGAGTATCAGCTTGGTTGGTGCTCCTTTTTTTGGTGCGCATAGTTCTAACAGGTCTAGCTAGACTTTAGATAGGCGAGACCTGTTATACAAATTGTACTCTATAAGTGCGGTTATTATATGGAGGAAAATTTTATTGAGATTAAGGCGGAAAACGCAGACATAGCCTTAGTTACGGCGAGCCTGCCTGACTGCGCCAAGCAGACAGGGCTTTCCAACGCAGATA
>CALFWW010000237.1 GCA_937928575.1 uncultured Saprospiraceae bacterium | reverse complement strand
CTGGAAATGCAGGAACCAATCAAATCGGAACCAATGTAGCCATCAGCCCTTCTGATTTCGAAGCAGTCAAAAAATTCGTTTTAGAGGCTGATATCAACATGGTCATTGTAGGACCAGAACAACCGCTTGTAGATGGAATCGTCGATTTTTTTGAAAATGATTTACGTCTCTCGGAAGTGCAAATTATAGGTCCAAATAAAACCGCAGCACAACTGGAAGGGAGCAAAGCATTCGCTAAAGATTTTATGTACGACAACCAAATTCCAACCGCAGGATTTCGCGAATTCACAAAAGATTCTTACTACGAAGGATTGGAATACATCGACAATAAACCAACCCCAATTGTACTGAAAGCAGATGGTTTAGCTGCAGGTAAAGGTGTTGTTATATTAAATGATCGGGAAGCCGCCAAAAAGGAATTTACAGACATGATCAACGGTAAATTTGGAGCTGCAAGTGCTTCTGTTGTCATTGAAGATTTTTTAAAAGGAATTGAGTTTTCTGTCTTTGTTTTAACGGATGGCGTTGATTATAAAATACTACCAGTTGCCAAAGATTACAAACGGATTGGGGAACAAGATACGGGACTGAATACGGGTGGAATGGGCGCAATTTCTCCGCTTCCATTTTTGGATGAAGAGATGATGCAACAAGTCGAAGAAAAAATTATCCAACCAACTATTTCCGGTCTTCAAAAAAAGGATATTCGCTATAATGGATTCATTTTTATTGGTTTGATAAAGGTGGATGGCAAACCTTATGTGATTGAATACAACTGTCGCATGGGTGATCCTGAAACAGAAGTGGTATTACCTCGTTTAAAGAATGATTTGGTTGAATTATTAGCTTCACTAGATAATGGAAATTTGAAAAATCAAACAATAGAAATGGATGAACGAACAGTATCAACCGTGATGTTGGTTTCTGGCGGATACCCTGAGACCTATCAAAAAGGTTTCAAAATCGACGGGTTGAATGAAATCAAAGACTCCATTTTATTTCATGCAGGAACGAAAGCAGATAATGGAAAAGTTTTAACCAACGGTGGTCGAGTTATCGCAATCACTTCATTCGGCAACAACATCGCAGAAGCTATCGCGACCTCCAAAAAAAATGCAGCAATTATTGATTTTGAAGGGAAGTATTATCGCAAAGATATTGGATTTGATTTATGAGTTACGCGGTGCAAGAAATAGCAAATGCTGTCGAAGGCGAATTGAATTTTGGTTTTTTCCAACAAGAGAAAATTGAAAATATTCTTATAGATAGTCGTCAAATCAATGCACCTCATAAATCAATTTTCGTTGCACTAATTTCCAATAAAAATGATGGTCACCAATACATCCAAAATGCATATGAAAAAGGAGTCCGCAATTTTTTAGTAAGCAATAAAAAAGCAATTAACTCGCTTCCAAAAGCTAATTTTATTCTAGTCGATAATACGTTGTTGGCACTTCAAAAACTGACTTCTTTTCATAGAAATCAATTCAATTTAAAGACCATTGGAATTACAGGAAGCAATGGGAAAACCATCATCAAAGAATGGTTGTTTGAATTGTTGAATGACTCTTTTTTCACTGTCAAAAGTCCTAAAAGTTACAACTCCCAAATTGGCGTTCCTTTATCAGTTTGGCAAATCCAAGAAGCACATCAACTTGGCATTTTTGAAGCGGGAATTTCCACTATCAATGAGATGGACAAAATTGCACCAATCATCCAATGTGACATTGGAATTTTCACAAATATTGGTACGGCTCACAATGAAGGATTCGATTCCATAGAACAGAAAGTTGCTGAGAAATTGAAGCTTTTTCAATTTGCCAAAACCATCATTTACTGTAAAGATCAGCTAGAAATTCATGACGCGATCAAGCATTATGATAGCAACCGATTATTTAGCTGGTCTTTTGAAAAGGACGCTGATTTACAAATCACAAAAACAACCAAAACGGAGTATAATTCTACTTCTTTGACCGCCAATTATCGAGGACAAAGCATCCAAATTAACATTCCATACACGGATGAGGCGTATGTAGAAAATGCAATTCATTGTTGGGCTTGTTGTCTTCATTTAGGAATAGAGCATGAAGTGATTCAAGAGCGTATTCGTCAGCTCCAACCGTTGGCTATGCGTTTGGAAATGAAGAATGGCATCAACAATAGTTATTTGATCAATGATAGTTATAATTCGGATTTAGATTCTTTGAAAATTGCGTTGGACTTTTTGTCACAACAAGCTGGGAATAATAATAAAACATTGATTCTTTCCGACATTCCTCAAAGTGGCATTTCATCCAGTCAACTCTATCAAAAAATAGCAACATTAATTGTAGGAAAAAATATTTCAAATATAGTTGGAATCGGAAAAGAAGTTGCCAATCTCGTTGATCACTTACCCGCTGAAATGGAGTTGCAATTCTTTTTTAGTACGGACCAATTCATCCAAAAAATTCCCGATCTCACCTTCGCCAATCAATATATTTTAATCAAAGGGGCTCGTTCTTTTCAGTTTGAAAAAGTATCCGCTTTTTTATCAAATCAAATTCATGAAACGAGTTTTGAAATCAATCTAAATGCACTAACGCACAACTACAATTTCTTCAAATCCAGATTAAATAAAGACACCAAAATGATGGTGATGATCAAAGCCTCAGCATATGGAAGTGGGAGCACAGAAGTTGCCAGATTGTTGGATTATAATGGGGTGGATTATTTTGCGACAGCGTATCCAGACGAGGGGATTCAACTAAGAAATGAAGGCATCAAAACCCCAATCATGGTCTTGAATGCGGCAGCTCATACTTTCGATGCGATGATTCGTTATCAGCTGGAACCTGAGATTTATAGTCATCGTCAATTGAATCAATTAATTGAATTTTTAAAAGTAAAAAACAACCTGTCCGCCCGACAGTCAGGCAATACAATTGGAATACATTTGAAGATTGATACTGGTATGCATCGCTTGGGTTTTGAAGACAAAGACATCACATCATTAATCCAAAAATTAAAAGATCATTCCAACATCAAAGTCAATTCGATATTCAGTCATTTGGCCGCAAGTGAAGATCCTAATGATGATAATTTCACCCTCCAACAAATCCAAATATTTGAAAAAATCTACACCCAAATTACAACCAAGATTGGGTACAAACCAATGCGCCACTTGCTAAATTCTCCAGGTATTATTCGTTTCCCACAATACCAAATGGACCTCGTGCGTTTGGGCATAGGACTGTATGGTTTAGATATGAGTCAAACGATCGAAAATCAATTGAAAATCGTTCACACTTTGAAAGCAACCATCTCCCAAATTAGAGAAGTAAATAAAGGCGAAACGATTGGATATAATCGCACAGAACTGGCCACCTCCAAATTAAAAATTGCCACAATCAGTATTGGTTACGCAGATGGATTGCCACGATTGGCAGGACACAGAAAGTATTTTGTATCCATTCATGACAAGTTAAAACCTATTGTGGGTAGTGTGTGTATGGATATGTGTATGGTGGACATAACGGATGACCATCAAATTAAGGAAGGGGATGAAGTTATTGTTTTTGGGAACAATCCTTCTATTAAAGATTTGGCAGCAATTGCCCAGACGATTCCTTACGAGATATTTACGAATATTTCGGAGCGGGTAAAACGGGTTTATTTTCAAGATTAGACCGCTTTGCTTTAAGACCGCTTTGCTTTAAGACCCGCTTCGCTGTATGACCGCTATCGCTTTAAGACTGCTTCAAGTTCATATTATACTTGGAGTTTAATCTGATACTTGCCTTTCTTGAAGATACAATTGAACACATCGGTTAAATTTCAAGAGAAGCAGTCTTAAAGCGCAGCGGCCTGATAGCTGTCAAGCGGTCTAAAAAGCGAAGCGATCTTAAAAGCGATAGCGGTCTGGACATCGCAGCGGTCTGACAGAAAATTCGTATTTTTGCGCTGCTTAAAACAGCACCTTAATCATGGATATTATTTTAAAAAATTATATAAAAATGAACTCTAGACTAATTCTCACTTGTGTTGCTTTATTTTTCTTTCTTAGCAATACGATCGCACAGAAAGACGACCCTGTTTTATTCACAGTTGAGAACGATCCGGTCCATGTTTCTGAATTCAAATACATCTATTCAAAAACAAATGGTGACAAGGCAACTTTTTCAAAAAAATCATTGGAAGAATATCTTGATCTGTATGTCAAATTCAAATTGAAAGTGCAGAAAGCAAAGGAGATGAAGTTGGATACCATCCCTGCATTACAAAAAGAATTAGCAGGTTACCGTAGACAATTAGCCAACTCTTATTTGATTGACAAGCAAGTGACTGAAAAGTTAGTCCGTCAAGCTTTTGAAAGAACCCAACAAGATGTAAGCATCAGTCACATCATGGTCAATATGAAACCTAATGCATCTCCTCAAGATACACTAGATGCTTATCGTAAATTATTAGACATCAAAAAAAGAATTGTTGGTGGTGAAAAATTCGCTGCATTGGCAAGACAATTTTCAGATGATAAATCAGTAAAAGACAATGGAGGAAATATCGGTTATCTAACAGCGCTTTTCCCAAAAGGATTTTACGATATCGAAACCGCTGCTTACAACTTACCGATTGGAGAAATAAGTGAACCAGTCAGAAGTAGTGTCGGCTATCATTTAATAAAGGTGAATGAAAGAAGACCAGCAAGAGGAGAAATGGAAGCGGCTCATATTTTAATCCGTAAGAAAAAAGATAGAACGGATGCCAAAAGCAAAGCGCTAGTAGATAGTCTTTACAATGCTATTTCTGCTGGAAGTAGTTTCGAAGATTTAGCCAAAACTTTTTCTGAAGATAAGATGTCAGCCAAAAAAGGTGGATATATCGGAAAATTTGGAATCAGCAAATACGAGTTGGATTTTGAAGAAGCTTGTTTCGCAATTAAGAAGGATGGTGATATTACAAAGCCGTTTAAAACTTCTGTTGGATGGCACATCGCAAAACGAATCGCTAAAAAAGATAACTCAGATTACGAAAAGACTAAAAGGGGATTACAAACTAAAATCCAAAAAGACAGTAGATATGAAATGGCAAAAGTGGCGATGATCGAACGAATCAAACGTGAAAATAAGTTCAATGAAAAAGGAGATAAAATCATCAGTTTTGCCAATTCATTGAATGAAGAATTTATGACGCACAAATGGAGAGCTGCAGATGTAACTTCGAATGATGTTTTATTCACTTTAGGTAAAAATAAATACACAACAAAAGATTTCGCAACTTATGCTCAGAAAGCATCTCGAGAAAGAATGAGAATGGGCAAGAATGCAAAAGTAAATGATGTTGTGCAGAAATT
Source organism: uncultured Saprospiraceae bacterium (assembly GCA_937928575.1). Classification (GTDB taxonomy): domain Bacteria; phylum Bacteroidota; class Bacteroidia; order Chitinophagales; family Saprospiraceae; genus CALDGQ01. Next base: position 9,132 of record CALFWW010000237.1, on the reverse strand, counting down.
ATATAAAGGATATATCGCAGAATCTTGTATGAAATTTGAGGAAGAACAATTAGAGAAAAAATATCCTGAGTTCAAGTCATTAATGCGTGAATATGAAGAAGGAATTCTTTTATTCGAAGCAACAAAAATGGAAGTGTGGGACAAAGCTTCACAAGATACAACCGGACTCGCTAAATTTCACAAAACAAGAAGTGCAAAATATCGTTACGCTGAAAGAGCTGTGGTCAATCAATACAGCTTGAAAGCAACCGCTGCAAATCAATTACCTAAGTTGAAGAAATTTGCAGCCAAAAATGGATCAAAAGAAACATTGGCTAAATTTAATAAAGCAGATGGGAAGATTGTTTCTGTCCAAGAAAAAACTTTTGAGAAAGGAAAAAATGAAGTCCTTGACAAAATGAAATGGAAAGTTGGTGAATTATCTCCAGTCGAAATTGACAAGCGAAATAAATCAAGTAACTTTTTCAAAATAGAAACACTCTTGCCTGCTCAAGAAAAAACACTGAAGCAAGCAAGAGGATATGTAGTAGCAGATTATCAAGACTTTTTGGAAAGACAGTGGATCGAAAAACTTCGTGAAAAATACAAAGTTGATATCGATAATAAAGTTTTAGAATCTTTGGTCAAATAAGTAAGCAATCAATTTTCAATCTTGAGGAACCACCTTTTAATACTTGTACTTGGACTATTTTGCTTGGATATTTTTTCATGCAGACCAGATATGACTGAGCAACCCAAAGTTGTGCAAGACACGATTCTTGCCAATGTATTTGATAAAAATTTGCGGTTATCAGAATTAGAAGGTATGATTCCCAACAATACTTCTTCAAGTGACAGTATTCAAATCATCAACTCCTTTATAGATCGATGGGTGAAGGAAGCAACCTTGTTGCACGAAGCTGAAAAGCATATCCCCAACGATTTAAATATTGAGAAATTGGTAAAAGATTACCGTGCTTCATTGGTTAAACATAATTTTGAAAAATTGCTCGTTGAAACCAATTTGGACTCCACTGTAACCAAACAAGAGTTGGATAATTATTACACAAAAAATAAAGAACAGTACCAACTAGAGACTACCATACTACGTTGTTATTATATAAAGATTGAAGAAGAGAACGAAAGAATTGAAGATTTGAAGAAGTTGTGGAGTGATTTGGATTCGAAAAATTATAAGGATTTATTGACGCTTTGCACCGATAATGCAGAGACGTATATGTTAGATGACAGCACTTGGATACGGATAGATGATCTAGCATTGCAGCTTCCAAAGGGAATTATCAACTCTTCCAACATTAACGAACGGACGGAGATTTCAAGAAAGGATGGGAAATATCATTACTTCCTAAGAGTCTTTGAAACCGTTTCTAAAAAAGAGATTGCGCCTTTGTCATTTATTGAAGATCAGGCGAGAAAAGTAATTTTACATAAAAGAAAAATCAAGTTACTCAGCGAGAAAAAAGAAGAAATTTATGATCGCGAGTATCAACGAAAAAATATAAAAATTTATACTCAATGAGATACCTCTTATTCGTTATTCTATGCTGTTTTTCACTTACACAACAAGTTATTGGACAAGGTCAAATTGTCGATAAAATTATTGGCGTTGTTGGTGCTGAAGTGATTTTGTTGTCAGATGTAGAAGAACAATTTGCATTAATGACCGCTCAGAGTGGACCACAAGAACCAGAAATCCGTTGTGCAGTGTTAGATAATTTATTAGCTCAAAAATTATTGTTGAACCAAGCCAAACTAGATAGTATCGCGATTACTGACGAAGAAGTGGAGACACAGCTAGAGACCAGGATTGACCGTATTTTGGCCTATATGAATGGAGACCTAAATCAGTTTGAACAATACTATGGGCAAACTATTAATGAAGTGAAAGAACAATTCAGAGAAGATTTAAGAGGTCAAATTTTGGTGGAAAGAATGCAGGGTCAAATCAACGCTAGTGTTTCTGTCACACCAATGGAAGTAAAACAATTTTTTGCTCAAATCCCTGTAGACAGTCTACCCTATTTTAGTTCTGAAGTTGAAATTGGAGAAATAATAATCAAACCAAAAGTCAATGTGGAAGAGAAAAAAAAGTCGCTGAATAAGTTGCAAGATATCAGAAATCAGATTGTTATGGAAAATGCCGATTTTGCAGAGCTCGCTAAAAAATATTCAGATGATCCTGGTTCCGGAAGAGCGGGAGGTGATTTGGGGTGGCAAAAAAGAGGTACTTTTGTTCCTGAGTTTGAAGCGGCTGCATTCAATTTAAAACCAAATGAAATTTCAGAAGTAATTGAATCAGAATTTGGTTTTCATTTAATCCAACAATTAGAGCGTCGTGGCAATGCTGTTCATGCAAGACATATTTTGATAAAGCCAGAAATCACAGAGGCTGACAATCAAAAAGCAATTGCTAAATTGGATTCCATCAGGCAGTTAATTTTAAATGACTCCATCACTTTTTCTTTTGCCGTGAAAAGATTTTCTTCTGACAAAACTCAGAGTTACAATAATGATGGAAGAATCACGAATCCGCAATCCGGTAACACCTATTTTGAAACCAGTCAATTGGAACCAGATATTTATTTTACAATTGATACCATGGATGTCGGAGCAGTCTCTTCCCCATTTTTAACATCGATTCCTGGAGCTGATGCCGCTTACTCTATCATCCAATTGCAATCACGAACCAGCCCACATGTTGCCAGTCTGAAACAAGATTATAGCAAAATACAAACAGCTGCACTTGAGCAAAAGAGGGGAACGTATCTTAGTACTTGGGTTGAGGAAAAAGTAGGAGCAACTTTTATAAAAGTAGATGATCGATATAATACTTGTCCGACTATTGAGAAGTGGCGGAAATAGTTTTATAATACAAAGTAGCAGTTAGTATAAAGTAGTTAGTACAAAGACTATAGTTGTTTCGTGAGTACGTGTACTCGTTACTTTGTACTTCTTATACAAATTGTATTACTTCATACTTTGTACGATTCCTAGAACGTTTCTCCCAACCCAACTTGGATAGCAGTTTCCAATTGCTGCATGACGTGCGGAGCATTCCCATTCAACAAGGTGATGATTCCTCCATTTTTATCCACTACTGCGTGGCCCGGATATATGAACATATAAAAGTCATGTGCAACTTGCCGAGCATCGGGAATTTGTTTCCATTCAAAAGGATGCTTTTTCAGAAAAGATTCAATTTTGGCCTTATCATTCAGGCAGATTCCTACAAATTCTATGTCTTGATTTTCATATCGTTTTTTCAAGTCGTTGAGCTGTGGAATTTCACGAATACATTCTACACAGGACGTAAACCAAAAATTCAACACCACCACTTTTCCTTTTAAAAGATTAGAATTGATGGATTCATTGTCGATTGTCTTTAGAGAAAAATGCTCTGCTTTGATCGCTCGGTTTTCTCCAGTAGCAGTGGCACTTATTGGTTGAGTAACTGGTTTAATTTCTGTAATGACAGACTCCCCATTGATGACTTGTGATATTACTTCCAAAGGTTGAGAAGTTACGGGTATATTGACATTGCTCGCGGTCGGATTGGATTTCTTTTCGTTATCTGCACGGATCATTTTCTCAAGAACTGCCAACTCTGTGTTGACCACATCCGAATTGTATCTTGGTTTTACATTGGAAGCAACCTCTTCATGATCGTGTACATTCTCTGCCGCATGTACAGTGGATGGTATTTTTGTCTTGACAAATTCTTTAGTCGGTTTTGTAATTTTCCTTTCAGCAACTGTTTTCACAAAGATCGCTTCCTTATCATTTTGTTGAATTCGTTTTGATTTTTTTCCTTTCGTTCGACGGACAATGTCTTTTAGTTCTGTTTCATCAATGATTGGCAAACGATTGGTCGCAGAGGAAGTTTTTGAATTGACGGCAACCACCTCTTCCTCTATTTTTTCAACGACCTTTTTTTCCGGTTCAATTTCTTGCTTAGATGATAGGATAGCATTCCTTTTTGCATAGTAGGCTTCAATTCTATCTCCAAAATAAATGGTTCGGTTGACTTGCTGAATTGCAAATGGTAATTCTACGATTCGCTCAGCTTTCCTAATTGTAGTTCCAGCTTTTACATCTATATCTCTTACAAGTGGATTAAATTGCAACACTTTTTTCTCAGCCGCATAACTTGTAATCTTATTGTTGTTTTTATTTGCCAACTTTTCAGAAGCAAGTGCAGTCTTCAGTCTGTCTTCCCAATAAACAGTTTTTGGTACTTGCTTAATTGTTAAAGGCATCTGCAAACAGTCTTCACAACGAACTTCTTGAATACTAGTATATAAAGGAAAAATCGGATCATGGACAATATGATCAGGTTGGGAAAAACCAGTTGCATCAAGCTCCGCAATAGATGGAGCCTGACCCATTAACGACGTAGCCAAAAGCAGCGCAACTGCTGTTAATAATAGTTCTCTCATAGTATACAAAAAAGTGGTCCATTAATCATATGCAATTAATGGACCACTTGAGTGTTTATAAAAAAGCTAATGCGCTAACTATTTGATTCCGTGCATCCAACGGGTAATTATTGGTGATAATAATAATAGAAAGATACCACATCCGACGGCAAAAAATCCAAGTTTTGTAAATACACTTAAACATTTACCAAGAGATTGCTGGGACAAACAAGATCCAATAACTGCTTGTGGACTTCCGGCTTTCAAGGCTTTAATATCCATATTCGATATGGATTTGAGCGCTTCAGGAGCTAGCGTTGCAGAGTTAGCATAGGAGGCGTCGTTTGTCACAAAGGTTGCTGTTTTTCCAGTTGAACCTGCGATTTTCGCTTTACCCACATAATACTGCTGTCCAGTCTTGTTTTTATATTCATTCAAAAAATCTGGAGAAGCGATACAATCATCAACAGATCCTTTTTCAATACAAGCTGTAAATGTGGGTGATGCTAAAATTGATTTCAGATTTTGATCCGTCATACAAGATTTAAAACCATCACTTTGTAACAATTCTTTTTCATCAATTGAAGTCAGACGTGCAATTGGTGCTCCTACTTGATGGGCAACTGCTGATGACATCAACCAGAATCCCATAATGAAACCTACCATTTTTGCAGGAGACAATTTAGTTACCAATGACAATCCTACTGGTGATAATGTCAACTCCCCTAGTGTATGCAATAGGTAAAGTAGTACAATAAAAATACCGCCAATCGCACCAGCTGTTGCAGTTGCTGTTCCTAAATTTAACACTAAGAATCCTAATCCTAGTAAAATCAAACCAGCTGCAAATTTTACCGGAGCTGCTGGCTCCCAACCACCTTTATTCATCTTGATCCACATCCATGAAAAGATCGGTGCGAATAACATAATGAATAATGGATTGATCGCGATAAAGAATGTAGTGGTCAACTCCATTCCAAATAAAGTCTTATCTACATTTCGATCTGTAAATAAGGTTAATGCACTTCCCGCCAATTCGAAGAAAGACCAGAATACTGCGGTAAAAAAGAATAGCGTCACAATCACCCATAGTCGCTGCTTTGCAACTTTTTCATAAGTCAATGATAGATAAATAATGTATCCTAATGCAGCAACAATGACAATCGGTAACAATATTTCTACAATATGGTTGTAATAAACCAATCCCCATACAATCGGTAAGACTAAGAATGATCCTATGTAAATTGCAGTCATCGGATTCAGACCCGCAATTTTTTTGGTATTATTCAAATTAAGTGCTTCCTCACTTTGAAATCCTTTATCTTCTAATGCACCATTTCTTTGCGCCATCCAGAATATTAATAGACCAAGTAACATCCCAAATCCTGCTAACGAGAATCCATAATGCCATCCCTCTAATTCTCCAATCGCACCACAAGTTAATGGTGTCAAAAAGGCTCCAATATTAATACCCATATAAAAGATTGTAAAAGCACCATCACGTCGAGGATCCCCCTCTGAATAATACTTTCCAATCATACTGGAAATGTTGGGTTTGAAAAAACCGTTTCCTAAGATAAGCAAGGCGAGTGCCGCATAAAATATAATGTAATGCTCAAAGGCCATCGCAAAGTGACCTAATGCCATCAGTATCGCCCCCCACATAATCGCCTTTCGATAACCCATTACTTTTTCGGCCAAATATCCCCCTATCAAAGGAGTGGAATACACCAATGCTCCATAGGCGGCATATACACCGTAGGCTCGACTATCGTCGTATCCAAACCCACCATCTATTAATTCAGATGTCATGTAAAGGACAAGCAACGCTCTCATTCCGTAGTAGGAAAAGCGCTCCCATAATTCAACAAAAAATAGATAAAATAAAGCTTTAGGATGGATTTTTCTCTGAGTGAAAATTACAAATGCGATCCAACCCAAACAAAATATCCAGGCTCCGATCATTAACTTATACGCAGGATGCATATGTTATTGTTTTTTAGTTAGTTAATAGAAGTTTGATTAATCTAAAGTAAACCTTAAAATAAGTTGATTTGAGAAGAAATCACCAAATTTTTAGGATTTATTTCCATTCATGTCTAAATAACTATTAACGAAGACTATTGAATTAAGGGGTCAAGCACTTTATTTTCGTCTAAAATTCGTTTTTCATATTCTATTTTCCAGCCACTACTTTCCACAATCAGCTCCATCATATTGAATATTTTTGCACTTTGTTTTTCTGCTTTTAGCAATAGATCACTTGCTATAGCCGCTTTCTCAATCTTCGCTTTTGCTTCTGCATTCATTTTATTAAAATCTTGCTCATTGAATGAATTGAAGCTTCCTTCAGAAATGTCGTAGTAATCCAAATCATGATCTATCGATAGTACTTCAGGATCTGGTAGTTGACCAATTCTGATTATTTTTTCATCCGGAAAGGATTGTATTTTCAAATTGGTGAAATCATATCCAACAGATACTTTTGCTTTTACTCTGATCAGCGCTTTTTTGCGAAGTGGACTAAAATCATACCCCCAATATTCCTTGTTTTCATAGACTTCTGAGAAATAACCTTCTATTGAAATTAGTTTGGTTACTTCTTTTATTTTTTCGATTAAAACCGTACCATCGGAAGTGCGTTGTTGTTTAAAAAAGGAGTTGAAGTTATTTTTGAATAAAAAGAAGGCGATGCATAGTCCTGCTAGTAATAGTATGAGGAGTGTGAGGATTTTTTTCATTTTGTGAGTTTTAGCAAAGCAAAAACCTGTTAGATTTTGCATCGCATAGTTGGCACGCGCACAAATCTAACAGGTTTCGCCAGGCAAACAGTAGTCAGTTATTTCAATCTAGCCGTTAAATCATATTTAAGACCAGAATAATTTTTCAACACTGCTTTTACAGAACCTACAGATACAGGAGATTCTATCAATAGTGGAATGCGATTGTTGTCATTGGAAACGTAAACATCCATTTGCGTGTCTTCCTTAAAAACAGTTCCGGCAATCACACCTGGACTAAATTTTAAAGTATTGAATTTTCCTAATCCTTTAATTTTTTTGTTGTCGACAGCACCATTATATTTCACACTCAGTGGCCATTCTTCTTTGTCCATAAAAATACTGATCGGAAAAGTGCTCCCGGTACTCATTTCAGTAAAGTTTACATTTCGGGTGAAATATAGGATGGACAAAATATCATGCATACAGCTAGAAACACCGTAAGCAGTTGGTCGTGCATCATGTGCGTAATCTCCTCTATGTGATGTTGCGATACCATTTTCTTGATCGAATTCTACTTTATCATACAATTTATATCCACCTTCGTGTACATCTCTAATCGACACTGTTGGCAACAAGGTGTTTTCATCTACATAAGTATCGTAGTAATCCCGCACTTTAAAAAACCATTCATAGGAGGAGTAGGTTTTTCCAACTGCTGAAAAATGATACTGACCATTTTCCTGTTTTACTTCAAAATTTGCTTCACCAGCAGGCAGCCAAATAACGCCCCAATTGTAATATAATTTGTAAGTCAATTTTTCTCCTGGAAGAAAAGTTTGATTTTCAATGAAGCAAGGTTCTACATTTTCATTGTTAGCAGGTGCTTGTGTACTTGCGTAACGAAAGCTGCCCAATAAGCAAACCACAGCAAACAGTGCGACGAGTTTATTTATCTTTTTTACTTTCATAACCTAAGGTTTTTAATACATTAATATTTGCAATGAAAATCATACCTATTAACGCTGGTACGATTAAATTTAGTATCCAAAGTCCGTATGTCGATGCGAGAATAGCAATTGGATTGTTGCTAAAAATTCCCCAAACAAACAATGCCACCTTTCCTCTCATCGGCAAACCCATAACTGGCGGTAATGGAATACTGGTTTGTAACAAAAATATAGTGCCGATACCAATTATAGCTGCAGCAAAACTTATTTCAATTCCAAAAAATTTGAGCATAAAAAAGTATTGCAACGTATAAATACCATATCGACAAAGTGCGTAAAATAAAGTAGTGGATAATTCCTTTGGATTGTATTTATTCAACAACTTTAGATTTTTAAATACCTTCTTAAATCGATTATAAAAAGGAATTTTTTTGGCGATTGGTACCAACACCGAAATATTGAAAAACACAAAAAGCATTGCAAAAATCACCAAAGAACCAAGGAATAAAAATCCAGTCAACATCAAGGGCTCCATATCCAAATAAATATTCGCAAAAAAGATCAATGAAATTAGCCCCATTGTCAACAAAACCAATAGTTGACTAAAACTTCCAACTAGTGTTGCAATAACTGCTTTCCAATTATTCTCAGGTTTTACCAACAATACACGCCCACCATACTCTCCTATTCGATTCGGAGTCAAAATCGAAAAAGTAACCCCTGCCATGATCGCTTGATAACTTCTCCAAAAACCTTGCTTTTCAAATCGGTCAATCAATGTTCTGAATTTCATTGTTTCGAATGCCCAGTTGATAGGCATTAAAGCAATCGCAATCCCCAACCACACCAAATTTGCGGAGGACATACTGGATAAAAACAATACCCATATTTCCTCGATATTTTCTTTGGAGAATACTTGTCTATAAATCACAGACACTACCAGCAATGCCAGTATGACTTTGAATCCAAGATTGAAATATTTGTTTTTAATCAATCTCGTTGGTATGGATAATATGTTTTGTACTGCTTTCAAATTCAGTTAAACTT
>CALFWW010000236.1 GCA_937928575.1 uncultured Saprospiraceae bacterium | reverse complement strand
CTAAAATTATTAATTCTTGGCAAATATTGAGATAGATTTCTCCGCAAGGTCGAAATTTGTACAGCTTTAACCTTTCCTTGATTCTTCGACATCTTCGCTATGGCGAAAGCTCAGAATGACAAGGAAAATCCTTATTTCCATGACATTGGCACGCGAGGAGCACGCGAGCTCGTACTCATGTACTCATGTACTCACGTCCTCCACTTCGAAATTCGAGATTACTTGTTCGATATTCTGCGGTTCAATTTTTGTCGGTTTAATAAGTATCCATTTCAGATCACATCACTGCTTATCCTTCGAGTCCATCCATATTGTAACCGGACCATCATTGATCAACTTGACTTTCATATCTGCTCCAAATTCTCCAGTACCAACTTCACACAATGAAGTCAATTTCAAAACTTCAACAAACTTTTCATACAATGGAATGGAGATATCAGGTTTTGCTGCATTTAGATAAGAAGGACGATTTCCCTTTTTGATGGAAGCATGCAAAGTGAATTGGCTAACAACAATAATGGAACCTTTTGCATCTTGAATACTTCTATTCATGACGCCATTTTCATCTGGAAAAATTCTGAGGTTGGTTATTTTTTTAGAAAGCCATGTAATATCATCGTCATCATCTTCATTTCCGACACCTAATAAGATGAGTAAACCATGACTGATTTCAGTAACATTTTTTCCATCAATTTCCACAGCTGCTTCACTGACTCTTTGGATGAGTGCTCTCATGATTATTTTTTTGAATTGTTGTCGATATTTAATGGCACCGCAACTTCTTTGTGCAAATCAGGTGCATTGTATTTACTGTTGTTGGCTTTTTCTGTAATTCGATACACATTGAGATAATCCTCTTTTGGTGGATGCATCATTTCTTTTGCTTCTTTCAATGATAAATCTGACAGCCAACGCATTTGTTCTTTTTTAGTTGGCAAAACCAATGGCATTCTACTAGCGATTTTGTTGACCATTCCATTTGACTTGGTTGTTACCGCTGAAAAACTATGCACCATAAATTCTCCACTTTTCCATGTATCCCATATTCCGGCAATCACTAATAGGGTTTTATTATGAGGAACCACTCGATACGGATATTTTTTCAAGCCTGTATCATTCCATTCATAATAACTATCGGCTAGTATCAAACATCGCTTTTCTCGAATCGGCATTCTGAATGATGGTTGCGAACTAATCGTCTCCATTCGAGCATTGATCAATCGACCATCATTGACCCCATCTTTTGAATCTGCTGGAATTAATCCCCAATTTAAATAGCGCAATCGATTGGGCTCAATATCTAGTATGACACAACCTGGTTGTTTGGGTATGATTTGATAACTCGTACGAATTGGATCAACGACCTTGAAATCGAAATGATGTTCGATAGATTCTTTGGCAATGTGAAATGAGTATCTTCTCATTATATATAGTATGTTTTTGTTTGATTTTTGGAATCAAATTCACCTGTATGCAACAACTCGCCTAAAAGATTTGAACATTATAGCTTTTGTTCTATCTATAAAGGTATCAAAATCTGTGTGTTGCAAAATAAGTTTTTAACAACAAAAGGTGAAAAACCTGTGGATAAATCAACACTTATCAACAGCTATCAAGAATGTAAATAATACATATTTAAAGTAAACTTAATTTCATCAGATTTTTGTGGAATACAAGGTGGTTTATCGACATCTTTTTCTCATCAATTTTGTTGTATTTGCAAAGAACTTTTGAATACCCATTTTATGAACAGCATGTTTGTAAAGTTGATAAAGTACTGATTTTCAATCGTCCATTATTTGGATAACTTGTTGAAAAGTATGGCGGAAATCTTGAAACCTTTTTTTCAAAAGAATTATCAGCATTTCTTTCCCCAAATCAACACGACTAATGATGATAAGATTTTTTTTAAAAATTTTTTAAAGACTATTAACATTAATAATCAGAGGTGTGGAAATTTTAAAGTTTGAATTTGTATTAATTTTGAATCGTCAATTGAAAACTGGATTGACAGAAAACTGATTGAGCATACTGCAATGAATGAAAACAAAACCATCTCAAAAACGGTAAGGGTTTGGCTGATCATCGGATTGGTCATGATCTTCTTCCAGATAATTATCGGTGGTGTCACTAGATTAACTGGATCTGGTTTGTCCATCACGAAATGGGAAATTGTCACTGGAACTTTTCCACCGATGTCAGCTGCTGGTTGGGAATCAGAATTTGAATTATACAAAGACACACCTCAATACAAAAAAATTAATGAGGGCATGTCGATGTCAGATTTTAAATTTATTTATTTCTGGGAATATTTCCATCGATTGTGGGCAAGGACCATGGGTTTTGTATTTTTGATTCCCTTCATTTTCTTTTGGTTCACGAATCATTTCACACCAAGGTTGACCAGAAGGTTGATCGTTGTATTCCTGTTGGCAGCCCTTGTGGCCGTTTTTGGTTGGATTATGGTGGCAAGTGGATTGGTCAATCGACCCTGGGTGAATGCTTATAAGTTGACCGTTCATCTTTGTTTGGCTGTTTTACTATTTGGATACTTGCTTTGGACGACTTTTATTGCTTTCGAGCCAATTCCTAGGGTTCAAACTAACAAAATGTTGATAACTCTTGGAAAAGTGTTTACAACTGTGACTGTTTTTCAGATTTTCTTGGGTGGAATTATGTCTGGAATGAAAGCTGGCCTATTTTATCCTACTTGGCCTGACATGAATGGGATGTTTATCCCGCCAGAAGTATTCGATATTTCTCAATATAATGTGGAAAACGTTGTGGAATACGACAAGCATGCTTTCATGCCTGCAATGATACAAACATTGCATAGACTAACAGCATACTCATTGGTAATCATTGGTTTATGGATGTTTTCCAAAAGTTATAAACAGAGTTATCCACAGGTTTTTAGGATTAATAACATAATGTTGATAACTATGCTAGGCATTCAAGTATTGCTAGGGATTTTCACTTTGATAAATTGTAAAGGTTCGATTCCGGTAGGTCTTGGATCGATGCATCAAGGTGGTGGAATCCTTCTTTTAAGTGTTGCTTTATTTAATAATTATCTGATGAGAAAAAACTGAGTTATCAACAATGTTGGCAACTATGTTTAAAACTCACTAATCTCAATTTATTTTGCAATTAAAATGAATATCTCTCTTCTGAAATGCACATTACGTGGCATAAAATCTTTTAATATGTTATTTTGTGGTACTAACACGAATGCGCTTAACACATGGAACATCAAATTATTGAAGAAGGGAAATTCAAGTATCTCGAAACTAATGGAGGGGAAGTAACGCTCATGTTGCTTCATGGACTCTTTGGAGCTCTGAGTAATTTTCAAGGAATTATCAATCACTTTGGGGATAAGTATAACGTCGTTGTACCTATGCTTCCAATATTTGAGCTACCGATAAGAGAAGTTTCCGTTTCAGGATTTGTGGAATATGTGGATGAATTTGTGAATTACAAAGGATTCAAAGATGTACATGTCTTGGGAAATTCATTGGGAGGTCACATCACTCTATTATATGCGCTTGGGTTTTCTGATAATGTGAAGTCTATCATTTTAACTGGTAGTTCTGGTTTATTTGAAAGCGCGATGGGATCCACTTTTCCAAAACGTGGTGACTATGATTATATTAAAACTAAAACAGAAGCTACTTTTTATTCTCCTGAAACTGCGAGTAAAGAATTAGTTGATGAAGTTTTCGACATCGTCAATGATCGAAATAAAGCCATCCGCATTTTAGCAACTGCAAAATCAGCTGTTCGTCACAATCTTGGTGACAAACTTCATCAGATAGAGGCACCTACACTTTTGATTTGGGGAAAAGAAGATACCATCACACCAGCGTTCGTTGGTGAAAAATTTAATGAGTTAATTGATAATTCTCGTTTACATTTTGTTAATGAATGCGGTCATGCACCAATGATGGAACATCCTGAACAGTTTAATAAAATCCTTGAAGGTTTTTTGGAAGAGATTGAGGGGAAGGAGTAGGGGATAAATTTTGTTTTTTTTACAAGAGAGACCTGTGAGGTTTGAGCTATACACAAGCAAAGCTAAACCTCACAGGTCTTTTACGTATTTGCTAAAACTATATATAAATATACTTATACAAATTGTACTCTATAAGTGCGGTTATTATATGGAGGAAAATTTTATTGAGATTAAGGCGGAAAACGCAGACATAGCCTTAGTTACGGCGAGCCTGCCTGACTGCGCCAAGCAGACAGGGCTTTCCAACGCAG
>CALFWW010000235.1 GCA_937928575.1 uncultured Saprospiraceae bacterium | reverse complement strand
ATACAAATTGTAGTCTAAAAGTGCGGATATATTTGGAAGGAAAATTTTTCGAGATCAAGACAGAAAACGTAGACATAGCCTTAGTTACGGCGAGCCTGCCTGACTGCGCCAAGCAGACAGGGCTTTCTAACGAAGATATCGGGAAATTTTTTTCAAAGATAACCGTAATTATAGACTACAATTTGTATAACTCCATCAAAGGGACATTGGAAGTAACATTTAATTTAATTGGAATGAGCAAGGATAATTGGACCTCAGAATATTGAACCTGCTTGCTAGACAGTCGGGGTTCTACATGAGCCCGAGACACAAAGCAATAGAAACAAGGGTTTTAAATGTGCGACCTCTCTGAGGTCGGGAAAATAAATTTCATTTATTTTCTAACATAGTTTGACCTCTCTGAGGCCTCGGAGAGGTCATTTTTGTTTCATACCTCAGAGAGGTCAAACTGTGTTAGAGCAAAATATAACAAACTGTATTCGACCCCAGCGTGGGTCGTACTATTAAATTTTCAATCAAGGGGACTTTGGAAGTATCGTTTAAATTTATTGGAATTGACCATGATAAATTATTACACAAATTGGATGAACTCAATTTATAATTTTACTTTATAATTTATAATTGAGATTGCCACACCACCGTCAAATACTTGTTATTAAACCCATCTTGAAAAACAGAAGCGATCCGTTTCACCGCACTTCCTGGATTTTGCAAATAATATTTCAACAACCCTTTACGCATTTGTTCCATTCTAGGTTCTGTGCGAGCAGCTACTTGAAAAGGAGAATAACTTTGTATTTGCATAAATGAATCGACCTCACTAAAACCTCGTGAAGTGAAAATTTTTCGAAAACTCTTTTGCGTAAAATCGGTCAAGTGATGTGGATTTGCATCAACAGATGGCGTGACGGGAACTGAAGTAATCATCAAACCATTAGGCTTCAATAGTTGCTGCATATTGTCAATGAATAATTCTGGTTTCGGAAGATGTTCGATTGTTTCTAAGGAAATAATAACATCATACTTATTGTCCTCAAAATATAACATTGCATCTGCAGCAATGAATTTTATTTTTGAATGCGCGTATCTTTCTTTCGCATATTGAATTGCATTCGGTGAAATATCGACTCCTGTAATAGATTCCAGTCGATCAACTTTCTCCGCGATCAATGAAGTCCCGTACCCTACTCCGCATGCGATATCCAATACATTTCCGGACGCTATATGCTTCGCTGCAAAATCATAACGTTCCAGATGAAAAGCCAATGTTTCTTGACCAGTTGTCCCTGCTTGCAACTCGTCGGGAACAATGCGCTCCATACTATCTGCGTTGATACTCATATTTTATCCGTCAATTTTTGTGGTAATTTTTTCGCACTGTTTATAGTCAGTAACCGAATAATTTCTGTTTGACGATTTTCGATCTTCTTGAATCTCGAATAGATAAATGTAAGCGAAGTATAAAATACAATTACGGTAATATATAACAATAAATCTGCGCCACGACCTACTCCCACATAATTTGCAATCACATTCGTGACTTCAGGAAAAATAACTGCTACAATTCCAGCAACAAATAAAATCGAAAACAGAATTTTGGAAATCAATTGTGATTTAAAATGTCGAATATACAACCACAAAAGTAGCAGTATAGAAACCGTCAATATCAGTTGGATAATACTCATAATAGTTTCTTTAAAATTAAGTCGATAAAAATACTGATGGCATTGAGTGGGGATTGTCCTTTTTGCTTGGAGTATTCGGTATAGATAATTTCGGTTGAGACTTCTTGATAAGTTAGTTCGTGATATTTTATTTGCTGAATGATTTCAGTTGCATGCACCATGTTATTTTCCTCCAATCTGATTTTCGAAAATGCATTTCTATTAAGTGCTCTAAAACCATTGTGTGCATCACTCAGCCAGATTCCTGTAAAAATACCATTGATGACTTTTGCCATTTGCAGTAAAATTCTTTTATAAAAAGGCACTTCGGCTATTGTTTGTTTATTTAAAAATCGAGAACCTAATACCACATCTCTTTGCTCATCTCTTAGTGGTGTCAACATTTTTTCAATATCATTAATCTGATGCTGTCCGTCTGCATCAAAATGAACGAGGTAATCAGCATCGCATTGGAGTGCATAATCCATTCCCGTTTGTAAAGCGGCACCTTGACCAAGATTTACGGGATGACGAAGATAATGAATATTCAAATCTAAGATTTCTTCCAAAATATTTTCGAAGGAACCATCATCAATCACGACGACCTGATAAGGTAATGCCATTAAGGGAAGGATCGTTTTGCGAATCACTTCTTTTTCGTTGTAACAAGGAATGATGATGAATACTTTATCCAAGCGGAAATTTAGTTTTGACTAAAATAAATTGTTCGTTTTCAAATAGTTTTTGACTACCACGCGATTGCAGTAATTCCTGATTCTCAAGATAATCTTCTTTTGTGAATTTTGTAATTAAAGTAATTGGGGAATTTGAACGAAACCTATTTTCTTTCAAATTTTCGATGATATCTCCATTAAAAATTGAGTAACCTTCTGTTGCGATTAAATTTCTCAGTGCGATTTCATTGGATTGAGTAGAGAAAACTATTGGTTCATTTATATCAACCAATTGCGTTTTAATGATTTCAAAATCTTTGTGCTGGTTTGAATGAAAATTTGGGGTGGCTCCTGTGAGGAAGATTCTGAGTATTCCTGTGATAAATAAAATTCCAGCAAAACCAACTACAACATTCAAAGTTTTCCTGATCCAGTTTTGGTCATAATTTTTAAACAGGAAGATTATCAAAACAATTATCGAAGGTAGAAAGTATCTGGTCTCTTGAACGAAAGTCCAAGAATAGGTCGTCAAATGAAAGTTTGAATATTTTAAACTTAGGTAAAGCAACATTGAAATATTTAGAAATATCGTGATCAATGAAATGACTTCAAAGTTTCTATTTTTTTCCAATCTAGTTTTGAATGTGGTTACCAACAACTTTATCAACACTATTGTGGAAAAGAGCAAGCCCAAGATTTTAAAACTCCATTTTAGAATGTAATGTTTATTTCCTGCGTCAATTATTGGATCAACATAAAACAATCCTTTGAATAAAAATTCTTTAAAGTACACCAAGTTTGAAAAATAAAAACCGAATCCCGTTGATTCTGAAAGATAGTTGCGTGCTCCAACAATAGCGGTTTGAAAATAATTAATTCCAAAAATGGAAATGCCTACTACTACAGCACTTAGCAATGCATATTTTAAAAAATTGATCTCCTTTGTTAACAACCATTTCAATCCAAAAAATAAAATAGTAACTGCAACAAATGGCATATAAGAATAACGAAACCAAATCGGCATTGTGAATAACAATCCGTTTATAACAAGGCTACTCCATTTCACATTTTCATCATTGGCGATTTTCAGCAAGTGCCAAATTCCCATTAACAAAAAGCAGATTGCTAAAACACCTGTCCGAGTGGTATAAATAAATGGAGTGCTCGAAAGTGCTAAAAACACTATGGCTACTTTCAGCGCTTTGTCATTCACACCAATTTGATTTAGTACTTTATAAATTAGAAAAATAAAAAGCGCTAAAAACAACAGATCCAAAATCATAGCCGACCACATAATATTATTGGTCACTTTATAAATAGGCGTTAACAACAACGTGTATCCAATCGGCCAATCGCTCAACAACTTTGAAACAGGACTTGCCAAATCATTGGCTAAAACTTCATTTACTGTAATTCCTTTTCCCTTTCCGAAATTGGTAGTTGCATGAAGTTGGATCGAAATATCTTCTCCTATTGAAAAGTAAAGTGCTCTTTGAACTAACTGAGAAATGATCGCAAGAAATAAAAATATTCTTGTTGAAGTGGAATCAATCATATTTGACAACACAATTCTTGCCGTAAAAATGACCTATAAATTTATCGCCGTAACTTGCTTTGCGATCGTATTTCTTGTTGTAAATCGTAATCGGCTCATGTCGCAATTTATCAACCGACAATAAACTTACATTCCCTTGTTTTACATTTTTCAAAATTGTTTGCTGCTCTAGATGATAGCCATAAGCTTCTCCACTTATCAAATCTTTCCACGCATTTCCGACATTACTTTGAACGGTGAATAGCTTAAATATTTTGTTACCAGTATTACTTGATAAAATTGCTTTGTCTTTATTCAAATTGATACCGGAGAAAAATAATTGAAAGATTATAAAAACAGCCAATCCTATTTGAAGAAAATTAGGCAATCGAAATGTGGTGATGATTTCCTTTTCCTGAAAGTATTTCATCCACGACAAGACTACCACAAACCACCCAATCACAAAAAACAAAAAGATGGTATCCACTACTCTATCCGGCAAAGTTTCCATTCCCATTGACCAAAAAATAGGAAACAAGCAACCGATTGGAATTATAATTAACAATGCAGTCGCAATTTTGGGATAATTATAAAGATCGGTATTGATTAAATCTCGAGTATTTGCAAATAACAATAAAGTGATCGGAATCAATAGCGAGGTCGTCATCCATTTGACAAACAAAAACATTCCTGAACTCAATGAAAGTCCGATTGCTAAAGGTAGATTTTTACTCCCTTCATAATAGGTCATTCTTGTATAATTTCCTGGTGCAGAGATTTCAATAAATGCACTTACAAACAAAGCAATCAATAATAGGACATCCGTAAAACCTACTTGCTTGCTTTTTGAAAAACGCAATAAAACTACTATTGACAAAACGCCTGCTAAAATCAACATAGACATTTCGTTCATGCCAACAATAGCGACAATGAGCATTATAGAAAGTAGTGTCCAAATAATTTTCCCATTTTTATCAGCTCTATTTTTTCTAATCAAAGCCGTGAAAAACAGCAAACTCATTCCTGCTGACATCTGATAAGTTACATTGCTTGACAACAAATAGAATCCTTCAAATACCGACTGCATACCGTGTAGATAAATGGCAGTTATCATTAGTGCAATTTGAAAACAAAGATTCCTAGAAGCTGAAGTCAATAATGTCTTAAGGAAAATATAAAGACTCCCCACAAAAAAAAGCAATTGAAAAAAAGCAAAAAACTTGAATGTTGAGATGGAAAACCAAAAATTGGTTGCACTCAACATCGCTGTAGAAGTATATCTTCCCATTGCATTGTTATACCAGTACTTCTGCTCTGCCCAATAATTTAAGTGATCGGTCTCTCCTACCATATTGACCGCCCAATCCCAATCATGCATTCCAACTGGATAATTAAAAAAAGACAAGATCAGAAATGGAAGTAACGCTAATATCGTTGCAATGTAAACCCCATATTTTGTAAAAAAACTACTCAACTATTTTCGTAATTTTTGAATAATTGAAGAACCCCATCTGATCCAATATTAAACAATGCATCTACAATTGATAATCCAGGAATAAACGTCGTCTCATGCTGCGTATATGGATGTGCTTTTAAAAATGAGAAGAGGTCATTATAGACAATTTCAATTCCGTGCTTTTGAAAAGCAGTTTCATCTTGATAATTTTTTGCACCTTTGCCGCTTGCATATTGCGTCGCCTCAAAATGCTTGCACAAATTCAAGTTGTACTCATTTCCTTTTCCACCTACCGGTAATTCACTTGATAAAAAGAATGCTGTTTTTAGCTTCAAGGAATCAGCAATTGATTTTATAATTTCAACATTTAATTTTGATAAAGAAGTAAATTTATTGTTATATATTTTTTCCAACATTA
>CALFWW010000234.1 GCA_937928575.1 uncultured Saprospiraceae bacterium | reverse complement strand
AGGGCTTGCAAATTATATGGAGGAAAAATTTATTGAGATTAAGGCGAAAAACGTAAACATAGCCTTAGTTACCGCGCTGGCTTGCATTGCAAAAGTACATGACTTTATTTTCAACGCAGATATCGATAAATTTTTCTCATAGATAACCACTATTTTGGGGTTCAATCTGTATTAGACATAAGGTAACAAAAGGCTCTGGTACTGGATTAGCAACCTGCCAGAAAATAGTAGAAAAGCACGGAGGATAGAGTTGGGTTGAGTCTGCTCTTGGAAAGGGCAGCAAATTTTATTTTACTATTCCTAAAAAAATTAGACAATGAAAAGTTTACTTAAAACAATCATGTTGATAGATGATGATGTACCTACAAATTATCTCAACAAAATGGTGATTGATCAAACAGAATGTGCTGAAAATGTAATCACTGTTAACAGTGGAATTGAAGCACTAAAATTTTTGGAAGACCAACCAAAAGAAAGAATGCCTGATTTAATTTTTCTGGACATCAATATGCCTGCGATGAATGGTTGGGAATTTCTGGATGCATATAAATCGATCCCAACCGAAAAGAAAGAAAAAACAGTCGTCATGATGTTGTCAACTTCTGAAAATCCAGATGATAAAATGCGTGCAAAATGCATCAAGGATATTTCGGGATTCATGGTCAAGCCATTATCGAAAGACGTAGTGACAAATGTGATGGGAGAGTTTTTTACCGAAAATGCTTAAAGCAAAATCTAATTCAGGAAGTAAATTGACTCCTATAAAACTCCCTGAATTAGATTGTTTAGTAATCCCTTATTAATTTGGTTTTAACCCAAAGGGTGTGATCAAACACTCTTGTACCGTAAATAAAAAAACCGCCACCTAGAATAGATAGCGGTCCTAAATACCAATGAAAAATATCTTCTAAACAGAAAGCATTATTTCTTGTCTGCTTTCCGTTTTCCTGTTTTTTTGTACTCTCTCAAACACTTTGTTAGCAAAAATTCAATTTGTCCATTGACAGACCGGAATTCTTCGGCTGCCCATTTTTCCAACGCCTTCATCGTATCCATATCCATCCTTAAAACAAATCTCTTTTTACTCATTTCTTTATTAAATCTTGGTCGCTTTGATAGTATCAAAATGATATCATAAAGATATTGAATTGATATTAGTATTCCAAGCTTTTCCTCAATTATTTACCTTTAAAATCCTCCATTTTAGGTTTTGTAAGATTTAAGCATTTGATAACAAAGCACAACGAGCATTATTCTTGAAAAAAACTTATCTTTGAAGAGGTAAATACCCTTTTACTTATGGAATTCGCCAGATTCCAATTGAAAACAGATTTGAAGCAGCCCGCTTATTTTCAAATCATTTGTCTTATTATATTTTCAGTCATCACCTAAACAATGAACATTCGCATGCGGATGTGCTGATACCTTAATAAAGAAATTAAATTATGAACAAGTTTTTTACACTCATCCTTTGTCTAGCCACAATCACTTTATTTGGTCAAGTGAATTACACCGCCAATGATTTACTTAATTCCTATAATGGACCTTATCGGGCAGGTGCGAACCCTGGTTATTATGGACCTAATTGGGATGATTTTTATTTGTCTGATTTGGCTGCTGGTAATCCTACTTCCAATCAATTGGGTGCTGGTATTCGCGCTTTCAGAACGGTACTCCCAGAATTTATCGCGTTGCAATACGAGTACAAATCATGGGAGCCAGTTTATGAATATTATGAATCACTTGGTATTACTGATAATACTTTAGTGGTCGGAATTGCAGCTGCTCAACATGCTGATCCCGTTCAATATTGTCCGGGTGTTCAGACACAAATGTTTGCCAATTTGTACGAACCAATTTGGGATGGTGGTGCCAATGGAACTGCTGTGAATGAGAACAATTATTTTGCAAAGTATATGGTCGATCTGGTGAATACGGTTGGCGACCAAGTGAAGTTTTGGGAAATATGGAATGAACCTGGTTTTGATTACACCGGTGCAAAAGGATGGTTACAGCCTGGTCAACCTGGTAATTGGTGGGAAAATAATCCTGAACCATGTGACTATAAACTGCAAGCACCGATTTTCAATTATATCCGTACGATGCGCATTGCTTACGAAGTGGTGAAGACGATGTCACCAGATGACTACATTGTGTTAAGTGGAGTAGGGTATGAAAGTTTTTTGGATGCGATTTTGAGAAATACCGACAATCCGAATAACGGAGCGGTTAACGGAGATTTTCCACTAACAGGTGGTGCTTATTTTGATGTAATGGGTTTTCACAATTATCCTCACTTCGATGGAAGTGTCCGTGAATGGAACAACGCTATCGGTGGTTTTGAATATTTCCGTCATTCAGATGGAGCAGTCGAAGGAGTTTCTAAGAAAATGGATTTGCGTTATGATTTGTTGGCATCTTATGGTTATAACGGAAACACTTATCCAGAAAAATTATGGACTATTACTGAAATTCATGTGCCGAGAAAAGCATTTTCAGAAGGATTCGGTTCCGATATCGCACAACGTAATTACGCGATTAAAACAGTCGAAAACGCCATTCGAAGTAATATTATTCAAACTCATTTTTGGGCATTGGCAGAAAGAGATTATATCAATGATGCGGATGATGAATTTGATGTGATGGGGTTCTACCAAAAATTAAATGATATTGAACCTTTCCAACAAACAATTAACGAATCAGGAATTGCCTACAAAACAGCATCCGATTTATTATTTGATAGAAATTTTGACGATAATGTAACACTTGCCATGAATCTGCCAAATGGGGTAAAAGGTGGTGCTTATCAAAACAGCCAAGGAAAATACATTTATGTGCTTTGGGCAGAAACGCTGACTGATCAATCTGAAACCGCTTTTGCCAATTATACTTTCCCTTCAGGAATCGTATCCGGAAACATGGTCAAACGAGCATGGGATCACTCGTATAACGGAACTGAAACAATGATTTCTTCTCAAAATATAGCATTGACAGGAACACCAATTTTCTTAACTGCTGCAATTGAAGAAGTAGGAACCATAACATTAAACTGCCCAGCAGATGCGATCTACGAATTACCCGTAACGCAAAACGAAGGTGGTGCGATTCAGAACATCCCAGTGCCTACAGCTACTACCACTTGTCCACAAGGAGGGGTCACGGTTACGCAAGTAAGTGGTTTAGGAAGTGGCAGTTTTTTTCCTTTTGGAACCACCATCGTCAGTTACAAAGCAACCGATGCTTGTGGTAATGAAGCATTCTGTGCACTTAGTGTTAGAGTAGCAAGTACAGGTGGAGGATTAGGAGATTGTCATCCAAATCGTTGGGACTTTAATTACCGAGGAACTTACAATGGTAATAAATATTTTCAATCAAAATTTGATGTAACTTATCAACAAGCTGTTGCAAGTGCGACTTCACATGGTGGCAGATTGGTGGTCATTAATGATGCAGCTGAAAATCAATTTATTCAAAACAATATGTCGGCAACTGCTTATATCGGTTTGTCGGATGCACAAAGTGAAGGGAATTTGGCTTGGGCAGATGGCTCGACATTGGGTTATACCAATTATGATAATTGTAGTTGGTGTGAAGGGAATACGAGTAACAATGACTTTGTTGAGTTTCATCCCTGGAATGGTCAATGGAGTTTTAATGACGGAACTGCACTCATGCCTTTCATCATGGAATTACCTTGTGGTGAAGTGAGTGATTGTAATTGTGCCACTGTTTACGATCCAGTGTGTGGGGCGAACGGCATTACATATCCAAATTCCTGCGAGGCACAGTGTGCAGGTGTTTTCACTTTCACTAATGGGGAATGTTTGACTGGAGGAGATTGTCCGAGTAATTTATCAGGGCATGATTTCTTGGGTGAATACAATGGGCATAAATATTTTATTTCTCAAAATTCTGAGACCTGGTTGAACGCAAAAGATATCGCTGGAGCCAACGGTGGTTATTTAGTTGCTTTCGAAAATGCTGGAGAAAATGATTTTGTAAAAAATAATATCAATGAAATCGTATTCACCGGTTTTAATGATCGGGGAGCAGAAGGAATTTATACATGGGTGAGTAACGATCAAGTCGGCTACTTAAATATCAGTGGTATCAATTCTGCCCAAAATGATTATGGCAATATGAATTTCTGGGATGGAAGTTGGGGTTTTGATAATCAATGGGTGCAACGTAAATATATTGTCGAATTACCTTGTAGTAGTAGTAGTGGTGGTGGGTGTAATTCAGTTGGTCAATCTTGTGATGATAATAATCCTTGCACGACCAATGATGTCATCGATAGTGCTTGCAACTGCAATGGTACACCGCTTAATTGTGCAACTGGTCCAACAACAACAATCGCTTGTAATGACAATAATCCAAATACCACGAATGATGTGGTAACAACTTTGAATTGCGATGGATCTGTTTGTGTACCATGTGCAGGAACGCCTGTAAACGGTGGAGGAGATTGTCCAAATTCGGTTGCTGGTTTTTCCGCACTCGGAGAATACAATAATCACAAATATTTTATTTCAATTAATATAGCTCGTCCGGCAGATTTGCAAGCAATGGCAGTCGCGGCTGGTGGGTATTTAGCCGTTGTCAATGATGTCAATGAAAACAACTTCCTTTTCAATAATGTCAATGACATGGTATATATTGGTCTGAATGATGTTTCATCAGAAGGTAGTTTGAGTTGGGTGAGTGGAGATACTTACAACTATAACAATATAGATGTATGTTCATTCTGTCAATCAAATGATGCTAGTAATGATTATGTCGTCATGCATTCATGGGATGGCAAATGGAGCTTCAGCAATGAATGGAATCAAAGATTAGGAGTCATTGAAATTCCTTGTGGTGGAGTAGAGGAGTGTATTTGTACTACTGAAATTGTTCCTGTCTGTGGCAATAATGGGGTTACTTATTCAAATCCTTGTCTAGCTGAATGTGATGGTGTTTTCAACTACACATCTGGTGAATGCGGAGGATCAGGCAATAATTGTGTTGACAACATTCCTGGTTTTCAATTAATCGCTACCAATGGTGCAAGCAATTATTATCTGTCGAATGATAATGCAAGACCTGGAGATGCTCAGGTAATTGCAGAAGCAAACGGTGGTTATTTAGCATCAATAAGCACTCAAGCTGAAAATGATTTAATTCATAACAATTTATCTACATTAGCCTACATCGGTTTTAATGATGAACAAACAGAAGGAACCTTGCAATGGGTCAACGGCCAACCCGTTAATTTTACTAATTGGGATATCTGCGATTTTTGTGTCCCTAATTCTAATACTGATGATTATGTGATTATGCATTCCTGGAATGGTGGGTGGAGTTTCAGCAACACTTGGAATCAACGACCTTTTGTGATGGAAATTCCTTGCACATTTAATACTCCGAATTTATCACCAATTAAGGAAGACCAAATTACAATAGAAAATATTTTTCCGAATCCAGCATCTGAAGAAATATTTATCAAAATAGAAAGTATCAATGAGGTGACGACTTCATTGCACATATACGATGTCTCTGGAAAAATTGTGCTTTCGAAAAAAGTTGATTTAGAACCTGGTTTCAATTATTTAGAGGTAGATATTGCTTCGTTTGCTTCTGGAATTTATCAGCTCCACTTGGTAGATGAAAATGGACAAATGAAATATCAAAATTTCGTTAAACAAAGAGATTAGCATAACGTAATTAATACACGATCAAGATCTTAGCTAAAAAGTCTAGCGCTTTTTTAAACAATATTTGAGGTATTATTGTTATTATTTATGTGATATAAGCAAATATGTGTTAAAATTACCCTAGATAACTGTTAAAAAATATATAACTATTGTTTAATATGTAGTTTCTCTTCAACTTAACGTTCAGGATATTACACTTTTTTATAAACTACTAACTACACACTTAAAACCTCGAGTAATGATCTCGAAATTTGAATCTGATATAGAATCATTTCGGTGTGGCAATTACTCAAATTGAGAATTGTAGCGTTTAACAAAAAAATCAGGCTATGGATAAGCCAAATCTGAAAACACTTGACACCTTAGATGATGTAGAGCGAATTGAAGAAAATGTATTTGCAATTATTGAATCAAAAATTCAGTACAACGAATATCGCATCAACAATGCAGCCAATTCCTTTATCAATCTAGATGACTCTACGCTCACGGCGCAGAAGTCGCCCGCTGAAATGAAGCGAATCGTATTTAACAACGAACACATTATTGATTTGATTAGAAAGTATACTGGGGCGATTAATTTGCTCTTGGTATTGAGATCAAAGTTGAGTAGAGAAAATGCCTACTCCGTTTTTTCTATTCTGAAAGATGATCAATATATGAGTTTTTCTAAATTCGATTTGGTTGCATTGATTGAGGGACGACCGCATCAAGTGAGCGCCTAAATTTGAACACGCATCTTGTCTGTTTTAATTACGAAAGATAAAATAGACAAGATGTCTATTCAACGATTATCAAGTCCTTGAAGAATTCCTTTTTCTATTGCAGGCACCCCATCGCGCATCCATTTCGGTAATGCTTCTCCTTTTAGGTAATGGTCAAAAAATTGCAACATCCTTCTGTTGAAGTCAATTCTGTTTTGACGTTTTAATGGCCAGTGCGGTTCATTGTTGTAATTTAGCATCCACGCTTTTTTATTTAATCTTCTTAAGGCGACAAAAAATTCAATTCCCTGATACCACGGGACGGCTCCATCTTTATCATTGTGCAAAATAAGAACGGGAGTTTCTATTTTATCAACATTAAAAAGTGGAGAATTTTCTAAGTACAAATCTGGTTTTTCCCACAAGGTGCCGCCGATTCTACTTTGGGTATGTTCATATTGAAACATCCGACTCAATCCCGTTCTCCAGCGAATCCCTCCATAGGCACTCGTCATGTTGACAACGGGTGCACCAGATTCTGCACATTTGAAATCATTGGTTTTGGTGATGATGTGTGCTACTTGATAACCACCCCAACTATGACCCTGCAATCCAATATTGTCTTCATCCACAAATCCCATTTCCTTGATATGCTGTACACCAGACATCACCGCATCTAAAGCACTTTGTCCAGGATACCCAATTTTGTAATGAACATTTGGATTGAAAATGAGGTAGCCTTGATTGGCGTAAAAACTGTAATTGATCGTGGAGCGATGTGGATACGGTGCACGATGACGATGAAGTGCGTTTGAACTTTTTTCATAGAAATTGACAATCATCGGGTATTGCTTGTTTTTATCAAACCCTTCTGGTTTTACCAACATACCTTCCATTACTTCTCCATCTTTTGATTTCCATTTGACCAACTCAATAGTACCCCAAGAATAGTCCGCTTGTTGAGGATTAATATCACTTATCTTTTCAATATTTTTGAAGGAAGTACTGGTTAAATAAAGATCTGGAAATTCTTGAAAATTTTCTTTTGTAAAAACCAATAGGTGACTGTGATTCGATTTTTCAATATTTCGACTGTACGAAAAATCTCCATCTGCAAAAGTTTTCATTTTTTTAGATCCTAATTCCAATGAAGCATATCCGCTACTTTTGTCATTCTCATTGAAAGTTAGTAGAAGGATGGGTTTTTTGCTATCAATAAAATGGGCTTCTTTGTCCAAGTCAATAAATCGATATTTTATTTTTGCTTCTCGTCCTTTTGTTAAACGCTTTGGTTTATCTTTTCCTCTTGGATCAACTTGCCAGATATCATAGCGATCATATAACAAGATGTTTTTGTCATTTTCGGTCCAGCCAGCAAATCCATAAGAGTAGGGGAGCATTGGTCGGTCATTAATTTCATCTGCCCACTTGTTGGTTTTACCATCTCCAATTTTAGATTTTCTTTTTTTAGAAATATCATAACTGTACCAGGAAGCATCTTCATGATTAAACCAAACAATATATTTACCATCTGGAGAAAGTCGTTGATCTCCTCTCAGTTTTTTCTGAATCAATTCTCTTTTGCCAGTAATTAAATCCACCGCATATAAATCACGGGACATTGGATAACCTTCCCATGACATTTCTTTTTGATACGGTTGGTAACTCGTAGCGGGAATGACATTCGCATTTTTACTTCTTTCAAAACTCACATTGGGAACGAGTTCATCAGCAATTACTTTTATTTTATTTTCCTTGGTGTGATAGACTGATAAATAGGATCGCTTTTTGTCACTGTCATAATCGATTTTTTGCTGAGGATATAATTTGTAATCATCGTGACTCCATACTTCAACTTGCACGATTTCATCTGGTAACAACAACGTATCTTGTAAAATCGGCGGCGGAGAAATTCCAAAATATAATTTACTGCCATCCTCCGAAAATTGCAGATTACGATGTTCATTGACCTTCCAATCTCGTGGCATAAATTTGGAATCAGGATGTGCCAATCTGGTCACTTCCTTCATTCCTTTTCTCCAATAAAATAAATTATAAGGTTTGATTTGATTGTAGTTGGTGTCGATATCTACAACAAATGAAACTTGTGTACCCGAATCATCGATACTCAATTTTTTATAAGCTCCCTTTCTTTTGAAAACAGGATCTAACTTTTTATTTAGACAATCATAAATGTAAATACCTTGTTTGAAATCATCTTCAACTCCATTGGATTGGACTACTAAGGATGCACCTTTTTTTGCAAAATGAAATTCTTCTGGCTCTGGAATACTATCCAAAAATCCAGTACTTAATTGCCTGACGTATAAATAATGTTGGACTTCTTTTGAAGATTCGACATTCGTGCTATCATTGCCTATTGTATCTGTTGCAACTACTGCTGTTTTATAAGCTTTGGTTTTGTATGCCAACCAATCCCCCCATTTTTCTGATATAATATTGGAGGCTACATCCGTGATCATCTCTACTTCACGGGACCATAAGTTATAAATCACCAATGTATCTTTTGGTAATTTTGATTCTTCTATTTTGTTCCTCCTCATTGCTCTCAGCGAGTCCACATCAGGGCTGATGGTAAATATCAAAAAGTTTTTATTAAAAGAAAATGTAGCATTACTTGCACGTTCGAAAGTGGTGGTGGATCTTTGTACCGTATTATAAATTTTGAGGGTTGTATTCTTGGATTCAGGACCATATTCATAAACGACATTGTGCCCATCATTTGAAATTTGCCAATCTTTCAGCTGATTCCAAATGTCATAGGTTGTATAATCCATTTTTAATTTATTTGGATTTTGTCCAAAAGCTATCAATAAGTAAAAAGAAAAAACAAAGGCAAGTAGCACTCTCACACACATATGCATAGTTGGTTTAGGTTTTAAATAAAGTAAGATTTTGAGAACAAAACGGTACTTATTTCATTTAGTTAAGATAGGAATGATTTACTTAATCAAAGAACCATAGATGAAAATTTATAAGAAAGAATACGACCAATTTGTGCCAGGGACAATTGATGAGGTCTGGGATTTCTTTTCCAATCCTCAAAATCTCAATGAAATTACACCAAAGAGCATGAGTTTCGAAATTATTTCTGGTGCGACTAAGCCGATGTATCCAGGGATGATTATCCGATATAAAATTGCTCCTTTTCTAGGAATCAAGATGAATTGGGTCACTGAAATATCTCAAGTGGTTCAGGATAAATTATTTGTCGATGAACAACGTTTTGGTCCTTATAAATTGTGGCACCACCAACATCATTTCAAAGAAGTCGAAGGTGGGGTGCAAATGAAAGACTTGTTACATTATGCGATTCCATTAGGTCCTATTGGGCGGATCGCCAATGCAGTGTATGTCGAAAATCAAATCGATCATATTTTTGAGTATCGGACGGAGCAGATTGATAGACTTTTTGTTAGAGAGAAGATGGGGGCTTGAACGCACACTAGGAGTTTGAGAGCATTGAAAGAGGAGTTCGTGGACTCGTGAGCTCCTCTCTCAAATTCTCAATTCTCACATAAAGCATTACAAGAAAAATTATGAACAAAATTATGTTGTATTTAATAGGTTCGATTCTATTCATTTTTTCGTGTGGGAAAGAAGAAGTAGTCAATTCTAACAATACACCTCCAGTTATAGTAGATTCGACGGGTTACTCATTTTTAGCACTAGGAGATTCTTATACATTTGGGTCTGGATTGCTGGAAGTGCAAAGTTGGCCATTTCAATTGGTTGATCAATTAGATTCGATGGATGTTGTTGTCAATGATTTAGAGGTGATTGCTAGCTCAGGTTGGAATACAGAAGTTTTGATGGATCAAATCGATTATCAACAGCCGGGTCAACATGATTTGGTCACTTTACAAATTGGTGTGAATGATCAATTTCAGGGAAGAACTTTTGAAATGTTTAAGACAGGTTTCGACCAACTTCTTTTAAAAGCAATCGAATTAGGAGGTGGAAAAGAGAATGTAATGGTGGTCTCCATTCCAGATTATGGTGTAACGCCATTTGGTGCAAATAACGCTGCACAAATTGCTGAAGAATTAGATGAGTTCAATGCGTATATTTTGCAACAATGTACAGCCGAAGATATTCCTTATTTAGATGTAACAACTATTTCTCGTGATTTAGGAGATGGAGAGAATGCATTGGCTCCTGATAATTTGCATCCGAGTGCCGAGCAATACCGTCAGTGGGTTGCTCAGATTTTGCCAGTCGCTAAAGTTATTCTTGAGGAATGATGGCATATGAGTGCATAAGAGATGGAGCGTTGAGCGTTTGATAAAATAGAGCATGTCCTCTACCATCGAACTCACGTCCTCTCTGTCAATTTCTCTCAATTTCTAAAAATTCTCAAGTCTCTCCCTTCTTTTTTATACTTTTACCCTTTCAAGAGCGCACTGACTACTATGACCAAATTGTTTGATTGGAATGAAAAACCGAGTCGATATTTTATTGGCCTGGTGTTGCTATTCACAATCTTGATTTATTATTTGTTGCGATGTCGATATGTAATGTACAATGGAGATGATGCATGGACATTGACGAGGGTTTATCATTTTTTACAAACAGGCAGACATGAAGACACCATTTTCCGAGCGGTAGAAACAGATGATCGCACCAAGTATTTCAATCTCACCTACAATTATATTTTTGGATATTGGCTGAATTTTCTCGGATGGACGAAGTCAAATGCACATTTGTTATGCAACTTCTTTGTTGGTGGTGCTGCTATTATTTGGTTTCATATTTTAAAGCATCTGAAATTTTCCAATAACCTATGCTGGGCTTTTGCATTGACCTTTATGTTGTTTCCAGCTTATTATGGAACGGCAAATTTGATTCGAGTAGATCCAATGACTTTCTTTTGCGCATCTGCAACTATGTTGTTATTTATCAAGGGAAGATATTTTATTTCATCGCTGGTTTTTATGTTGGGAATGGAGTCGCATGCAATGGGAGGTATCGCTGCGTTTTATGTGTTACCTTATATGTTTTACAAATGGGATCACTTTAAAAATCCAAAATTACTTTTAAAAATAATTGGTCTTTATAGTATCGGGATTTTAATCGGGGTAGGGTATTACTTGTATTTACATCAAGATGTGGTGACCTTGGAGCGATTACAACATTTGCTGGTCACGCACAAAAATAAAGGGAAAGAGCTCCCTAGTTATTTGATCACTTATTTCATTCAACCAGAATGGTACATGCACGTGTGGGAATTGTTTTTGTTGTTGGGTTTTATCATCACTTATTTTGTAAAAGGGATTTTCAAACAACATCGTTTTGTCTGGATGTTTTTGTTGAGTTTAGTGATTTCTACTTTTATTTTATCTCGTCCCAATCGTGCATATATGGTTTTTGTTTTTCCTGCTTTTCAACTTATGATTCTCTATACCGCTCAACAATTAGCGATTTTAAAACCAACGTTAATTGGATTGCTATTGATATTCACGATTCATTATGGTACTTTTTATTGGATGAATCGATCCTATCATTTTGAAAAAACAACGCAACAATTAATTGCTAGTATCCCCGATAAAAATATTCCTGTTGTCGGAATGGCGGATGTGTGGTTTGCGGCAAAAGATCACGAATTTCATTTGATTTACAATTCTATTAAAGATATTCCGGAGCGAAATATTCCAGCAGCTTATGTGATTCAGAATGATTATATGCACCCAGATTCTTATTCGATACATTTGGAAAAATTGGCGATGGAAAAGGGATTAACCAAAGATCCACTTCTTGCAAAACGACGGACCCACTATTTAAATACGATTGCTTATTTTAAAGAGAATTACGAGTGTAAATTGTTGGAAAGTTTTGTTGCTTATCGGGGAGCGGAGATGAAGGTTTGGTATTGTGAACGGTGAGTTGACCCACTTAAGCCAATAGACGTCGAAATTTAAAATCCTACCAACCTCCTCTTGCTTCTTCGCTTCCATAGTCTGGACGAGTACGACGCCTATACTCAGCATGACAAGAGGTTCATTTATTATTATTCGGATAAAAATTTGGTTTACGCTAAATTTTAACTTTCGAAAATCTTTATTTCAATGACATTGGGCGCGAGGACGTAGGTAACCCTCAAAACTAATGCCTGTAGATAAGAATTGGAACAACCATAACTTATATTTTTGACATCCAATGGAACTGTCTTTTAATATGTAGTCTCTTGAGAATAAGCCATGATAACGCCTACAAACTGTTGGATTAATAAGACCTAAATCCGCTAATTCTATTATTATTCTTCCTCCTTCTTGTAAATTATATTTGAATCTATAAGAATTTTAGTTAAATTTGTAGTGTACTTGTGTGCCCAATAACAAAGCTCTTTTTGTTATTCCAAGTACAACTCTTTCAGGCTCCACTATTATGTTCTCTTAATTTTTTTTAATCTTATTTCTAACTAAAACTCTTTGTTATGCGTTTAACAATATCATTTTGGGTAATTGTATTTTATCTATTTTCGACAACCAACATTTATGCATATGGTGGTTTTGAAACTCCTGATGTGCATACCGACCTGTCTGGAACACTATTGCAAAGTTGTGCATTCGAAGGTACTTATGGACCGACTATCGTTGGTGGTACCACCTTTTTAAAACCTACTTTGTCCGAATCCAATGGGACGTATGCTTTTGATTTCACACAAAGAGCGTCCGGTACCTCATTTTATCGTTCAACGGCGACGTTAGATAATCAAGGGAATGCCACTTATTCCAACAATATAAATACATCTATTGTTCCGATTGAGGGTGAAAATTTTAACTATACCATTACAGCATCGGGTACAACAATTACCTTACGAAAGGTCGGATATCCAAACGGAAATACTTTATGGACCAGGAACTTTTCTATTCAAGTTGGCGAATATTACCAAAATTTATCTGCAACCAAAGTAGATGATAGAATCGTGATAGCGGCACTTGTCCTGAACCCGTCTCCTTTTCATTTTTTTTTGATCGCGGACATAAATGGAAATGAAATCGCTCAAAGAACAACCTCTTTCAGTGCCAGTAGTATTCCTTTTGTTTCCGATGTTGAAGGAACGCCAGATGGCGGATTTATAATGAAATATTTAGAATATCCATCCTCAGGTATTATTAAAATAAATGCAAATGGAGGGATTGTTTACAAACAAAATAAAGTTGGTGATTTGGTTTCCAACCGTGACTTTTATGAAGGAGTTGCTTTAAACAATTCTGGATATTATGTTGGTGTGTCTGGTCGCTCCAATAATTATGCAAGAGTCACTAAATACAATGTTAACAACGGAGCTATATTGTGGGATTATCGGTTGAGAGATGTTGTTTTCCCAAATTCTAATCCAGTCATATCTTTTCAAAGACTCTTAGGAATCGAAAGAACACCAGATGGCGGAGTGATTGTTGGGTATGGTTACAATGATTTGTCTACGGATACTGGAGGAACTTGGATTATTAAATTTGATACAAACGGGAATTTAGTTTGGAAAAGACAATTGGATATTACAGATCTAGCTAGCAGTAATCCTTATTCAGTTGAATATGTCACATCTGATGGTGGATTTTTCTTGACCAAATTTAATGATGATAGTATAGAGGTGCAACGATTTAACAGTGATGGTTTGAGGTTGCCAGAATGTAATGGTGGTGGTGGTTGTAACGTGTCAATTACTTCTTCCAATGGAGGAGTAACGATTACTGGATTGACAAGTGACGCCAATTCAAAATTGTTTGATTCTAATACCCAAGCTGTTTGGAGTTGCAATCCGTGGCAGGGAAATGTATGTACTAATAATGAGACAGTATCTGGTTTGGTAACGGGAGCCACTTATTTTTTGAGTGTTCAGTCAAGTGCTTGCAATGAGTGGATTCCAATCGTGATTCAGGGTGGGGGAACAACGCCGACTTGTAGCGATGGCATTCAAAACCAAGGGGAGGCTGGCATCGATTGTGGTGGCCCGTGTGCACCTTGTAATGTAGGTGGTTGCAATGTCAATATCACTTCTTCCAATGGTGGCGTCACTATTACTGGACTAACAAGTGATGCCAATACAAAATTATTTAATTCAAATACACAGGCAGTTTTCAGTTGTAATCCATGGCAAGGAAATCCTTGTTCAGGAAATGAAACCGTTTCAGGATTAACTACTGGAGCAACTTATTTTTTAAGCGTACAATCTGCTTCCTGCAACGAATGGATACCAATCGTGATTCAAGGTAGCGGTGGATGCAATGATTCAGATGGAGATGGAACTTGTGATGAAGATGATTGTAGACCAAACAATCCATTGCTTCCAACGACACCGGGTACATCTTGTAATGATTTTAATAGTAACACTGAAAATGATGTGATTCAATCTGATGGTTGTAGCTGTCAAGGAACTACAATCTCTGGATTATGCACGGTTTCTTATGTGTCTGGAACTGGTGGTATATTTATAAGCGGACTAACTAGTGATGCCAATGTGAAATTATTCAATTCAAATACACAAGTAGTTTATAGCTGTAATCCATGGCAAGGAAATCCTTGTGCAACTAACGGTCAAGAAATTTTAGGATTAACACCAGGTCAAACCTATTTTTTAAGTGTTCAATCAACCAACTGTAATGAATGGATACAAATCGATTTCACTGGTGATACTGGAGGTCCTCGACCAGATTTATCGACTAATAGTCTCAGCATCGGTTCTGGAGCACCAGGATCCGTACTGGATTTTACCTTTAATTTGGTCAATGCAGGTGCACAGATTTCTGGAAATTATTCAATCACTTCTTACATTTCTCTTGATAATTCTTTGAGTTCCGATGACATTCAAGAAGGGAATATTACTACTGGAAATACACCAATTGGCTCATCAATTGTTAACGGTGCAATCACTGTCCCAAATCTGGCGGCAGGTACCTATTACCTTTTCTTGGTAGTTGATGCTGATGGAAGTGTGATCGAATCCGATGAATTTAATAATGTTAGCGTTACCACATTTGAGATTACTGATGGTGGGAATGGAGGTGGAAATGGATGTACACCAACTAATGTCGCTCAAGGCAAGTCTACTGTGCAATCTTCCACCTTAAATTTTGGTGGTGTTAATTCTGGTTCTGCAAAAGCAGTGGATGGGAATACGGATGGAAATTATTACAATGGGTCAGTTGCGGCAACAAATGAAGAATTTCAAGCTTGGTGGCAAGTTGATTTGGGAGCCGTTTACGATATTTCTTCGATTGAAGTTTTCAATAGGACAGAAGGTCAAAGTCGATTAAATGATTTCTATATCCTAACAGCCAGCACTCCATTCAGTGGTAGTGGTTTAGCACTTGCAAGGTCCAATGCGAATAACGAACGTTTTATTGTCGGGCAAGCTGGAACTCCAACCAATTGGATTTTGTCCAATACCCAAGCAAGGTATGTCAGAATACAAAGATCCGGAAATGGTTATCTTACATTGGCAGAATTGAAAGTAAATGCTTGTCCTGTCCCAATGACTGGAGATGCTATACAAAGTTTTGGTACAGCTGATACCCCAATGACTTCGAATTTTCACGTAAAAGAATTATTCCCTAATCCAACGACTGGAGAGGTTATTGGTCAAATTGAAAGTGACTCAGATGGGACCATTCACGTACAAGTGGTCAATATGATTGGTCAAAATTTAAGTAGCAAAATGGTTGACATGGAAAATGGAACCAATACGGTTCAATTAGATTTACAAAATTATGAAAATGGTATTTACAATGTTATTTTTTCTGATGGAGACAAGATCGTTTCTAAACGAATTGTGAAATTGTAATTTAAATCTTCCTAATTTGAAATAAAAAAAGAGCATGTCTTTCGTAAGGCATGCTCTTTTTGCTTTTAGGCAATTTTCAAATGAATCAAAAATGTATTGTTATATTAATGATCACCAATATTACTTCCCCTTCTTCGGATTCACCAAAGTCATCTCATCCACCAAGTGCTTCGAATCACCAAATTTGTCAATAATGAAAAGGACATAACGGATATCCACCATGATATTTCTACAAATTGATTTATCATAATTGATGTCACTCAGCGTTCCTTCCCAAACTCTATCGAAATTCAAACCAATCAAATTTCCATTGGCATCAATTGCGGGACTCCCTGAATTTCCACCCGTCGTATGATTGGAACCGATAAAGCAAACTGGCATCTTTCCATTGTCATGATAATTGCCGTAATCTTTTTTCTCGTATAGTTCGATCAACTTTTTAGGCACATCAAATTCATAATCACCAGGAACATATTTTTGCATCACACCATTTAAGTACGTGACAGGAAGATATTGCATCCCATCTTTTGGTGCATACCCACTTACTTGTCCATATGATACACGCATGGTTCCATTGGCATCTGGATAAAAACGACGATCTGGAAACACATCGATCAATGCAGCCATGTAGTTGCGTTGCAAAATGTCAATCTGAGATTTTATGTCATTGTATTGTTTGGAAACATTTTCATTGTAATGTTTACGTACCGCAGCTCCGAATTTAAAAGCAGGATCTGCTTTTAATCTCTTGACCACTGTTTCAGGCGACTCCTCCAATAAGGCCATCATTTCTTTACCATCCGGAATTACACTCATACCATACAGACCACCAGCGAGTAAATCGTAAGAACCATATTTCTTTTTGATAGTATTTGCATGTGGGCCCAAGCCTGCATTTTCATCATACATTTCTACCAAGGAGGTAAAAACTTTTTGGTCAATATCTTTATTATAATCTTTGTACAAACCTTTTAAAAATGGTTTCAATCTCCCGAGATACCCATTGTATCCGGCTTCACCACTTTCCTCAAAATTGGTCACCAAACGATTCAAGAAATTGACGACGCGAAGCATTTCGACATTTCGACCAGCCACTTCATTGTAGTAATCTCGTTTCAAAGCATAAGGTTCGATCTCTTTATATAGTTTCTGAAATTGCGGAAGTATATTACCATATTTTTCAGCAGATTTCTTGGATTGTCCAATTAGGTCACTGAATTCTGCTTCGAATTTTCTCTTACGACCGACACCATCCGATACTTTTAAACCTTGACTTTCACCGATCCATTTTTTCCAATAGTTGGCGATACTTGCAAATTTGGAAGCATATTGAATTTTTACTTGAGGATCTGCTCGCATTTCAGCATCCAAAATTTTCAGTGCTTTATCACGAATTGCAATTTTGGCTGGATTCAATACTTCAACAATTTGTTCAACAGCAGGAGAGGGTAGATACTGATCCGTACGACCCGGAAATCCGAATACCATCGTAAAGTCATCTTGATCTACACCATCCACAGAAATTGGTAAATAATGTTTTGGCGTGTAAGGAATGTTATCTTCTGAATATTCAGCAGGATTGTTGTCCTTGTCTGCATAAATTCTAAATAATGCAAAATCACCTGTGTGTCTCGGCCATACCCAGTTGTCGGTATCTGCTCCAAATTTTCCAATAGACTCAGGTGGTGTACCTACCAATCTAACGTCATTGTAAGTAACCGTCACAAACATGAAATACTGATTGCCTTTGAAGAAAGGACGAATGGTGATCTCTTCAAATTTTTCAAGTTTTACAGATGATTTCAGCGCTTCAATATTTTTGTCGATTTGAGATTGTCTCTCTTTTTCAGACATCGTATCTGCTATATCATTCAATATTTTGGCACTGACATCTTCAATTCTAACAATAAACTTGGCAAACAAACCTTCGTTAGGTAATTCATCTTTTTTTATTTTAGCCCAAAACCCATCTTTCAAATAATTATTTTTCAAAGTGGTATGGGATTGAATTTGACGGTATCCGCAATGATGATTGGTGAGCAATAATCCATTTGGTGAAATAACTTCAGAAGTACAGAAGCCACCAAAGTGTACAATCGCATCTTTCAGACTTCCTTTGTTGACACTATAAATGTCTTCGGCAGTCAATTTCATTCCCATCGATTGCATCTCTTTTTCATTCAATGATTCCAACAATAACGGGATCCACATTCCTTCGGTTGCAGTGATAAATGGTATTTGAAAGAAAAGGAAAAAGGCAATAAAAGAGGTAGTAATTTTTCTCATAATTGATGTGTGTTAATAATGACCTTAAATATAGGAATTTGAAGATAATAATCTAAAATTTAGATGCTGGTCTTGCCATATACAGGACGAATGGGAATTCTCAATTAGTGAAAGATTTATATTAATTAACATAAGTTTCACAATCGAAGTCGTTATTTCTTACGTCTCAATAGTAAACAACCTCATTTTTATTAAACGAAACATGTAGTATTATGAGCAAGTCAATTCCATTCATCCCTGTCTTTTTGATCGCGATGATCCCTTTTATCTTTACAAATTGTACTTTCGATAAGACCATTTCGGAGCAAAAATCAAGTGAGGAAATAAAGAATATAACTGAAAGTGATGGAGCTGTTGAAGCTTCTACATCTCTTACAATAATTCAAACTTTCCATCCAATCAAGACAACCGTTACTGCGGGTGCATACTTCGATTTCATGGATAACTTGTTGGCACATTTGGATACGACTTATGCGCACGAGTTGGATGAGTACACGGTGATGCGGTCTAATCCTTGGTTGATGGAGCGGTTGGCAAATACGGATTATTATGTGACGGCAAAGAAAGGGGAGTTCATTGAGGATGCTAAGTTGATTGATATTTTGTCACCTGGTGACAGTTTATTAATTCCGAATGAGGAACAAGTAAATGAATTGTTGGAAAGAATGGCAAATACAACTATTGAAGTCAATATTCCTGAATTTAAATTGTGGATAAAAGAAGGAGATGCGATCTTGCATGAGGCGGATATACGAGTAGGTAAAAACACAAAACGATATTTGGCCATGGCTGGTCGAGATGTGGATTTAAGAACTCGTCCTGGCGAAGGGTCTATAACAAGAATCGCACGAGATCCTGCATACATCAATCCAAGAAATAATAAGCGGTACAAAGTGACCAAAAGAGATGACGGTAAAACGACGAAGATGCCCCGTATCCCATGGTTGGAACCGACGATTAATGGTCAACGATACGGTCAATTAATTCATCCAACAACCAACATCGGAACGCTTGGAAAAGCATACTCCAATGGCTGTGTCGGAACTTCTGAAGAAATAGCTTGGTACATTTATTTTCATGCACCACTCGGAACGAAAGTGCTCTTCAGATACGAGCTAGAAGTAATCAACGAGCAAGGAGATACGATTATTTTAAAAGATATTTATCCGGGGATGAAAAAGCCGAAGAAGAAAGTGGAACCAGTGTATGCTAGTTTGAATTCCTCCTTTTTAGAAAAGCTATTTTCTAAAAAGGAGGAAGTTCATGACTTTTGTTTTTGTGATGTGGAATAGAAACGGCTACATATTGTGATGAAAACTCAACTGCATTTGATTTTTACTCCAATTATCTGTGGATTGCTGCATTACTCCCAGTTGTACTTTCATACCACTTTTGATGATATAACCCAATGCTGCATAGAAACGATTCCTATCAAAAATTTCAACCGTTCTATTGGAGCCTATTTCACGTTGACCATTGATGAATAATTCGTTGTACAAAGAAAGGTAAATGGTGTTTTTTGTAAATTCAGTGTTATTAATCGGAATGTTGAGGAATAAATTATATCGATATCGAGTTCTGAAATCTTGATTTTCAACAAATCGCTGTTCATATCGAAAACGATGATTGGTGTATATTCTCTTACCAAATTTGACAGGAAATAATGCCTCTTGATAAATTCTACTTTCACTTGTGGTTTCATCACTATCTCCGAATGCACCAGTTGTAATATTTCCGTAACCAAGGGTTAATTTTACGTTTGCATTTTTAGGTCGGTAAGTGACACCACTTCTGATCAGCAGTTGTTCAAGGTCACCACCTAGATTCCAATTTCTAAATTGCAGATCACCTTGTACACCCCACGGACCTTCTTTAAATTTTACATCATAGAAATACATGTACCATGCACCCATTTGGTCCTCATCAATTTGAGCGGATAAAAAATTTGGAGTGAGGATGCCAATAAGTCCGATCATTAAATACCTATATACTTGTTTCATCTGTTCAATTATTTTCGTTCAACTAAATCTACTGTAAGGTAATTAAATAAAAATTTGTCTAAAAAGTTTATTGTAAAATTCGGAAAATGAAATGGAGGTGCAAAATTCGATAATTCCCGACAAGATTAATTTTAGTTATCAATTTCCAACAAAAAACAATAAATTTGGACACAAATCAAAAAAATAAATCAATGAGAATTCTAATCATCCTCACGACTACCTTTTTATTTTCACTTCCTTCATTTGCTCAGACCGAATTGACATTGGAAGATGCCATTATGGGGCGCGCAATAGGACTGTATCCTACTCGCTTGAATAATATGCATTGGAGCGGAGATGGAGCTTCCATTCAATTTGCTTCACCCGATGGAAAATATATGGAGGTGATTTCTTTGGATGGAAAAATTAGTGACAAAGGAATGATGGCGGAGTCCATTGCAACGGGTACTGGCATATCTTTAGAAAGAATGCCTCGTCTAAAATTTCTGGATAAAGAAACTTTTACCTTTAGTCAAAAAGGAAAACATTATAAATATAACACTACAACTGCAACTGGGAAGTTGATTGCGACGACACCCGAAGGTGCTGCGAATGTGGATTTTGATGCGGGTACAGGAAAAATGGCTTATACGATTGACAATAATTTGTATGTCCAGCACGGGACGAGCGATCCGATTCCAGTTACAAAATTTGAAGACAAAAATATCGTTAGTGGTCAAGCGATTGCACGTTATGAATTCGGAATTGGGAAAGGAACTTTTTGGTCGCCAAATAATAACTACTTAGCATTTTATCAAAAGGATGAATCAGAAGTTGCGGATTATCCAATACTTGATATTACCACCACTCCAGGAAGTTTGAAAACGGTCAAGTATCCAATGGCTGGTCAAAAAAGTGAATCGGCAAAAGTTGGTGTCTTCAATACAAAAACAAAAAAAACGATTTATCTCAATGTTGCCGGACCGAAAGATCAATACTTGACGAATGTAGGGTGGGGACCTGATGAGGAATATGTCTATGTGGCTGTTTTGAATCGTGGACAAGATTTCATGAAATTGATTAAGTATGAAGCGGAGTCTGGTAAATTTGTGAAAACATTGTTTGAAGAAAAACATGAGAAATGGGTAGAGCCAGAAAATCCGGTTTACTTCATGGAAGGTAATAAGAAGGAGTTTTTATGGATGAGTGAGCGCGATGGTTTTATGCATGTCTATAAGTACACGACAAAAGGAAAGTTGAAAGGGCAAATCACAAAAGGACGTTGGGTAGTCACTCAAATTCTTGGAACTAGTAAGGATGGAAGCACCTTGTTTGTAAAAGGAACTGATGAGAGCGGACTTAACATGTATGCTTATGCAGTGGATATGAAGTCTGGTCAAAAAACGCAATTGTCTAAAAAACCAGGTCAACACAATTACATCCTTTCTCCGAATAAAGATTACCTGATTGATGTCTATTCAAATATGGAAACACCTTATGCAGCTGATGTAGTGGACACGAAAGGAAAATTAGTTCAGACCATTCGTACTGCAAAAAATCCGTTGGCCGATTATACATTGGGTAAAACGGAAATGGTGAAAGTGAAAGCGGATGATGGCACAGATCTACATGGCCGTATCATGAAGCCAAGTCATTTTGATGCTTCTAAAAAATATCCAGTATTGGTTTACGTCTATGGAGGACCTCATGCTCAAATGGTTTCTAACAGATGGTTGACGGGTGCTCCTTTGTGGATGCACTACATGGCTGAAAAGGGATATATTATTTTTACTTTGGATAATCGTGGTTCCAAAAATCGTGGATTTGAATTTGAAAATATCATTCATCGTCAATTAGGAGATGTGGAAATAAAGGATCAATTGGCTGGTGTAAAATACCTGAAATCATTGTCGTACGTAGATAGCGATCGGATGGCGGTGCACGGTTGGAGTTATGGTGGTTTCATGACGACTGCTTTGATGCTTCGCGAACCTGGTACTTTTCAAGTGGGTGTTGCTGGTGGACCTGTAACCGATTGGAAATATTATGAAGTGATGTACGGAGAACGTTACATGGATCAACCAAGTGAAAATGAGGCTGGATACGAAAAAGCAAGTTTGCTAAATAAAGCAGATCAATTGGAAGGAGACTTATTATTAATTCACGGGACCGTTGATGATGTCGTGGTGATGCAACATAATTATTCGTTGGTTCAGAAATTTGTGGAGGCAGGTAAGTTAATCGATTTCATGCCATACCCAATGCATCCGCATAATGTGAGAGGTAAAGATCGAATTCATTTGATGAACAAGGTATTGACGTACGTAGATGAAAAATTGAAAATAGAACGTTAGGACGCGGGAGGAATTAAAAATGTAAAATTAAAAATGGATCGTTGTTTCGTGAGCATACTTGAGGTGTGAAATTGAAATTGGATTGTTAGGATTTACGTGTCGGTGTAGTACCATTCAATGGAACATGTTCCATTAGGGCGCACGTGCGCAGGGAATGGTATAACCAACCAACCAACCAACCAACCAATCAATTAATCAATCAATATATTCGATTTTAAAAGCTACATCTTGATCGATCAAAAATCTATCAATTTGTTTTTGTAATGCTTCGGATTTTGGAAGTTTATGTTTGAATCTATTATTTCGAATATAACGTAATGCATTATCCAGATAAGAATCTCTATAAATAAATGAGGGGATTCTAGAAAGTGTAGCAAGTTGCCAGACATCCAAATCGGCATAGAAAAATTTCTGAGACCAAAATGGAGTGTACTGTTTTGAACCTTTTCTGTGTGTGGGCTCCAATGGAACATGTTTTATTGGAGCACCGTGCGCCAGAAAAGGTTTAATCAATTTGCTACTTATCGCCTTAATTTTCTGAACTTGTTTACTCAATTCTTTGTGCTCGCAAACCAATATCATGTGCACGTGGTCTTTGCACACATTATATGAGATACAATTAAATTCGCTTTCCAAAATAATGTCACCAATAATTTTTGTTAACTCAATCTCCTGAGTAAGATTCAAGTTGATTGGTGGACCTTTCTTGATCTTGTATTTAATCATCCGTTGAGAAGTACGGCTATTGTGTGTTGTAAAAACTATATGGAAACCTTGTTTATCTTTTGAAGATCTCATATTTCGGATAGTCAATTTTTAAAAAAATAAATATATAAAAAAAACCGTCCTCACGTGCACACACGTAACAACGGTCCTAATTTATATTTTCTAATTTTCAATTCAAAAAGCTTTACTCTTTTTTCTTAATATCATAAACAAAGTAAGTC
This sequence comes from uncultured Saprospiraceae bacterium, assembly GCA_937928575.1. Taxonomy (GTDB): domain Bacteria; phylum Bacteroidota; class Bacteroidia; order Chitinophagales; family Saprospiraceae; genus CALDGQ01. The sequence goes on along the minus strand of CALFWW010000234.1, from coordinate 8,117 downwards.
GTCTCACCTTGCCACGGAATTCTTCTCAATTGTTCCTTGTATCTCAGCGTCACTTTTTGGCCTTCCAGTGATTCTAGTTTTTTATAAAGAAAATCTTCCTTTACAGAAAAATTCCAAATGTTACCAATTAGCCCTTCTTCACCCGTTTGAATGCCACCGATGTTTAATTGCCCCTCGTTGGTTTTAAAAATATTTCCTTTCTTCGACATTTTGATTAGGTTACCAGTACGAGTCCCTTCGCTGTAGGTCCAAGTTGCGAAAAAGTAGTAACCAACACCAGCAAAGAGTCCTAGAAAAAATAATCCAAGGAATAATTTTTTCAAAAAGCTTTTCGTTTTCTTGACCCCACTATCAACGGTGCTGCTGATAGATTCTTTAGTGTCTTGAATACTTTCCGAAATTTTATCTTTTTTTTCAGAAAGTCCTTCACTGAGTTGATTTTTTTTCTCTTCGAATTCTTCTTTTAATGGACTCATAACAATGAATTTTGATTTTACTTTTAAATGATACGAATACAATTTGTATAAAGGTAAATAAGTCTTCTCAATCAATTGACATAAGCCTATATTATTTGTCGAATTTGTTTCAAAATTGTGAAAAATATAACTCGCGATAGATCAATTTTTCACTATATTGCCATAAGAGCCATCTTAAAACATACTAAGTTTATAAACAATAAACCTAACAAATGAATTATCAGAAATTCTACCAAGCACGTTTTTTTGAGCAAATAGAAAAACGAAATAGAAAAGGGACCTCTACTTTACATGAAGTAATGGAGGTATTGAAAATTCAAAAAGGAGCGGTTTACAAAAGGATGAATGGAGATACCGCATTGACTGTTGGTGAGATGACACAATTGGCCCATCATTTTAAAATCTCACTGGACTCTGTTTTTAATGACAAGCAATTTGTTTCTTTCTTGCATCCATTTATGCAAACAGAAAAAGCAACGAGCATTGAATTTTTCAAAGAGTTTACCATGTTCATGAATCCGTTGAAGGAAAATAAAGGAGAAGAGTTTACTTATCTGGCCAATGAACTTCCGGTTTTCTATTATTTCTCTCACAACTATATTTTCAATTTTGTAATTGCAGTGTGGAATCATTTGCACTGGGAAGACAATGAATTGTGTATCGATGAAAGTATTGAATTTAAAGATGATGTACAGGAAATGAGAAGTACAATTGCGAAGTTGTATTACGAACAACCCGTAACCGAAATTTGGAATTCCAATATGTTGAATAATCTTTATCAACAAATTATTTTTTGTGTCACCATTCGGGCTTTCAAAAGTGAATCATTTATTCAAAAATTAATTACGGATATTGAAGACTTGATTAAGCATCTTAGAGAAATCGCATTGTCCGGGATAAAAACCAAAAAAGGAATGCAAACAGAATCTTCAGAATTGAAAATTTATCTAAACGATTTTGGAAATTATTTGAATATGGTGCAATATAGTTCTACCAACGGAAGTGGAACATTTATTGGTTATGATTTCCCTCAATTTTTGAGAACTTACAATAAGGATTTTTATAATTTTTCTAGAGATTGGTTGAATAAAATTACCAAAAGATCTGTACTCATCAGTGGGGAAGGGTATCAGTATCGCGAGTTGTTTTTTATCAAAATGGAAAATGATTTTAAATATTTTAAGGAGCGGATTGATAAGCTGATGGAGATTTATTATGTATAAGCACATTTTATAACATATAGAGCACGTTTTTTTAACACATAGTGCACATTAGAAACACATAGCTCTTTTCTTGTGGATTGTATTTGAGGAATTTTTAAGAAACTAGATTCCTATGTGCCTCTATGTTTCTGTGTGATCTATGTGTTAAAACCACATCCTCTGTATTAAAATATCTATGTGTTTAAAACCCCATCTACCCACAGATGCATTTTTAGACACATTTCATAACATATAGAACACGTTTTTTTAACACATAGTGCACATTAGATACATAGAAATACATAGCTCTTGTTTCGTGAATGCATTTGAAAGAGTTTTTGAACGAAACAAGTTTCTTTGTGTTTCTTATGTCTCTTTGTGGTCTATGTGTTAAAAAAATACGTCCTCTGCGATAAAAAAACAATCTATGTGTTTAAAACACGATCTACCCACAGATGCACTTTTTCCAAAATAAACCCAAACACCATCCAAAAAGGAAAATAATCTAACCTGATGTAGCCGGATATGTTCCAGGCATTGGTGTATTCCCACGGGCAGCTACCTGTCGTCATCTCCAACATAAATCCAGCGATATACTCAATGACAAAAATGCCAAGCATGTATGCAACCAATCTACCGATGAGTGGAAGCTTTTTGACTAAGTTGTAGCCAATAGGAATCAAAAAAGCAGCAGTTCCATAGATAAAAATCATCCAAACATAGGAGTGTCCTTCCAATCGAAGTAGCTCGGATGTTGAATAACGGTTATCTAGAAATTTTGAAAATGCGGTGAAGTGAATTTCTGTGGTGACACCGAGACATGCGAAAATCAGGAAACGGATGCAGTTGTTTTTCATGAAAATTTGTTATAGCAATTTTACCACATAAGACACTTAAGTGATCTAAACACGCGAGAAAAGACACATAATTTTTTCACGAGTGGACGATAACTTAAGTGTCTTATGTGCCCCCTCTTATGTGTCTTATGTGTTTAAAAATCCATCGTATTTAATAACCACGTAAGACACAAAAGTTTTTTCACGAGTGGACGATAACTTAAGTGTCTTATGTGTTTAAAAATCTTAAATGGTGAAAAAAGAAAACAACCTTACTTCACCAAAGTATAACTTCCAAAAACACCAGCATCTTTATACCCTTGATTTTTGTCCTCTCCAGGAATGAAGATCGAACCAATAAAATTTTCACGACTGTCAGTAGTATCATTATCACAATAGGCGATGGCGAAACCGATCTCTTTTCCTGCTTCTAATTTTACGGGTGTATTTTGTTGATTATATACGAACGTATCATCAAATACTTTCATTTTCATTTCCCAAGTATAGATATCTCCATTTTGGGTACGGACTGTTTCTACATGATCATTGTAGTAATGCGGCATTTCATCAATCCCATAATCTGCGACTTGATAATCTAAACCGATATGATAAGCAAAAGCATTGTAACTTTTTAAGTGATTTCCTTTTGACCGATCTTCGTCGATAAATATTTCGACACAATCATCATCCCAATAGCGGTTTAGACCGTCTGGATAAATATCAATTAATTGATCATCTCTGATTTCTGCAATGATGTAAATAAAATCAGGTGACCACCTCAATTTAAATTTTCCAGTAAAATCTTCAGGAGTATAATCAGGTCCAATCCATTTCTGATCCATCGGTTGCCAATCAATATCATTCCAGCAAGCATCTGTTGCAAGACCATCTATAATGGGTGGGGTATCAGTAAAAAGGAGTGGGGTCGTATCGGTAGGAAGTGGTGCTGAATTATTCGAGCAACTATATATTGTTATAAAGATAATTGTCGTAGATAAAAATTGAATCAATCGTGTCATACCATTAAATTGCAAACTACATTCTATAAATACTAAAATTTTTCAGATATCAAATTACCTAAATTATATTTAGCAACTCGCAATGTACTTCCATCCTTAGCGTATTTATTAGCGTTGCCATGCAGAACACCACTTTTGTAATTGGTTTCTAATGCTTTTTGCCCATTTTCAAAATACTGGATACTAAGACCATGCGGTAATCCATCTTTAAAATATTCCTCTCGAGATAATATACCATTACTAAAAAAGCCCCATCTCTTGACAATGACTCCGTTTTCAATGATATATAAAATACAAGATTCCGCTCCATCCATGTGTCGGACGGCAGTACCATTATAAGGGACGTCATTTAGTAAATATACAACGGATTGAACGTCATTCTTTTGATCAATAACCAGATCCGCTAACAATTGATCCCCTGAACATTGCTCGTGGGTAGTTGGTTGAATTTGTAAACTCGAAGTAAAGAATAAAAAAAGTAAACAAGTTGTTGCAGAAAAAAAGTGCTTTCTCATAATTGGGGTTGTTTAGGGAAAAAATTTGTGTTAAAGTGTTTTCAAATATTCAATTAGTGCAGATCGCTCGGTAGATGATAAATTATCACCAAAATAATGACCCTGATTGCCATATCCTTCTTTGGTCGTATCATAAGTATCACTATCCACTTTTGAAGTTTCTACTGTATAGTTCCATCCGACTTTTTCAAAATCAATATCGGAGGTATTAAAAGAACGTTTCCAGTAAGTAGGTCGCTGACTGCTATTCAATAAATCTTCTAAGGTCGGAACGGAGCCATTATGTAAATACGGAGCGGATGCCCAAATCCCATCTAATGGTTGAGCGAGATACCCATTTCTAGCAACCAATTGTCCACCATTTGGATCTTGTCCAAACCAGCCATTGTTAAACCAATTGACCATGTATTCATAATGAGTACCTTGGTATCCTTCTACTAACAATGGATCCGTACCTATTCTCTGTAGATCGACCAGTAAATTAGGAAAGGATGCTTCAGTACCATAAGTTCCATGACATTCTTGACAATTTTCAGCAAAAATAGCTTTCCCCTCTTCTGCAATTGTATTGTTAATATTTTCTGGATAGACTGGTGGTTCCAAAGTATATAAGTAAGCTAACAAGTCAGGAAATTTATCATCCAACTGTTGTGCAGTCGAATCATTGGCCATCGTCAACAAACTAGATCCCATTAAGAAACGACAAAAATCACCATTGCCTAATGCAGAATAAAACATTGCATTTTTCTTTTTCAATACCCACCATGGCGGCACATCTGTCGGAATTAATTCTTGTGGAATTTCATAAGCAGGAGTTTCATTCCAAACTAAAGTGTTGGCATCGCGATGTGCAGATAATACGGCTGCTAATTTATCAGCAGGGTTGGCACCTCTTACATCGGCAACCAAATATGGAGCTGTTGCTGCAGTTGCCAATCGAAAAGGTTGATAGGCTTCCCATTCCGGTGAGCCATCTCCGTATTGACCAAATATCACCGCATCCACTAATGGAAGCTGACCACTTTGATCTGCTGTAAAATCTGCTCCCGCATTTCCAAGCCCCATTACAAATTCTCCATTAATCGTACTCGCATGACATTGCAAACAATTAGGTGCAATGACACGAGCACCATTGGGTGCGTCGACAGCAGAAAAATCATATCGTACAACTGCATTGTCACCAGTGCGTTCCAAAATATTTTCATTGTCAGGCCCGAACACGGCTAAGTAAACATCATAGGGAACTCCTGAGCTGACATAGTCTCCATACAATAGAAAATTGCGTCCTGCATCCACATCGCCAACACGTTGTTGTTTTCCTTCTACAAAAGTGGTGAAGGAGGGTTGTGGTGTGCATTCTTGTACTGATAATCCGTCGTCCTCTTTGCATGCATAAAGGCAGCATAAAAAAATGGTTACAGCAATCAGGAAGACGAAATTTATTTTTGTCATTTTATTGGGTTCAGTTTTTATTGAAATTAGCTTGTGGGGCAAGCAATTACCAAGGGTACTAAAGTTAAAGAATATATTTTAACAACAACGAAAATAAATAAGGATTTTTATTCAACTACTTTTTGAAAGACACCAAAATCCTTCAAATTGGTATTTAGGTTTCTGTAATTCAGCACTTCTTTATTCGTTTCTTTTTTTTGTTAGCTGTATTTTTAAAGACGATAACTTTTGTGCCTTATGTGAAATTTCTTAATTGTCTTATGTGGTAAAACTATGTGGAAAAAATATGTGGTAAAAAAACTACCGCCCACTTAACTTCTCGATACACCTTTCTCTAATCGCCCAAATTTCTTCAAAAGAATTTTTCATCTCATTTTCAGCAATCCAATTTTTGATAAAATTTTGGTGTAATTCAACTTTGAAAGTATTGACTTGTGCTGCCTTTATTTTATGTTCTTCCAGTACATCATCTGATAGGTTTTCAAAGCTTGAATTAGGAGTGGTAATATCCAGTCGCTCTTCTCCAATTTTTAAATAACAATGTGCTTCGGGAATAAAATCAAGTCCGTTATCAATGATGGTCGATCCAATATTTGGCGTATTGACGTGATTCATCTTGTAGATGCCGATAATGAGTTCGATGTCATGCCAACCATTTTCTTCTGCAATTTTTTTGACGAAAGCATGTTTGGAAGAACAAGTTCCTTTTTTTTCATGGAGTACCAAATCTAGGTCTGCTCTATTTGTATTGCGTCCGTAAGGGAGTTGTTGGACAAATCCAAGTAAAGCATTCAAATTTTCGATTCCTTTTTCTCGTGCTAATTGACTGAGTGGGAAACGACTTGATAAATTACGATTCATTCGTCTATTTTTTCCCATTTTAAAGCATCTATCGTAGCATCCATTTTTTTACAAAATTCGGTTAGTTCTTTTGGTGCTAAATTCTCCGTAAACTTAATTGATTTCTCTTCAAATTTTACAGTCCATCTTGGGATATCGGCCATGTTAGGATTATTATAGGTATCCTCCATATTTTTGTAACCTATATCATTTGCTGCTTTCTTGAGTGCAGTCAAAGTTGCCATATCCATTTCCGCAATATGATTGTTAAGTCGATCTACATTTCTTTGACCGAAGTAATCTACTTTTCCACTTTTAAAAATGGTATAAGTATATCCGGGACAAGGTCCACGACAAGATTCTCTGTGCAAATAAAAAACCGGGTCATCATCTAAATCTGAAATACTACTGTCTTTTTTATCGGGAATGACAATGTCTTTTGAAGTGGGAGTTTCTACAGCTGTTTTATTGCTGGTATTGCAAGAAAAAATAAAAGCGTAGCAAAGAAAAATAAAAAATACGTTTTTCATAATGGTGCTTGTTTAAGAATATAACGCAAAGCTAAACAAGATTGTTATTAGTAAAAAGATACTGGTTATTATGACAAAGAGAAAAGTTTTAATGGATGATTGTCCAAGAAGTTTTTTTTAGAATAAAGAAGTAAGTGATTAATACATCTGTAAATGAACTGTTACAATTATGTAGTTGAGGTATTTTTATTAAGGATAGCCGTCTATTGGTTGGTTTTCAATTAATTCTAAAGCACCAATTTTACTGAATTGTTTAGGTTATTTATTAGAAATTAAAACAGCATTGCTGCAATTATATATTCTGCAAATGATATTATTGTTAATATTTTATATTGAATTTTAACGTAATTTCCATCATTTGGTTAACTAATGGTTAAGAATCGTAATCTGTAGTGTCTTTTTGAAGGTTCTTCCATCATAAGGGTACACATATTTAGTAACCAAATAATAATTATCATGAAATTTAGATTAATAATGGTTGCACTTCTTTTTGTAGGATTAGCAACAACCACTCAAGCGAACACCATATTGAATGTTTTAGTGGATCAAAAAATAAGTATCGAAAACGGGTATCGTTTTGGAAAGATCAGTTACTTCGACGCAAGAGATTTAATGCGCGAACAAGCACGGATTGAGAAGGTCATCCTAAAAGCCAACAAGGACGGAGTGATTACCGACCGCGAACAAGCAAAAATAATAAAGCTGCAAAGACGTGCAGATCGCAACATTTGGATTGCGTCCTCCTTGTCCACTGGATTTTATAGAAATAATACTTCTTATTTCGATCAATACGATCCTTGGAATAATTACGGATATGGCTGGAATCAAGGTTATTTTTATGGAGCTAATTGTTATCCAGCACCACAAGGAACGACTACTTCGACTCCTTCATCTAATCCGACACCGAAATCAAAACCAATGAAAGTTGAGCGCCGAAATTAAATTCATAATTCGATTATAATTTTTGATAGAAACTCATTCCGACTTGTTGTGAATGAGTTTCTTTATTTCTGTAAAATTTTCAAAATATCGAAGTAATACAAAATGAATCCTAAAATGGCGGTATTCAATAAGAAAAATTTATCGATATCAGCGTTGGAAATAAATCATGTACTTTTGCAATGCAAGCCAGCGCGGTGACTAAGGCTATGTCTGCGTTTTCCGTCTTGATCTCAATAAATTTTTCTTCTATATAATTTCCGCCATTTTAGAATACAATTTGTATAAGAAAATAATTATACATTTTT
>CALFWW010000233.1 GCA_937928575.1 uncultured Saprospiraceae bacterium | reverse complement strand
ATTGAGATTAAGGCGAAAAACGTAAACATAGCCTTAGTTACGGTGAGCCTGCCTGACTGCGCCAAGCAGACAGGGCTTTTCAACGCAGATATCGATAAATTTTTCTCATAGATAACAGCCATTTTGGGGTTCAATCTGTATAAAACAAGAAGTTCAATTCTAATTTATGAGAACGACAAGTTCAATTCAAACTTGCGAGAACAAGAAGTTTGAATTGAACTTTTTTTCATAACCCCTACTAGAAGCAGTCTTAAAGTGCCAACGGTATAAAAGCGTAGGGGTCATACAGTAATGGAGCGTAGCGACCTTAGGGTCTTGAAGCCAAAGTCAGTCTAAAAATGTCCCCCTTCTACGCAACAAACCCATTACTATTCCGAATACTATTAAGCAACAAATTAAAATCTGAGAGATATGAGGTTTACAGAAAATAACGCTTGCCCACAAAAGATGATAATTGGAGAATTGAACTTTGCTGTGGAGCAGATAGTCAATGATATTCACAGAGTTACGTTGACCAATCGAGAATTAATCAAAATAGAAAATATAGATTTTTCTTTCGAGGATGCATTCAGTAAATGTATTGAGGAGATGAATTTTCTAAGATTTGTCAGCAGTATTGAAGATTAACGACCAAAATTAAGGGTGCGCTGATACCCACACTTCCCCATCTTCAAAAATTTCTTTTTTCCAAATTGGTACCGTTTCTTTCAAGGTATCAATCGCGTATGCGCATGCTTCAAAGGCATTTTTGCGATGCGGACATGCAATTGCAATCGCTACTGCGACTTCACCTATTTCCAGATTTCCGATCCGATGATGAATCGCCAATTTTTTTACTGGCCATTTCTCCATGATTGTCTCCGCGATTTTATTTAATTCCTTTATCGCCATCGGCACATAAGCTTCAAATTCTAATCTAACAACGTTCTTCCCTTTTGTTGAATTTCGGACCGTCCCAATAAAAGTGACGATACCTCCACAGTTTGGATCATAGACGTATTGCTCTACTTCCTCGACATTGATCGGGTTGTTGTATATTTTTATTTCCATTTTTTTCAATTAAAAATTGAAAATGTAAAATTATAAATAGGACGACCTTTACGCATCCTCAACACGTGTGTACACGTCCCTTTACGCATTGGTCGTCCTATTTTACATTTTTAATTAATCCCACAACCTAACGATCTTATTTTAATTTTACAATTTTAATTAATCCCACGTCCTGACGATCCTATTTTAATTTTACATTTTTAATTAATCCCGCGTCCTAACGATCCTATTTTTTAACTATTACGCGAAGTTGCGCAAAGACCTATTTACTTTATGTTTTATGAAACCGAGTCGGTATTATAATTTGAAGTATTGACTATTCTTTTAATTCCACTCTTTAAAAGTGAAGTTTGGAAATTAATGAGAAGCCCCAATTGATGATTTCCCAATTTCAAATAAGTCAAAACTTGTGCTCTATGGACAGAAGTAAATGATTCGACTGTTTTCAATTCAACTACAACTTTATCCTCAACTAATAAATCGATTCTATAACCATGATCCAATGTCACACCTTTATATACAATTGGACAAACGACCTCTTTTCTAACATTCAATCCTATTTCTTTCAAATCATGTAGTAGACATTCTTGATAAGCAGATTCTAACAATCCAGGCCCAAGTGCTTTATGAACCTCGATTGCACAACCTATTATGATATTTGAAATTTCGTTTTCTCTAGTCATTTGAATTTAAGTTTTCTGTTATAAAAAAGTTCTTTTTCAAAAATAGATAAAGTTATTTATTTTAAATCAACTCTGCGATTCTCCGCAAACTTTTGCGAAACTTTGAGAATCTTCGCGTAACAGCCACGAACTCAACTCTGCGAAACTCCGCCGTCCTTTGCGAATCTCCGCGTAACAGCCACAAACTCAACTCCGCGTAACTCCGCGGTCCTTTGCGAATCTCCGCGTAACAGCCACAAACTCAACTCCGCGAAACTCCGCGGTCCTTTGCGAATCTCCGCGTAAACAGCCACAAACTCAACTCCGCGAAACTCCGCGCTCCTTTGCGAAACTCCGCGTAACAGCCAGCGAACTCAGCCCCCAGAAACCGGAGGAATAATAACCACCTCACTCCCCTCTTCCAAAACAAACTCATCATCTTGATACTCCTCACCCACCGCAAATCGTAAAGAAGCCAACGCTTCAAATTTCGGATACTTTTCTAACAATACATTTTTCAAATTCCCGATAGATGAATCATCATTCAACTCGTAAGACATTTCCTTTGTCTGAAGAATATCCTTTGCAATACCGTAAGCTATTATTTTTATTTTCATTTTATAATTTTATCGCGTATCCAAAATGATTTTAATTTTTCCATTGAATTTTAATTCAGGAACAAGCGCAAGATCTATATCGCAATATATTTCCAAAAAATTCGCAAACTAACCAGCAAAACCAACACTGCAGTTACGCGTCTTAAAATTAATGGATCAAATTTTACAATCCCAATTCTTGATCCTAACTGACCTCCTAAAAATACAGCTATTATTAAGCCACCAATTAGGGGGAAGTTTAACTCATTAAATGACACATGTTGTAACTGTCCTGTTATACCAGCAATCGAATTGACCAAAATAAAAAAACTCGCAGTTGCTGCAATTACTTTCGCCTTATCCCAATTCATCAAATGCAAAGTTGGAGATAAAAATATACCTCCACCAATTCCAACCAAACCAGATAAAAATCCAATACCACCACCTATAAATCCACTCGAAATTGGTTTCATTTTTTCGCCATTTACAATCTCTTCGTTTTCCGTTCTTTTAAACCAAAGTGCAATCGCTGCAAAAAATAAAGTAATGCCTAATAAAATAAAATAAGTTGTTTCGGTCAACCTTAAATAACCACCCAAAAATGCAGCAGGAATGGAAAGCAATATAAGTGGAACAATTTTTTTCCACTTCAAATACCCATTTCTCCAATATAAAAAAGAGCCACCCGTTACCACCACAATATTACAAATCAACGCCATTAAACGAAGCATTTGATAATCTAGTGACCACATCGCCAAGATCGCCAGATAGCTACTTCCTCCTCCGAAACCTACGGAAGAATAGACAAAAGCGACCACAAAAAATAAGATGATTAATTCTATTTGCACCGACTCGATTTGTAGCAAATTACCAAAAATAAATGTAGTGAAAAGATTTATTTATTGCGTATCTTTCAAACATGTTACTCGACAATCACGGAAGGGAAATCAATTACATGCGCTTGGCAGTGACCGATCGTTGTAATTTACGTTGCTTCTATTGCATGCCCGAAGAAGGGATCAACTATCTCCCTAAAAATGATTTATTGACCTTTGAGGAGATATTGCGGGTGACGACCATCTTCGCCAATCAAGGCATTTCCAAAATCAGAATTACAGGTGGCGAACCCTTCCTACGAAAAGATATGATGCAGTTTTTGGAAAGCATTTCAGCCATTCCAGCAATCAAAAAAATCCACATCACCACCAATGGTACTTTGTTGATTGATAAGATTCCAAAATTAAAAGCATTGGGAATAAATTCAATTAATTTGAGTTTGGATAGTTTGGATAAAAAACGATTTCATGAAATTACACGTCGGGATGATTTGGATAAAGTGATGGAAGCGATGCATGCTTTGATTGCTGCGAATATCCAAGTAAAAATCAACATGGTAGTGATGGATGGCAAAAACACGGAAGATGTAATAACAATGTTAGAATTAGCGAAAGATTTTCCAGTTGATGTTCGTTTCATTGAAGAAATGCCTTTTAATGGTACGAAAGGGCAAGGCAATCCAACTTTTTGGTCACACAAAACGATTTTAGAGCACATCAAAACAAAATATGCGGATATTCAGAAGTTAAAAGATCCGGCTTTCTCCACTTCCATGAATTATCAAATCCCGAACTTTAAAGGGACTTTCGGAATTATCGCAGCCTATTCCCGTACTTTCTGTGGTACTTGCAATCGAATTCGTTTGACACCACAAGGAACATTAAAAACTTGTTTGTATGACAATGGTGTATTCAATATTCGGGATCTCATGAGAGCAGGTGCAACGGATGAAGACCTGATAATAGCTTTACAAGAAGCCTTGAATCATCGAGCAAAAGACGGACATGAAGCAGAGCAGAATAGAAATAAAAATTTTCCAGTTTCAGAATCAATGGCAACCATAGGCGGATGATATCATTTGACGAAGCATACCAAATCGTACTTCAACACAAAAAAGATTTTGGCTCCGAATACATTCCTTTACAAAAAGGGATCGGTAGAGTTTTGCGAGAAAATTGGTCCGCAGACCGAGATCTCCCTCCTTATAATCGAGTGACGATGGATGGAATTGCCGTGTTATTTAATGGCGTTCAAAAAAACACCGCACTCAAAATTGAAGGAGTCGCTGCAGCGGGTGCTCCTCAAATGACATTAGAAAATAATACAAATTGTCTTGAAGTAATGACCGGCTCTATTTTACCCAACAATACAGACACCGTTATTCGTTACGAAGATTTAACAATTGAAAATGGAACCGCGACTATCAATGTTGATTTCAAACAGGGTCAAAATATCCACACCAAAGGTAGTGATCGACAACAAGGAGATCCACTCATCTCTGAATTCACCAAACTCTCTCCTGCTGAAATTGGTGTCGGTGCATCCATCGGAAGAGCTGAAGTTTTAGTTTCTAAATTACCATCTATCCTTATCATCAGCACTGGTGACGAATTAGTAGACATCAACCAACAACCCCTCGCGCATCAAATCCGTAAAAGCAATGTTTACAGAATTGAATCTACCCTAAAAGCAATCGGCGTCAAAGTCGAAACCGCTCACCTCAATGACGATTTAGATGAAATAGTCAATAAACTAAAAGACTACATCAACACGTTCGATGTCCTCATTTTAAGCGGCGGTGTCTCTAAAGGGAAATTCGATTTCTTACCTGAAGCACTAGCAAAAGTCGGTGTTGAAAAGCATTTCCACAAAGTCGCTCAACGTCCTGGCAAGCCGTTTTGGTTTGGTTCACATCCAGATGGGTGCACCGTGTTTGCATTGCCTGGTAACCCAGTATCGTCTTTCATGTGTACACAAGTTTATTTCCTCGATTGGTTAAATGTCTCACTTGGTCTCCCTCCGATCACACGCCCAAAAGCCATCCTCACTGAAGACTTCACGTTCAAACCTGACTTGGATTATTTTTTGGTTGCGAAGTTGTCTTATGCTGATGATGGGAAGTTGTTGGCTACACCGAAACCTGGAAATGGTTCTGGGGATTTGGCAAATTTGGTGGATGGGGATTGTTTTGTTAGGTTGACTCGAGGTAGGAATGAATTTAAGTGTGGGGAGATATTTAGCGGGTATATTTATCGGTGAATGTGATAAATCTTAAGTACATGTTTTTTAAACTACTAATGCTAGTCAGCATTTTATTATCCTACTTGCTTTATACTTTGTCTTCGCCAGACGGGCAATACTTTTTCCTTAGACCTGCCTTTGCCAGCAGGCAGGTGAAAAAGTATTCAAAAAATCAAGTCGCTATAAATGCTCTACGAAGAATTAAATTCTCAATAAGCCCGCTTTCGCGGTTCACTCACTTCGAGTACTGTCGTACTCGACTCGCTAATCGCGAGATCGTTCCTTCATCCTCCACATAACGACGGGCCTCCCGCAAACTTGTCTATATATTCGACTTCAGAAGTAAAATTGGAACCCTTTGTTTCTTATGAATGTTTTATGTATGAAATCTTTAATATCAAACTAAACACGAAATAAATGGGAAACGATTCAATTAAGACTTTGATTGTTGATTACGCTAATAAGAAAGATACTGACTATGCATTGTTAATTAACGGGAAGTGGGGAACTGGTAAAACTTATTTCTTGAAAAATGAGTTAAAAAAAGTTGTTGAAAAAAAGGCAGAAAAAAAATTCGTTTATGTGTCTCTAAATGGAGTGAAAAGCGAAGAAGAAATTATGACCCAAATTTTGCTTGCAAAATATTCATATTTAAAAAAATTAGACAAATACATTCCAGCCAAACTCCTTTTAGAAGTAGCAAAATATCCAGCCGATCTTAAATTTCCAGGGGCTTCGAAATTAATAGACTCTTTTGGCAGTGTCTTTAGCAGAAAAAATTTGAAGGTAGAGAATGTACTCAGCTTCAAGGATGTAATTATTTGTTTAGATGACTTAGAAAGAAAAAGTGATAAATATAGTATTCATGAATTATTAGGATTTGTGAATACAACTTTTATTGAACATAAAAAAATAAAATTGCTTTTCATTGGAGACGAAAGTAAGATTAACGAATCTGAAAGACAAGCATACTCAAATATCAAAGAAAAATTAATTGGAAGAGTCATTAATTTTCAATTAGACTTACCAAAAGTACTACATAACATTATAAATACGAGATACGAAAATGGTTTTAGAGAATTTTTATTAAAACATGAAAATTTTATACTTAAAATACTTAATGATATCAATGAAGTAAATCTCAGAACGATTGTATTTTTCTTGGATAATTTTGAAAAGATATATAATGCACTTTCTGATGAATTCATTAAAAACGAAGAAATCATCAAAAGTCTAATTACTTTTACTTTAGTTATTTCTGTTGAATTTAAGACTGGTAACATTTCATCTACACATATTGATAAAGATAATATTCCATCCCATTTTATGAGTTACAGTCCTACCAGTTACACAGTTAATATCAACGAATTGATTCCAATAGAAGGCTTCGAACAACAACAACAGCAACAACCTGTCAATTCCGAGAAAATTTTTGAGGAGAAATATTTTCCCCATCTAAGTAAGCATTACAGATTTTTTGAATCTATTTATCTACTTATTGCTGGA
>CALFWW010000232.1 GCA_937928575.1 uncultured Saprospiraceae bacterium | reverse complement strand
CCACCACCTCTGTTACGTACGGTCATTTTACCTGAGTTATTACGACCACCTGTTCTTTTGATACTTGTTGTCAAGCTCTTTTCAGGTTTGTTGGTTGTAACTTCTTCGTAAGTATTTCCAACTCTAAAACGAGTTCCCGGAGTTACCGGTTTGAATTTTTTTACTGGCATTTTCTTTACAGTTTACATTGTCAATTAAACATCTCCAAAGAAGTCGATTGTTTCACCATCTTTCAGGCTGATAATCGCTTTTTTGTAAGAAGGTACTCTACCTATTAATACACGTGACTTTGTGTTTCTACTTTTTGCTTTTGAAGGCATAATCAATGTATTTACACGTGCCACTTTTACACTGTACTTTTCTTCAATCGCTTTCTTGATATCTAACTTTGTAGACTTCTTGTGAACCAAAAAGCTATACTTGTTATTACCTTCGGAAAGTGCTTCCGCTTTTTCAGTGATAATTGGTTTTAATAAAATATTTTGAGCCATAACTAATTAAGTTTATGCTAATTTTTCTTTCATCTGAGCAACAGCGCTCTCCGTCAATATTAACGTGTTTGCTCTCATCACCTGATAGGTATTTAATTCATTTGCTTTTGTAACAATTGAACCTTTGATATTTCTACCAGATAAATGTAAAGCTCTATCATATTCTCCAGTCACCAAGACTACTTTCTTCGTGTCCAAATTGTTAAGAATTGTTTGTAATTCTTTTGTTTTTGGATTGTCAAAAGTAAAATCTTCCAATATTTTGATTTTCCCAGAGATTGCTTTGCTGGTTAAAGCTGACTTTTTTGCCAACGTCTTAACCTTCTTATTCAATTTAACAGAGTACTTACGAGGACGTGGTCCGAATATTCTACCTCCACCTTTAAAGATAGGAGACTTGATACTACCTGCACGTGCTGTACCCGTACCTTTCTGCTTCTTGATTTTTCTAGTTGAACCTTTGATTTCACCTCTTTCCTTTGCTTTGTGCGTTCCTTGTCTTTGAGCAGCCAAGTACGACTTCACAGCAAGGTAAACTGCGTGTTCGTTTGGTTCAATTCCGAAAACTTCATCAGGAAGATCGACTGAGCGTCCTGTTGAACTTCCTTGGATATTTAATACATCTAGTTTCATCTGATGTTATTTTTCTAAGATTACGAATGATCCTTTGTGACCAGGAATTGCACCTTTTACTAGGATTAAATTCTTATCAGGAAATAATTTTACAACTTTCAAGTTTTTCACTTTTACTCTTTTGCCACCAGTACGTCCACCCATGCGCATTCCTTTGAATACTTTTGCTGGGTAAGAAGCGGCACCGATTGAACCAGGAGCACGTTGTCTATTGTGTTGTCCGTGAGTTGCGTCACCAACCCCTTTAAAGTTGTAACGCTTAACAACCCCTTGGAAACCTTTTCCTTTACTTGTTCCAATTGCAGAGATGGTATCACCTTCAGCGAAGACTTCTTCTACTTTAATGATATCTCCCAATTTCTTTTCTACAACATTGAAGTTGCGGAATTCCATTACTTTTCGTTTTGGAGTTGTACCTGCTTTATCGAAGTGTCCCATCATACTTGACGGTGTGTTCTTAGGCTTGGCATCACCAAATCCGATTTGTAAAGAGTTGTAACCATCTGTTTCTTCTGTCTTGACTTGAGTAACGACGCAAGGTCCCATCTCAACTAAAGTACAAGAAACATTTTTGCCGGCTTCGTCAAAGACGCTAGTCATTCCGACTTTCTTACCAATTAAACCATTCATTGATATAATAGATTTAAATAGTTTATTAAACAGGTACCAATACGCCCATTATGTCTTAACTAACATTAAGTGCACAGGTTCCAATATTTTATTTCAAAAGCTGCTATCTAAAAAAACGGCGATGCAGCATTATTTAATTTTGAGTTACTTACGTCAACTTGACTTGAATATCTACTCCACTTGGCAGTTCCAATTTGGATAAGGCATCTACGGTTTTTTGCGTAGGTGTATAGATTTCAATTAAGCGTTTATGAGTACGCAACTGAAACTGCTCACGTGATTTTTTGTTGACGTGCGGCGAGCGCAAGACTGTAAAAATCTTCTTCTTAGTGGGCAGCGGAATCGGACCGGTAACAACAGCGCCGCTGTTCCGAACCGTTTTCACGATTTTCTCCGTTGACTTGTCAACCAAATTATGGTCGTAAGAGCGGAGTTTTATTCTAATTTTTTGATTCATAACCCTATGAATGTTTTTATAATAAATTAGGCGAACTTTTTACGGTTCGCCTAATAAGGTTCTTATACGTTTACTTCTCCTTTTGCGTCTGCGATTACTTTTTCAGCAACATTTTTAGGTGCAGCAGCATAGTGAGAAAATTCCATTGTTGAGTTGGCTCTACCAGAAGTAATGGTTCTTAAATCCGTTACATAACCGAACATCTCAGATAAAGGTACATCTGCAGAAATTGCAACAGCACCACCTGGACGAGGATTTTGACCTTTTGGTAAACCACGACGACGATTTAAGTCACCGATAACGTTTCCAGTAAACTCTTCAGGAGTAATAATTTCAAGCTTCATGATAGGCTCCAATAAAACTGGTTTAGCTTTATGTGCAGCAGCTTTAAAACCTTCTTTCGCAGCTAATTCGAATGCGATCGGTTTTGAATCCACGGCGTGAGTAGCACCATCAAAAAGTCTAACTTTTAAAGAATCGATTCCATATCCAGCAAGGATTCCATTTTCCATCATCGCGATAAATCCTTTTTCAATTGATGGGAAGTATTCCTTAGGAACAGATCCACCTTTGATAGAATTTTCAAACTGTAATTTCTTCTTACCAGATTTGAAATCTTCGCTGTCCAAGAATTCTTCATCAGCAGGACCCATATCGAATTCGATTTGTGCGAACAAACCAGATCCACCGGATTGCTTCTTCAAACGTTCTTTATGAGTTACCATTTGTGTCAATGCTTCCTTGTAGGTTACTTGTGGTTCCCCTTGGTTACATTCAACTTTGAATTCTCTTTTCAAACGGTCAACGATAATTTCCAAGTGAAGCTCCCCCATTCCACTGATAACAGTTTGGTTGGTGTCTTCATCGTATCTTACTTTGAAAGTTGGATCCTCTTCAGCCAATTTTGCCAAAGCCATTCCTAACTTATCTAAATCTTTTTGAGTTTTAGGTTCAATAGCAACCCCGATTACCGGATCAGGGAATACCATACTTTCAAAAACAATCTGGTGATCCGGATCACAAAGTGTGTCTCCAGTTCTGATGTCTTTGAAACCTACACCTGCAGCGATGTCACCTGCTTCAACCACATCGATTGGGTTTTGCTTGTTCGCGTGCATTTGGTAGATTCTAGAAATACGTTCTTTATTTCCAGAACGTGTATTGTAGATGTATGATCCAGCAGGTAATTTTCCAGAGTATACACGGAAGAATGCTAAACGACCAACATAAGGGTCCGTAGCGATCTTAAATGCTAGTGCTGAAAATGGCTCGTCAACAGAAGGCTTTCTTGAAACTTCCTCATCGTTCTTTGGATTGATTCCTTTTACAGCTTCAATGTCTAACGGAGAAGGCAAGAATGCGCAAACTGCATCTAGTACTGCTTGAACTCCTTTATTTTTAAATGCAGATCCAGCCATCATTGGAACAAATTTATTGTCCAATACTGCTCCTCTTACTGCATTAATCATTTCTTGTTCAGTGATAGAATCTTGATCTTCGAAGAATTTCTCCATCAAAGTTTCGTCGTATTCAGCAACTGCTTCCAACAACTTCTCTCTCCATTCTAAAACTGTATCTTTTAAATCATCTGGAATTGGAATTTCTTCGAAAGTCATTCCCATGTCATCGTCATTCCAAACGATCGCTTTGTTAGTGATCAAGTCAACTACTCCTTTGAAGTTTTCTTCCGCACCTATTGGCACTTGTAAAGGAATAGCATCCGAACCTAACTTTTCTTTTACATCTTTAACAACAGAAAAGAAATCAGCACCAGAACGGTCCATCTTGTTAACGAATCCAATTCTTGGAACTTTATAATTATCAGCTAGTCTCCAGTTAGTTTCAGATTGTGGCTCAACACCAGAAACTGCACAGAATAAGAAAACTAAACCATCCAAAACTCTAAGAGATCTGTTTACTTCAACAGTAAAATCAACGTGCCCAGGAGTATCGATGATATTCATTGGGAATTGCTGATCTTTCCATTTCCAGCTTGTCTTAGTTGCTGCAGATGTGATTGTAATTCCTCTCTCTTGCTCTTGCTCCATCCAATCCATCGTTGCTGCACCATCGTGCACCTCACCGATTTTGTGACTCATACCAGTATAGTACAAAACACGCTCAGTGGTAGTGGTCTTCCCAGCATCAATGTGAGCTGCGATTCCAATATTTCTCGTGAATTTTAAATCTATTGCCATGATAAGTTTCTAAAAAAGACTAAATAATTTATTAAATAATTACACTCTATAGTGTGCAAATGCTCTGTTAGATTCTGCCATTTTGTGCGTATCTTCTTTACGCTTAACAGCAGCTCCTTCCCCTTTTGATGCAGCCAAAATTTCTGCACTTAGTTTCTCAGCCATACCTTTTCCAGATCTTGCTCTTGCGAAGCGGATCAACCACTTCATACCTACAGACATCTTTCTCTTTCCTTTCAATTCAACTGGAATTTGGAAAGTTGATCCACCAACTCTTTTTGATCTTACTTCGAATTGTGGCATTGCATTGTTTAATGCTTTTTTCCAAACTGCGTGTTCATCTTCTTCACCACTTTTTTCTTTTACAATATCCATTGCTTCATAGAAAAGAGCGAATGCAGTTGATTTCTTTCCAGACATCATTAGGTTGTTGACAAACTGAGTAATCATCACGTCATTATAACGTGGGTCAGGGTGTACAACTCGAACTTTAGGCTTTCTTTTACGCATGGTCTAAATTATTTCTTTGGTCTTTTCGTTCCGTATTTTGAGCGGCTCTGCGTACGATCTTGCACACCAGCCGTATCCAATGCTCCTCTTACAACAGTGTATCTTACACCTGGTAAATCTTTTACTCTACCACCTCTTAAAAGTACAATTGAGTGCTCTTGTAAGTTGTGACCTTCACCAGGGATATAAGCAATTACTTCGATTCCGTTGGTCAATCTTACCTTAGCAACTTTACGTAATGCAGAGTTTGGTTTCTTAGGAGTAGTCGTATAAACACGAGTACAAACTCCACGTTTCTGAGGAGATGAATCCAATGCACGAGATTTACTCGCCATCTTTATTACTTTTCTGCCTTTACGAACAAGTTGATTAATAGTAGGCATTCGGATAAATT
Source organism: uncultured Saprospiraceae bacterium (assembly GCA_937928575.1). Classification (GTDB taxonomy): domain Bacteria; phylum Bacteroidota; class Bacteroidia; order Chitinophagales; family Saprospiraceae; genus CALDGQ01. Next base: position 18,110 of record CALFWW010000232.1, on the reverse strand, counting down.
ATTTTTAATTAAAAAGATTTCGTGAATCTGATATTATCGCTTAATTTTCAGCATCTTCTAAAAAAATTAAAGGTGCTTCCTGAAAGCGTGTGCAAAGATAGGTTTTTCTTCTCCAAATCAAAAGATATTTTCTGATTAATTTGAAGTGAATCCGTAAACACAAAACATCTTTCATTTGCATATATGAAACATATCAAAAAAAATCTCAATAAAATCAAAAAATTTGAAGGTAACTATCAGAAAATCAGAACGTTTAGATATTCCACAAATATATAATATGGTCAAGCAGTTGGCGACTTATGAAAAGGAACCAGAAGCGGTCACTGCGACATTAGCGGATTATTATAATGACTGGGACGCAGGCATTTTTCAAGTTTTGGTTGCTGAAAAAGACAATTTGGTCGTTGGTATTGCAATCTATTACATGACCTATTCAACTTGGAAAGGAAAGATGCTATATCTCGAAGATTTTGTCGTAGATGCAATACATAGACAATCAGGAATCGGTCAATTATTGTTCGATGCATTTCTATCAGAAGCGAAAAGATTAGGAGCTAAACTAGTAAAATGGCAAGTACTGGATTGGAATGAACCAGCCATTCGATTTTATGAAAAAAACGCGGCAACCCTTGAGAATCAGTGGATGAACGGCAAAATCTTTTTCAGCTAGCAATTTTTTAAAATCTGTATGTCATTCATAATCAACTCATTAAAAATTAGTCGTTTCCCTGACTTATTTTTTTTGATTTATCTAACTCATTGATAATAAACCTTCTATAAATTATTTAGGTGTTAAAAATAATTTTTGCTATAAATAACAATTAGAATTTTCGATATTTACACAAGAAGTTTTGTCTTATTCAAAAAAGACGAAACAAAACAACATTTATCCTCCCATCAACTGACAAAGGTGTTTCACTTTTGTAAAGCATTTATCAATACGAATTAAATTATAGTGTTTCATAGTGTGAGGGGTAACCGCTTTAGTGGTTGCCTCTTTTTTTTGTAATAGAAACGAGTTAATTTAAGATTATGAGAATTTCACTGTCGGTATTTTTTTGCATTTGGTTTTTCCAGCTTACCTCTGCACAAGAGTTGGTCCAGGTAGTTTGCAATGTTGACATGGAGACCTACAAAGTCTATGAGACTTATCACGTGTCCAATACAATTCAAGTTGAATTTTCATTAGATCAAACTCAAAAACTACGATCATTCACAGGATACTTTTGGGTCGGTAAAAAGAAATGTAAAATCAAAAAGAAGAAACTTAACATACATGTTGATGTCTCCAATGTCAACAATCCTGTAACCAACTATAGCTTTGAATTCTCAAATGGAAAAATCCCTACAAACGTGGAATACATCTATGAAGTGATCAGAGATGAGGTGATGTATTTGTCAACTTTTAATTTTGACAAGGCTAAAAATCATGATTTATCAATAAAAGTCCCAAGTCAGTTTCAAGTTTCATTTGATGCTGCACAACCAATCACCTTGGACAAAGCAATTTCGTCATCTGGGTCTGCTTATAATTTCAGACATAGCTCAAATCCAAATGACGAGGAAGCGGCCATTTTAAAATTAATGATTCATCCAAAGGACCAAAATCCAAATGATTATTTCAAAAATTGGTACTTATCCCTTATTGAAAAACAAATGCAGTTGTCAGACGAATCCAGAAATAAAATAGAAGCAATAGTTGAAAAAGGAAGCAATAAAAGAGAGAAAGCAGTATTATTTTACAATTACATTCGAGATCATATCAACTACTATGGTCACGAAACAGGACTCAACATGATCCAACCAGAGAATGTAAATAAAGTGTTATTTTATAAGTTTGGAGATTGCAAAGATATCGCACTCCTGCTACATGCAGGGCTTAATTTTTTAAATTGCAAAAGTTATTTTGGCTTGATGAATCTAAATAATGACTTGACAGCCACTTTTTATATATCTTCATTCAATCATGCGATTTGTGTTCTTGATGTTGATGGCGAATTGATCTTTCTGGATGCCACAGATAAAAAAAGTAGTTTTACAAAAATGAGCAATTTATTGACCGCTAAAAAAGTATTAATGCTATCGGAAAATGAATCGAGCACAACTACTATCCTGCCCAAACTTTAAATCAATTTGAAGCTAACCTCCTATATCATTCTGTTTATATTGCTCCACTCCACTTGGTGTATTGGACAAAAAGATTTTAATTGGGAAAATAAAATACCCGTAATGACACCGGTTCCTGATTCATTGTCTCATGAGGATGCCATTATTATTTCTTATTTAGAAAAACGAAAAATTAATAAAGAGAAGTCTTATATAAATACAACCATTACCATTCGAAAAAAGATAAAGATACTAACCAAGCAAGGGATATTGGAGCATTCCTTCTTCAGAATCAAGCAATCCGAAGATATGATTATAGAAATTCTGGATGCAAGGACCATCAAAAGCAATGGAGTGATTTTGGATTTTCAATCTTCAGAAATCAAATCGATGGAAAGTAAATCCCAACTCGCTGGTAAAACGAAAGATCTATTTTTCGCTATTCCGGGAATTGAAGTTGGTGATGAGGTAGAAATGATTTGTGCGTATCGTGTTAAAAATTTCAGGGCCAATGATCATATTTACTTCCATCAAACAATTCCCGTTTTAAAATCGACCTTCTCAATTGATGCCCCGAAAAAATTATTGGTCAAATCAAATATTTATAATGGACTAGCAATTCCTACCATTCAAAATCTTTTACACTCCAATTTGATTTCATGGACCAGCAACAACAATAGTGCTGTAACAACCGATGACCATCTATTTACATATCCTCATTTGATTTATCAATTGGATTATCGCAACCTAATCAGGATTGGTGGACATACCGCTTTTGATAATTGGTATCACCTAATTACACATTTAGAAAAATCAGCTTTCAGACCAAAAATTCGAAATCAAAAAAAGTTTAACGCTCAATGGAATGAGATTGCTAAAGGTGAAGTCGATGAAGTAAAATTATTGAAAATCATTCATGATTATTTGAATCAGCACATTGCGATAACATCCTTATCACCAAATGAAAAAAGCGAGGGGATCGAATATTTTCTACAAACAAAAAAAGCGGATCAAACCACACTATTAAAAATGTACTTTGCACTTTTCGAAAAAGCCAAAATAAATGTAAAAATTGCAATCGGTCAAACTAGAAATATCGGTCCGATAGATCTGAGAATACCTACTACTGCACAGATCACCAACTTTATTTTGGTTGCAAAAAACGAAGCCAACATTACGATAGTTGTTCCAAAAGATGAAGACCGTCATTACAATTTGCATGAATTACCCGATGGTCTCTACGATACCGACATATATACGACATCCTCCAAAAAACGGAAGAAACTGTTGAAAATTGGAATTCCTAAAAAACAGTTACGTTTTTAAGCAATCCTCATAAAGGCAATTCTCAAACTTGAATACCACTTTCTTCGATGAACAAAGTCCATTTGAGGACGTTTTATACTATATAGTTGTTAAAAAATTGCTAAGTAATTCTTCTCAATTGCTGCTTAGCTCGTTATTTGATATATTTATATCGAATATTCAAACTTTTTTATTTAATCGATTAACTCTTTAAATTTTAATTGAACATGAAGAAATTATTTTTCGTTTTCGCATTTTTAGGCTGCTTAGGTCTGGTAAATGTAAATGCTCAAGGAACATGTCCTTACTCTAAGAAGGCTGCTAAAACTACTTCTGTAGAGAAAAAAGCATGTGCAAAAACTTGCGCTAAGACTGCTTCTGCTGCCGCTAAGGCTGCATCAATGGATGATTCTATTGAGAAGAAAGTATGCAGTACTTCAGGTAATGTTTCTTACCACCAAAAAAGCACTTGTGCTAAGTCTGGTAAAGTTTCTATGACTGAAGTAAAGTACTGTACTGAATCACAAAAATTTGTAAATGTTTCTCCGGAAGCAAAGGCAATGGGTGTTAGTGGTTCAAATGCAAAGCCTGCTTGTTCTAAGTCAAAAGCTGCTTGTTCTAAAAAGAAAGCTGCTTGCTCAAAAGGTGCTGCTAAGAATGCTTCTTTAACTGGAGCTAAAAAATCTTGTGCTGCAACTTGTTCTAAAACTGCTGCTGCTAAGTTGGCTTCAACGGATGCTTCTATCGAAGCTAAAACTTGTGCAACTTCAGGTAACGTTTCTTACTACCAAAAAAGCACTTGTGCTAAGTCTGGTAAAGTTTCTATGAACGAAGTAAAGTATTGCGCTGATTCTAAGAAATTTGTAAACGCTTCTCCAGTTGCTGCTGAAGCGAAGACAGTTGCTAAGAAGAAAGCTTGTGCTAAGTCTTGTGCTAAGAAATGTGCAAAAGGTAAGAAAGCTGCTGCTACTAAAGCAGATGACGGTGCGAAAGTGAAGCTAATCAAAATGGAAGAGAACTAATTCTCCCCTTTTTAGCTTATTAAAAAAAGCCTGTTGTGATTTTTTCACAACAGGCTTTTTTATTTTTAATATCGTAAATAAATTGTTGCAAAATATCAATTTATTCACTCAATCTATTTGGAATTTGATCCCCTAATACAACAACCAAACAGCACCTCTCCAAATAAATATTTTCAATTTGATGGGAATCGAAATAATGCGTTTTGAAAAAGTGACCCTACCTTTGAAAGTTGAAAAAATCCCAAGCGGACAATACTTCATCCAAATTGTAACAGACAAGAAAAGTTTTGTGCAGAAATTAATTGTTCACTAATAAAATTGTTGATTCAGAATTATTATTTCACCAATACCAAATCAGAATATCGGTTCTTTTTCAAATACTGATTAACGATATGATGGGCAATCGGTACCACATTCATAGAATTGATCTTATTGATATCAAGCCAGACGACTTGTTTAAATTTTTCTGGTTCTTTAATTTTAATGACGCCTTTCCAACGCTTGGCTCTAAAGACCATGAACAAGTCATTATCAATTCCTTTTCCTTTGGTAAGGAATAAGTTGTGGACCAATTTAACAGTAGTCATATCCAATTTTAATCCGGTCTCTTCATAGCATTCCCGGACACCCGCTTCCAACGCGGTTTCTTTTGGATCCAGCTTTCCACCTGGCAAGGTGTAGGCACCTCCAGTACTATTCCTTTGTCGCAGAAATAGGATTTTATTTTCTTTTCGAACGATGACTCTAACGATAATTCGGACTGCCATTAAGTCAGGATTACTAAATTAAAAAGTAGTTACAAAGATTAATATTAGCATATTTTATCTACACACTTCAATTTATTGAATAATATGTTTTCCACATAGTTATCCACAATTTGTTGAAGTTATCAACATCTCATTAATCTTAAAGAATCTAGCCAAAAACACGTTTTTACCCATTTCAACCAAAAAAAAGTGGTGGTTGATGTACACAAATAACCTGGTTCATGCTTTTTTATGTGTGATTGACCTTATGTTAAGTCTGATTTACCATAAGTTTTATGGTGTTCAAAATTGTATTTATATAAGGTATCCGCACAAATGAAAGTTATCCTTAAGTTTACAATATCTCCGGCATTATAGAAACAAACAAAAACGAGGATTATGACATTTGGAAGCATCTTAGAAACCATCGGAAAAACCCCACTCATCAAAATCAACAAAGTTAAACCTGACGTAAAGGCACAAATTTTTGCAAAATTAGAATCAGAAAATCCCGGCCATTCTGCCAAAGATCGAGTTGCAAATTTTATGATCGAGCAGGCAGAAAAGGATGGTAGATTGAAGCCAGGTGGAACGATCATCGAAGCCACTTCAGGAAATACAGGATTCAGTATCGCCATGGTGAGTGCAGTGAAAGGATACAAATGCATTCTAGCAGTAACCGATACCATGTCTCAAGAAAAGAAAGATTTAGTCAGAGCATTAGGCGCACAGATCGTGATCTGTCCAAAATTTGTAAAAGCAGAAGATCCAAGATCCTATTATTCTCAAGCCAAAAAAATTGCAGCAGAAACTCCTAATTCGCTTTACTTAAATCAGAATTTTGATTTGAACAATGGGATGGCACATTACTACACCACCGGACCTGAAATCTGGGAAGCAACGGAAGGGAAAATAACGCACTATATCGCAAGCGCAGGAACTGGTGGCACCATCAGTGGTACTGCAAAATTTTTAAAAGAAAAGAATCCAAATATTCAGATCATTGCTGTAGATGCATATGGTTCTGTTTTACAAAAATATCACGAGACTGGAATTTTTGATGAAAATGAAATCTATCCATATTCAATAGAAGGGACTGGAAAAACTATCATTCCTGGAAATGTAAATTTTGACATCATCGATCGTTTTGTAAAAGTTCCAGATAAAGAAAGTGCATTGCGCTGCAGAGACTTGGCAAAAGGAGAAGGGATTCTGGCTGGTCATTCCAGTGGTGCTTCGATTCAATGTGTTTTCCAATTAGCAGAAGAAGGAGTTTTTGATGAAGACAGTTGCGTCGTTTGTTTGTTTTCAGATCATGGAAGTCGCTACTTGGGTAAAGTATTCAATGACGGTTGGATGAAGAAAAAAGGATTCTTGAACGGTCATGCGTATCACAAGAATGGTATTTTCAAAAAAATCGAAAAAGTTGAGCATATCACAGAAGTAAATACTCAATTTTAAACAAAATAAATTAGTAAATCATATTGTTCGAACAAGCGCTTACAGCAACGAATTCGTACAATTCAAAAATCTAAACTAAACATGGATTTATTCGAGAAAATCAGATCAAACCGTGGCCCATTGGGTCAGTATGCGGAATCAGCGGAAGGTTATTTCATTTTCCCTAAGTTGGAAGGTGAATTAGGAAACCGAATGAAATTCAGAGGTAAAGAATGTATCTGCTGGAGTGTCAATAATTATTTAGGTCTCGGGAATCACCCTGAAGTAAGAGCTGTGGATACACAAGCTGCGAAAGATTGGGGAATGGCTTATCCGATGGGAAGTCGAATGATGTCTGGAAATACAGAATTGCACGACCAATTAGAAGAAGAGTTAGCAGAATTTGTGCACAAGGAAGCAGCTGTTTTAGTGAACTTTGGATATCAAGGAATTATGTCAGCGGTTGATAGTTTACTAGGCCGTAAAGACGTTGTTGTATATGATTCAGATTGTCATGCATGTATAGTTGACGGAATAAGAATGCATTTGGGCCGTCGACTCAAGTATGCACATAATGATGTGGAAGACTTAGAAAAACAATTGAAGCACGCAAGCAAACTAATTGAAGGAACGGAGGGTTCAATCCTAGTTATTTCAGAAGGTGTTTTTGGAATGAGAGGGATGCAAGGAAAATTAAAAGAAATTATTGCGCTTAAAGACAAGTATGAATTCCGTTTCATGTGTGATGATGCACATGGTTTTGGTACATTAGGGGAAGGTGGTGCAGGTGCAGGAGTTGAGCAAGGTGTGCAAGATGGTATCGATGTCTACTTCGCAACATTTGCAAAATCAATGGCAAGTGTCGGTGCTTTTTTGGCGGGTGACAAAGATGTTGTCCAATATTTAAAGTACAATATGCGTTCACAAATTTTTGCAAAATCATTAGCAATGCCATTAGTAGTGGGTGCATTGAAACGCTTGGATTTAATTCGTAAAAATCCACAATTCAAAAATAAATTGTGGGAAAATGTAAATGCATTGCAATCAGGTTTGAAAGAAAATGGTTTTGATATTGGAAATACCAATAGTTGTGTAACTCCTGTTTACATGCACGGATCGGTACCTGAAGCAACCAACCTCGTTTTGGACCTCAGAGAAAATCACAATATCTTTTGTTCCATCGTTGTTCATCCTGTGATTCCAAAAGGAATGATCTTATTGCGTTTGATTCCAACTGCAGATCATACTTTGCAAGATGTAAAAGAAACGATTGATGCATTTATTGCAATTAAGGCAAATTTGAAGTCTGGAGCTTACAAAAGTGAAAAGATTACCACTGTAGTATAAAAGTAATTCTAATAGAAGGGATCATTCAATTCCGCCCAACATATCCTAGATTTCAATACTACTGAAAAGGGGCGAATTAATTTAAATTCGCTCCTTTTTTTAAATCAAAAACATACTAAAAACAAATGTCAAAACCATATATAGCCGGTATCCAACAAATGGGTGTAGGTATCCCAAATGTCTATGAAGCTTGGGGATTTTACAGGAAAAATTTTGGGTTCGATATTCCCATTTTCGATGAAGCAGCAGAAGCAGGACTTATGCTCCCTTACACGGGTGGACAACCTCAATCTCGTCATGCAGTACTAGCTATCAATTTGCAAGGCGGAGGTGGATTAGAAATCTGGCAATACAAAGGAAGAACACCTGTTGCACCTCATTTCAACATATTGTTAGGAGATTTAGGGATTAATATCGCTAAAATAAAAAGCAAAGACGTTACCGCTACTTTCAATAAATTGATGCAAGCAAAAGCAGATGTTCTTTGTGACATTCAAACAGATCCTTCTGGTCAACAACACTTTTTCGTAAAAGATCCTTACAATAATATTTTCCAGGTAATCCCATCTGAAAGTTGGTATATGTCCGACCCCACTCCAACTGGTGGAATTGAAGGTGCAATTATTGGAGTCACTGATATTGAAAAAGCAAGAACCCTTTATTCCGATATCTTGGGATACGATAAAGTGATTTATGATGAGGCAACCACTTTTGATGATTTGGGAGAATTGGATGGCGGAAAAAATAAATTCAGAAGAGTATTATTAAAACATACCCAACCACGTGTTGGTCCTTTCAGTCAAATGTTGGGCAGCAGTGTCATTGAGTTGATCGCTGTCCAAGATCGAGCACCCAAGAAAATCTATCAAGACAGAATGTGGGGCGACCTAGGATTTATTCACCTTTGTTTCGATATCAATGGCATGAATGAAATGCGTACACTTTGTGAATCAAAAGGTTTTCCTTTCACAGTTGATAGCGCCGATAGTTTTGATATGGGCGAAGCGGCTGGTCATTTCAGTTATATTGAAGATCCCGATGGCACCTTAATCGAATTCGTAGAAACACACAAAATTCCAATCTTAAAGAAAATTAATTGGTACCTGGACCTTACTAAACGTCCTGCTAACAAACCACTTCCAAAATGGATGTTGAAGAGTTTGCGTTTTAATAAGGTAAAAGATTAGAGGGAACTGAATCGCAGAATTTCGAGCGATCCTTTTGATCTTGCTTTGTAGTATCCCTGTCTGACGACAGGCAGGCACCTTCTAATCCATACTGGATAAGCTCCTCCTTTCGCCCTCACAGACTCCCCTTCCATCAAAAGGCTACCGTTTATACATAAGTTGAAAACCTCCACGGTACATAATAAAAATGCTTGTTATCCTGAGCTTTGGCTTTACCAAGATGCCAAAAGATCAAGCAACTTCTACAGTTTCCAGGATTTGAAATTTGTGTTCGATTGATCCTTATTGTTTTGCCTCTGGCGGCCCCTTTTTTCAGTCGATAAAAAAGGGGGGAGGAATCTTGCCGCATCATACAAATTGTATTCTGAAATGGTGGATATTATGTGGAAGAAAATTTATTTAGATCAAGGCAAAAAACAAAGACCATAGCCAAGTTATGGCGAGTATTTTTAACGCAGATATCAATAAATTTTAATCAGAGAATGCCGCCAATTCAGCGTTCAATTTGTATCAAGGCTCAACGAAGAACGCCGCCCCCACTACCCACAGTAATGCGGCAGGCAGCCCGCAACTTCACGTAGCATTTGACAGTAATAGAATGCTGGGTATTCGAGTAGGGTTGAAAACTTCTTGTCATCCTGAGAGGATAAAATCCTATTCGGATTACTTAATGAAGAATTGACAAGAATCATTAAAGCGAATGAGGTTAACGTAACTGCCATTTTTAAATGGCTTTCTCGAAATCGCCAACTGAAGTCGGCGGCTACATTAACAGTCTAAAATTAATTCTCGTCATGGGTAGCTTTGGCTTTGCCAAGATGCCGACTTGCTTGTCATCCTGAGCTTTGGCTTTGCCAAGATGTCGACTTGCTTGTCATCCTGAGCTTTGGCTTTGCCAAGATGTCGAAGGATCAAGCAACTACTCCCGTTTCCAATTTCGACCTTGTGGAGAAATCTATTTCCAATCAGCGTCGAAAAAGTTCAAATGACAAGCAAGACTGATCAAATTCTAACAAACAGAAAATGTGTATAAACGTAGCATTGAAAAGGTGATATTGGAATGGGTTCAAAAAAAATGAACTCGCGTCCCCCACTTCCTCCACTTCGATATTCATTTTCACTCCCTCCCCTACATAATCAGGTGGCTTATGCCCATTTTACCCATAAATCCATCAAATTAATACAAAATCCAACTTTTTTACGTTTTCTTTATAACCTACCCAACCGACTTTAATTATTAGCCGTTTCCTATTTAGAACCTCGTACTTATATGAAATATTCATTACAAAGCGATGACAAAGAGCTGATCCAAGGCTGTTTACTCCAAAACAGGTTGGCCCAAAAGTATCTCTACGAGAAATACTATGGTCAGATGCTTGGTATCTGTATGCGTTACTCCAAGGACCGAGAGGAAGCAACAGAAATTCTCAACATAGCTTTTCTAAAGGTGTTTACTAAACTCGATATGTACCAACCAACTGGCTCTTTTCCAGGATGGATTGCGCGCATCGTTTTTAATTGTTCCATAGATTATGTTAGAAAAAATACCAAGTATAATAAGACAATGAATTTCGAAATAGAAAAAGAAAATGCTGTCCACAATGAAGCAATCAATCACATAGCCACCGAAGAACTTTTTGACATCATTCAAAAATTACCTCCATCCAGTAGAAATGTTTTTTCATTGTATGTCATTGACGGTTTTAAACATCATGAAATCGCCAAACAATTAGGCATCAGCGAAGGAACTTCTAAGTGGCACTTATCAGCTGCAAGGAAAGCATTGCGGGAAATGATTTCTTATGAATCCAGAATCCCTTTAACACACTAACAACAGAACTCGGTTAAAAATATTATAATGAAAGATTTTTATTCAAATAACGACAAAGTTTTCAGAGAGAAGATTACTTCTCATGAATTCAAGTTCGATCCATCTGCATGGGATAAGATGGAAAAAATGCTCGACGATGAGGATCCAAGAAAAGCAATTGCTTGGAGGTATCCTTATATGATGATGATATTGGGAGTTTTCTTTTTAGGAATTACGCTGTTAAGTCCGTCAATAAGCTCAGATACTGAAGTTGCTAATTCAGAAAATATAAATGCGACTCCTGCACTTTCCGCTAAGCATTCACCGTCATCATTTGAGCCTACGACTACTGCTGCAATTTCAAAAGCTCCAACAAATCAATTACAATCAATAACTTTTGTTAAATCCCAACCAGCTAAGACGACAAGTGCCTCAAAAGTAATTATTGAAACTCCTGTATATAACACGACAAATTCGGTTATAAATTCACAAAATATAACTCCTTCTAATTTGGAAACAACTCCAATTGGAGCAGTAAAAACCTATATAGAAACCATACCTAGTGCTCCAATTGAAAGAGAAAATATTCAAGCTTTCATGGAGGTCAACAGTTTGTTAGAACCTGTCAAATACGACGAATCTATTGCGACTACTTTACCGATTGAAATAGAGCCAGCTCTATTAAAAAACAAAAGAGTGAAAGTAGGTGTGCAAGCAGGTGCAAGTGTAGTAGTGGCTAAGAGAAATTTAGCAGACCAAGGTAAAATAGCAACTGCAATTGGTGGGTTTATAGATTTTGATATTGATTCCAAAAATTCAATTACCATAGAAGCCAATTATAAAAATGGGTTTAGTAAAGGAACCATTCTTGCTCGTAAAAACAGACAAGACCATATCGCAACTTCTACCAATGTAACGGATCCAGATATTTATGCTGAGTCATTTGACAATTACATTCGTACGTATGGCTACACAGAAGTAAACAATATAGAACGCGTTCATTCAGTTGAAATTCCAGTAATATATAAACGTAAAATTGGAAAAAGAAATAGCATTATAGCTGGTGTGAAACCAAGTATTTTAAAGTTCAAAAACAAGGTTGAAACGGAGGATTTAGTTGCAGAATCAGAATTGAGCAGTCCCAGTAATTTAGTACTTGACTTTGGATTAGTGGGAGGATTCGAACATCAAATTAATAAGAACCTTTCTGTTGATGTTAGATACAACCAAGGATTGTTAGATATCAGCGAAATTGAGCAAGTCAAAAATACAAATAGCGAATTAGCACTGACGATGAAATATACCTTCTAGGACGACAAAACACTTTTGTAAATATAGTTAATAGGGTGCTTCAAATGTGGAGTGCCCTATTTTTTTTGGTTCCGTTGTCCGTTGTCCGTCGGTGAGCTTGCGTAACAACGGTCAAACGGAAAACGGATAAGCAAGTGAAGCAATGCGACGGACAACGGACAACGGAAATGGTCAACGGTCAAAAAGCCCCACAATCCCAGCATCAGCCCCAACTTCCTTCGCCAACTCCAACAACGTTTTCCCGTCACTATTAACAGCAGCAATATCAGCGCCTTCTGCAATCAATCCATTGACCCAATCGGCACGATTAAAACGGACCGCCCACTCAATTAAAGTTCGGCCACTAGCCAATTTATTGATATCATCTCCATTGCTTTTTAAGACTGGCAAAATACCTATTGTACCGCTTTGAATAGCAGATACAATCGGTGCTTGCTTGCCACCAATAGATAAGAATGGATCCGCACCAGCATCACAAAGCGCATCAAATAGTTTCGCATGATTAATCGCTTGAGATAATGGACTCTCCCCTTCTTTATTGACCTGATTCAAATCCACTTCATCTTCTTCGATAAAAGTTTTGATGGCAACATTATCTTTAGCTTGTATGGCTGCGACTAAAGCACCTACTGCACCGATTTCTTTGACCCTATATTTGGTAGCCATGTCCACAATTTTTTGCTCCATAGCTTGCTTTTCGATGATGGCTTTCTCTTTAATCTCTTTTTCAACCGCTGCTTTTTCTACCGCATCGAGTTCCGCTTGTTTTTTAGCTTCAGCTGCTTCTCTAGCTTTTCTAGCTGCCTCTGCTTTTTCTTTTTGGCGTTGATGTATAGCCAAATCTTTGGCCTTACTATCTTGAGATGCCAATTCTTGATGCTTTGTTAATCGATTAACTAAACTCTCATCATTGCTTCCTTTGGCCACATCAAGAGCGGTAGTTCCACTTTTATTTGCTTTATTATAATCCCCACCATGTTCCATCATCATTGCAATCATGTCATGATGTGCCCATTCTACTGCTTTGATCAATGGTGTATTTCCTTCATGATCGATCAAATTCGGATCACCACCAAATTTCAACAACATGGCAATAATTTCCTTTTGATTGACATCCACTGCCATGGACATAGGAATACGTCCCAAACCATCAGGGGAGTCTGGTTTCATTCCGGTCCGAAGCGCACGCTCCACTATTTGAATTTCACCTTGCTCACAAGCTCTGACCAAATCAAAACTTTCCAAAATAAATTTATCGACCATTGAGCGGCCTCCTTTTTTTAATTTGTCTAAAAAATTATCGTCATCCATGATTTTATCTTGTGTATTTAAAATGAGTTTAAAATTAAAAAATTACCACCAAGATTCAACTTCATTCTTTTACCTTTGTTAGGCTTGTAAGCTTAAATTAAAAGAGATGGAGACTACTACGACATTTAAAACTGCTATTACAGAAGGGATTCCAAATGATTTACCTCCAATCAAACCATTTGATGATTCGGTAAGCCATGCTCCTATTCGAATCATTGAAGGAGTATTAACTGAAAAAGAAAAAGTATTAGCGATTAAGAATGCACTTCGATATTTTGATAAAAAACATCATGAGATCTTAGCTCCGGAATTCGCAAAAGAATTAAAAAAATACGGTCGTATCTATATGTATCGTTTTCGACCTGATTATGAAATGAAAGCGAGACCTATCGATGATTATCCATACAAATCAAAACAAGCTGCATCCATTATGCTAATGATTCAGAATAATCTGGATTATAAAGTAGCAAAACATCCACACGAATTAATTACCTATGGTGGAAACGGAGCGGTATTTCAAAACTGGATTCAGTATCGGTTGACGATGAAATATCTCTCAGAAATGACCGATGAACAAACACTGGTTTTGTACTCAGGTCATCCACTTGGCTTATTCCCTAGTCACAAAGATGCACCACGAGTCGTCGTTACCAATGGGATGATGATTCCCAATTACTCCAAAAAAGAAGACTGGAATAAATACAATGCATTAGGTGTCACACAATATGGACAAATGACTGCTGGCTCATTCATGTATATTGGTCCACAGGGGATTGTACATGGGACCACCATTACCTTGTTAAATGCAGGTCGGAAAATGGGATTAGGAAATGATGATCTAAAAGGAAAAATCTATATCACTTCAGGATTAGGAGGTATGTCAGGTGCACAAGCATTAGCTGCAATCATAACTGGTGCTGTTGGTGTCATTGCAGAGACCGACCCCGAAATGGTCCAACAAAGAGTAGCCGATGGATACATTCTTAAAGAAAATGTGTTTACTGATTTAGAAAAATTGATTGGGAAAATGCAAACATGCAAAGACAATCAAGAAGCGGTTGCTTTGGTATATGAAGGTAATATCGTTGCCCTCTGGGAAGCATTAGTTGCTAAAGATATGGTGATTGAATTAGGATCTGATCAAACTTCCTTGCACAACATTGACGACTTAGGATATACTCCAATTGGGTATACTTATAAAGAAGCAAAAACATTGTTATTAAATGACAAACCTCGTTTTATGGATGAGGTCCGAAAGACTTTAGTACGACATGTCAATGCAATCAACACCTTAGCCAAACGTGGTATGTATTTCTGGGACTACGGAAATGCTTTTTTAAAAGAAGCAGGAGAAGCAGGAGCCGATATTTTCAGGAATAAGGAAGAAGGAATTTTCAAGTATAGTTCGTACGTAGAAGATATTATGGGCCCCATGTGCTTTGATTATGGGTTTGGTCCTTTTCGATGGGTCTGCACTTCAGGAACACTAGAAGACTTATATAAAACCGATGAGATTGCAGCTGAGGTGATCAAAGAAATGGCTAAAACAGCACCAGACTCAATCCAATCCCAGTTGAGAGATAACTTAATTTGGATAACGGAAGCTAGAAATCAAATTCCAGTCGTTGGTTCGAAATCAAGAATATTATACGCAGATGCAGCTGGAAGAATTAAAATCGCCAAAGCATTTAATGATGCGATTGCCAATGGAGAATTGACTGCACCCATTGTATTGGGAAGAGATCATCATGATGTTTCCGGTACCGATTCTCCGTATAGAGAAACTGCTAATATATACGATGGTTCGAGGTTCACTGCTGATATGGCGGTACACAATGTTATTGGAGACTCCTTTAGAGGTGCTACTTGGGTATCACTACACAATGGCGGTGGCGTCGGATGGGGCGAAGTAATCAATGGTGGATTTGGGATGATGATAGATGGTACCGCTGATAGTGAACGCAGATTAACCTCTATGTTACATTGGGATGTTAACAATGGAATTGCGAGAAGAAGTTGGGCGCGAAATGAAGGCGCTATGGACACTGCGAAAAAAGCGATGGAACAAAATAAAAATTTGACGATCACCATACCGTCAGTAGCCGATGATGCAATCATAGAATCAGCAATCAAGCGAACTGAAGAAATAGGATGACGTAAGACATTTCGCCATAAAGCAGATTTGACTTTGTAAGAGTTGAAAAGAATCAAAAAACTAATAAATACTAACCTTCATACGCTTTCTAACTCTTTTACAATGTTGATATTGTTCGAATTCGTTTTTATTTTGTTAGATTCATCACTAAATGGTATTATTTTCCTATCGGAACTGGTATTGGTTTATTAATCCCAAGTACCATTATACACCTTCTTAATCAATACCGTGCATTTAATGTTGCAATTTATTTATACTCCTTAAACACCCGTCCAAAATAGTCCAAATAAAATTTTGGGAAATTTCTCTGATATAATTATGTATTACATTATAGTGCAAAATGTAACTTTTATACTAAATTAGTGTCTAATAGGATGGGGACTATTGAGAGATTATAAACCACAACCTCATTTTCGGTACTTACCCCAAACATTAAAAGTTCTTTATATACTTTTTATATATTTTCGTATTTAATTATTTATCAAACAAAAACAAGAGTTTCACAATGAGGAATTCAATTTATCTATGGGTTATCGCCCTTATTATCTGGATACTTGGTGCATGGTGGGTTTTGAATGGGTGCTGCGGAGGTGCTGGATTAAGTATCAGTGATGGTACGGCATTTGGTGCATCGCACAAAAGCAACCTGATGTATGCACTATCAAGTCCTGCTGCCATTTTACCAGATGGAGTAAAGGGTGAGTTTAACAAATTAGCCGGGTATTTAAAAGACAACCCAGACCGTGGCTTAACATTAACTGGTCAATATGACAGTGATACAGAAAAAGCTGGATTGGGTAAAGCTAGAGCAGAATCGCTAAAAGCTAAGCTAATTGAACTAGGGGCACCTGCAGCTGCTATTACAACAGCAGGAATCGCCAATAGCAAGTTGGGCTGGGACAAAGATGAAAAAACAGCATATGGTGCAATGACCTATGACTTTAATAAAGTTGTTTCAGGTATATCCATTTCTGATGGCTCTAAATTCTCAGCTATTAATGGAAGTAATTTAAACTTCAATAAATCAAATTACAATTACAACGTACCACTTTCAGCTGAAATCAAAGATGTTTTCCAAAAGACTGCTAATTATTTAAAAGCAAATCCTGCGCGTAACCTAATGCTTACTGGATATGCAATGAAAAGCGAAAACAATACAAGTGCATTGGGTTCATTAGGTTTGGCTAGAGCAAATTCCGTCAAAAATTTATTGACTGGAATGGGTGCACCAGCAAATCAAGTTGATATAACTTCTCAAATTAGTGATGGTTTGAAACTAGCCGGCAACAACATTGTTGGAGGAGTAACTTATGCATTTGAAGCTAAAAACAGTGATAAATTAGCTGCTGTTACTGCAAGATTATCAGCAAACCCTTTGGTCTTATACTTTAAAACTGGAAGTGATGAATTAAGCTTGAATCAAAATCAAAGAAATTACTTAGGTGATTTAATTTATTATCTAGACAACAAAGCAAATGGTTCTGCAGTATCTACAGGTCATACAGACAATGTAGGTTCAACAAGTGCTAACGTAAGATTGTCTAGAAAAAGAGCGGAATTCGTTAAAGACTATTTGGTACGAAATGGTATTAATGGAACAAAAATTTCTGCAGAAGGAAAAGGTCCTAATCAGCCAATCGCTGACAATAATACTAGCGAAGGAAAAGCCAAAAACAGACGTGTAGAAATCACGATTAAATAAAAAACATTTTATTCAAAATATATTTGCTAACAAACAAAATAATATAACTATGATTTGCAATCCATTTTGGTGGCTTTTAGCCCTACTTGGTTCAGCCCTTTTAGGAGGAATTATCGGATGGTTACTAAGAAGATCCCGTATTTCTCAATTAGAGAGTGAATTAGACGGAAAAAATAGAGCTTATCTAAATTTAAAGTCTGATTACGATACAACTTACACAAATTATAATTCTCTACAATCTCAATATAATGATGTAGAAGCAACAGCTTCCACCAGCTCGCAGTGGGAATCAAAGTACAATTCTTTATTTTCTCAATATTCAACCATGGAAACTCAATTCAAGAGTAAACCAAAAGAAATTGAAATCATCAAGGAAGTGACAAAAGAAATTCCTGTTGAAGTTATCAAGGAAGTTGAAGTTGAAGTCATCAAAGAAATCACTAAAGAAGTACCTGTTGAAGTCATCAAGGAAATACAAGTTGACAAGATCGTAGAGAAGATTGTTGAAAAAAGAGTAGAAGTACCTGTCGAGGTCATCAAAGAAGTAGAGAAGATTGTTGAAAAAAGAGTAGAAGTACCTGTCGAGGTCATCAAAGAAGTAGAGAAGATTGTTGAAAAAAGAGTAGAAGTACCTGTCGAGGTCATCAAAGAGGTAGAAAAGATTGTTG
>CALFWW010000231.1 GCA_937928575.1 uncultured Saprospiraceae bacterium | reverse complement strand
CCTTTGAGAGGTATTAAAATATCGATAACTCGACCGTACTCAAACACACATAAATGAAAACCAGAAATAGATATATCGCATTAGGAGCCAGTATCATCGCCATACTTGCTGTAATGTATTTCTTTTCAGACATCGTTGCCTATGTTTTGATTGCGTGGGTATTGTCGATGATTGGTCAGCCGCTGATGAGTTTTTTCAGACGAAATTTGAAGTTTGGAAAATTTCAGGCAGGACCAAGTTTGTGTGCCGTGTTGACTATGTTATGTTATATCCTTTTTCTATCCTTGATTATTGTGTTATTTGCACCACTCATATTAGAGCAAGCAAGAAATCTCGCCAATGTAGATTATCAGGGAATTGGTAAAACACTAGAAGTACCATTGCAACAATTCAATGATTATTTATATGAATTAGGGATTGTTGAAAAAACAGCAGCTCCTGCAGATCAATTGTTAGATTCACTCAAAAATTATTTTCAACCTTCCAAAATCGGAGAATTCTTTAGTTCACTAATAGGGTTGGCAGGAAATATTTTAATGGGTACCTTCTCTGTATTATTTATCACTTTCTTTTTTCTGAGAGAAGAGGGGCTTTTTACAACTGCTTTGTCTTCCTTTGCACCCAATGAATCGACTGCGAAAAAAGCAGCCAATGCAATAGAAGATTCTAGTAAAATGTTGACCAGATATTTTGGAGGAGTGTTGGTTCAAATTACAGCAATTACCATATTTGTGTCATTGGTACTGGGAATTATTGGTGTGAAAAATGCATTATTGATTGCTTTTTTTGCCGCCATCATCAATGTCATACCATATGTTGGTCCGATTATAGGTGCTACCTTTGCGGTCTTAATGACGATTTCTTCAACAATAGAATTGCAACCTGATTTTTATACCGAAACATTGCCACTGATTTTAAAAGTGGTTGCTGTATTTGCGAGTATGCAGATGTTGGATAATTTTCTTTTACAGCCTTTTATCTTTTCTAACAGTGTAAAGGCACATCCGTTGGAAATATTTATCGTCATCCTATTAGGTGCCAAATTAAATGGCGTGATGGGGATGATTTTGGCGATTCCTGCCTACACGGTCATAAGGGTAATTGCTAAAATATTCTTATCTGAATTTAGAATCGTACAGCAAATTACGGGTGGGATAAATGAAGAATTGGGCAAAGGGAAAACGGATGCTGCAGCATAATAAATTTATAAAAACAAAAAAGCTGTTCTGATGAATCAGAACAGCTTTTTTTTCTAATAGTACTTTCTACTTCGTACTTATTACTTTCTACTAAACCTACTGGTTATCCTGCTTGGCAAAAACCCGCTTCATCAAATCAGTTGCACGGGCAGCTGGATTTTTACGGATGTTTGCTTCTTCTTTTGCGACCATTTTAAACAAACCGTTTAAAGCTTGATTGGTAACATAATCATCCAAATCAGGATTCACTTTGTTCACTAAAGGAATTCTGTTGTAGGTAGTCATCGCTTTTTTCCATGTACTGGTTGCATTTACCTTATCCAAAGATTTTACGATCTCTGGTTTAAAAGCAGAGTACAATTTATTGGAGGTAGCTCTTTTTAAATAATCGGTCGCTGCATTATTTCCTCCCATCAAGATTCCCATTGCATCTCTGAAAGTCATTTGCTTAATTGCATTTACGAAAATTGGTTTTGCTTTTTTTGATGCATCTTCCGCACCTCTATTGACCAATTCTAACATTTTGTTTTCAACCTGTGTAAATCCAGGAACATTTTGCAATTTCGAAGTTACTTTCTGAACTTCTGCTGGTAATAAAATCTTGTAGGCTCCTTTCAAGAAACCATCTCGCATAGATAAACGGTCTGCACCTTTTCCAATTCCTTGCATTAACGCATCTTTTAATCCACCTCCAATTTGAGCATCTGACAAGCCGCCACCATCTTCCAACACTGCGCCCAAAACTTTATTCAAATCGCCCGGATTACATGCTGATAAAGAAAGCATGACCATCACGAACATTAAGTTTTTAATTAAACGTACCATAATTTCGAGTTTTTAAATTTAAGTCAATTTGTTTAGAGGGGAACACTCTTGTAACGCAAGAACTGTACCTATTGCGTGTTATCGAAAGTATAAAATTTTTGTTTTTGACCGCAAAATTGCTGCGCTTTTGTCTAAGACTGCTATGTTGTAGCTCTAAGACCGTACCTCGCTTTGCTCGGTACTCTAAGACCGCTTTGCTTTAAGACTGCTTCTCTTGTGGTTTATATTGGAGTTCTATTAATACTTGTAGAACGAGAATTAATAATAGAACTACAAAGTATCAACCCAACTAGAATCAGTCTTGAAGCGAAGCGGTCTTAGAGAAAGGAAAGCGCAGCGCCTCCTTTCGGTCTTATAGCGCTAGCGGTCTTAAAGCAAAAAAAGCAAAGCGCTTTTTGCGGTCTTAAGCACTATCCTGAGTAATAGTCCAAACAATTCTCACAAAGACACCCCTTAAACTGTTTTTTCAAAGCCTCTCTAGTAGTGGTAAATAATTGCTTTTTATTGCACCAACAATTTTCATCAGCATAACAAATATTACCCTTACCACAACGGGGACATTGAGCAGTAAAACTATCAGCAGTCTGAATGCTGGCAGAGGCGACTTTATATCCCGGAAATGGATTGTTTTTTTGTACTCGAATACTTACTTCTTCGATGGTGCTGAATTGATGTTTCAGGGCTGCGATGATATTGGTTGCGATTGTTTCAAGTAGCTTAAATGTCTTTTTCATTTCAGTTTGACAAATCATAAAAACCGTTTCATAATTGATGGTCTCCACAATGTCATCCTCCTGAACACCATCGACAATACTAGTTTCAATATGAACATCAATCATGAAAGTATTTCCAATCACTTGTTCTTCATCATACACACCATGATAGGCGTGAAATTCCATTCCTTCTACCGAGATCATTCCCATTTCAAATCAATTCTTGTTAATAATAATTTCGATTCATTTTGTATGAATAGTTAAATGTAAATAAAAAGAACAATAAGTTGATTCAGTCGTAAACTAAAACCGTTCTACATTGTATAATAAATATGTACTTTTGTACTATAATTCATATTCATATTTAAGCTTAAAAAGATGCAAAATAACGGTAAATCAAACGGGACAGTGACTCACTCAAAATCGACAAAACAAGATCGGTTTCAAGGGCATGATTATTATAACGTAGATGCTTTATTGTCATCTGACCACTTATTAGCTCGAGATGCAGTTCGTGATTGGGTAAAACAAGAAGTAAGTCCTATCATAGAAGACTACGCCAATCGTGCGGAATGTCCAAAACATTTATTTAAAGGGCTAGGAGAAATTGGTGCTTACGGACCAAGTTTGCCAACAGAATATGGTGGAGGTGGTATGGATGAAATCGCTTATGGGATCATCATGCAAGAATTAGAAAGAGGAGATTCTGGTATTCGCTCAATGGCATCCGTTCAAGGATCTTTGGTAATGTATCCGATTTATCGATATGCATCGGAAGCACAAAAGAAAAAATATCTTCCCAAATTAGGTAGTGGTGAATTCATCGGCTGTTTTGGGTTGACAGAACCAGATCATGGATCAAATCCAAGTGGAATGGTTACCAATATTAAGGACAATGGAGATCACTATATTTTAAATGGCGCCAAAATGTGGATTACGAATTCACCTGTAGCGGATTTGGCGGTTGTTTGGGCGAAAGATGAAGAAGGGGTGATTAGAGGGATGGTCGTAGAAACTGGTACTCCTGGATTTACAACACCAGAAATTCACGGAAAATGGTCATTGCGTGCATCTATTACTGGAGAATTAGTGTTTGAAGATGTAAAAGTGCCAAAAGAAAATGTATTTCCAGATATCAAAGGATTAAAAGGTCCCTTATCTTGCTTGTCAAAAGCTCGTTACGGAATTGCATGGGGAGCAATTGGTGCGGCAATGGATTGTTATGATTCTGCATTGCGTTATTCTCAGGAGAGAGAACAATTTGGAAAACCAATTGGTCAATTTCAATTAACGCAAAAGAAGTTGGCTGAAATGATTACTGAAATTACCAAAGCACAATTATTGGCTTGGCGTTTAGGAAGTTTGGCAAATGACGGCAAAGCAACACCAGCACAAATATCAATGGCGAAAAGAAATAACGTCAACATGGCATTAGAGATCGCAAGAGAAGCACGCCAAATTCATGGAGGAATGGGTATCACCAATGAATATCCAGTGATGAGACACATGATGAATTTGGAAACTGTACTGACCTATGAAGGAACCCACGATATCCACCTACTAATTACAGGAATGGATGTCACCGGACTCAATGCTTTCAAATAATTTAATAAGTCAATTTTAGAAGAGGGAATATTAAATCAGATTAGTATTCCCTTTTCTTTGACCAAATTTGTAAGTAGTATTGAAAAAACCGCGATTTTCGTTAAAGGAATATTAAAAGCTTAATAATATTACCTTAATTTTGTAATTTCTGCTGAATCTTTCGACTATTTATCAGTCCAAACACGTTATATGTTCCGTAACCAAAAACATTCTAGAATGTTACTAAGAGGTCTATTAGCACTATTATTTATTTCCAGTTATACTTTCAGCTTCGCTCAACCTGGCGTTATCAAACTGAATAATCCTTCATTTGAAGATACTCCTCAGCCAAGCAAAGAGCCAAGGGGTTGGTACAATTGTGGTCATTTGGGTGAATCTCCACCGGATATTCAACCGAATCCCCAATTCAAAGTGGAGAAAGAACCAGCAGATGGTGGAAGTTATCTCGGCTTGGTTGTAAGAGACAATGAAACTTGGGAATCGGTCGGCCAACGTTTAAGAACACCTATGAAGGCTGGCGTTTGTTATGATTTCAAATTGCAATTAGCTAGATCTCAATTTTATGTTTCCTTAAGTCGTAGCTCTGGAGAAGAAGTGAATTATACTACGGGTGCAAAGGTTAGAATTTGGGGAGGGAATAGTGAATATTGTGACAAAGCAGAATTGTTGGGAGAGACTGGTAGAATCGGAAATTCAAGATGGATGGAAAATTCATTCAAATTGGAACCATCAGCAGATTACAATTATATCACCATCGAAGCTTATTATGTGACTCCAACCCTGTTTGCTTACAACGGAAATATCTTAATAGATGCTGCAACTGATTTAATCCCAATGCCATGTGATGAGGAAATCTTGGCAGAAAACCCAAGGGTCAATGTAAAACCAAAACCAAAACCAAAACCAAAAAAACCAGAACCAACACCAGAACCAACACCAGAAGTGAAACCAGATCCTGTCGTTACAGCTCCTGTTGCAAAAGAAGATCCTAAAGTTGTGGAAGCACCAAAACCAAAAGTGCTGAAAGAATTAAATACCAAGACATTACGGGAAGGTCAAACGATCCGTATCGATCAATTATATTTTGAAGCAGATACCTTCGGATTAACAGAACAATCAATACCCGTATTGAATGAAATCTACGAATTCATGAATGATAACCAAGCAGTTGCAGTTGAAGTTGGTGGTCATACCAATGGAATGCCAGAGCATGATTTCTGTGATCGTTTATCCATGCAAAGAGCCAGAACAGTTGTCAATTATTTAGTAGACAAAGGAATTTCAAAAGAAAGACTGGAATTCAAAGGTTATGGAAAACGAAAACCCATCTCCTCCAATCGAACCCGAGAAGGTCGAAAAAAGAACCAACGGGTAGAGATAAAGATATTGAGTATGTAATAAAAAAAACGCTCCAAATCATAAAATGAATGATTTGGAGCGTTTTTTTTATAGTGATTGGTATTTAACTAACTAATGTCTTCAACCACAAAACCCAAAGCTCGCAAATCTTCCCAAAACCTTGGATAAGATTTCTCCACCACATCCGGATCCAAAATCTTAACCGGAGCAAACATGGCCAATGTAGCAAACGCCAAAGCCATCCGGTGATCATCGTAGGTTTCAAAAGTTGGTAAATCAATCACGGCTTTACCTTCTTGCATAAAAAATTCCTTATCTGAAGTCTTTGAAAAACGAGCAGGCATCTTAGAAAGATAGACTTGCATTTTTGCCAATTCATTCTCCAAAGCTTGAATCCGATCCGTTTCCTTTATCCGTAATGAATGCAAACCAGAATACAAACCTTGCAAACCAAGTCCAGCAGATACCACCGCAATCGTTTGAGCTAAATCAGGTTGATCTGAGAAGTCAAATTCAAACATTGGTTTTACGTCCTTGTTTTTTGTGAGCACAATGTAGTCATCATGGAAAGTAGTTGCGACACCAAAAGATTGCATTATCTCCGCAATATGAGCATCCCCTTGCAGACTTGGATTTTGATAGCCATACAATTTTAAATTACAACTGCTCGAAAATGCAGCCATCGCATAATGGTAGGAAGCTGCTGACCAGTCCGTCTCAACTGTAAAGTCTTTGGCAATATATTTTTGAGGTAAAATAGTAATCGCTAAATTATTCAGCGTTTCATCTTCTGTATAGTTTATTCCAAAATATTTCATCAAATTCAACGTCATTTGAAGATAAGGACGTGATGAAATTTCATTCGTGATATGGATGGTTAGACCATTCGGAAGGGTAGGAGCGATCATCAATAGTGCACTAATGTATTGACTACTAATATTCCCTTTGATCGAAATTTCCTTGGTTTTATCCAAAGAGGAATTGCCAATTATTTGAAGTGGTGGATAACCTTCTTTTTCTAGATATTCGATTTCAGCACCTAAAGATCGCAAAGCATCAACCAGTATTCCGATCGGTCGTTCTTTCATTCTTTCCGAGCCAGTCAAAGTGCGTGTACCTTGTTGAGTAGAAAGATAGGCTGTCATAAATCGAAACGTAGTCCCAGCAGCACCCGCATCTAATATGGCTTCCTTGCTATGCAGCAATTGCTGCAGTACTTCTGAATCTTTAGAATTGGAAATATGATGAATTTTAAAATCATCTTCACAAAGTGCTTGGATAATCAACGCACGATTACAAATACTTTTCGAACGTTCTGGAGTGATTTCGCCTTCAAGATGGCGATCAGGTTTGGAGACTATATAAACTTTTTTCAATAGGAATAGTTGAGGGTGTTGGTGTAGAAATAAGAAATATCCATCGGAACAATAATAGGTATAATTCCGATGGATATTAATATTTTATTCTTCTTCGCCTTCAGATTTAGCCTTGCCATTCTCCTCTGCCTTCTTGATCTTTAGTGCTTTTTTCTCTTGCGAATCTTTATCGTATGCTTTAATAATTTCCTTGACCAATCGGTGACGGACCACATCATCAGCTGATAAATTAACTCGTCCGATTCCATCTACGCCACGTAAAATATCTAAAGCTTTGATCAAGCCAGAACGTTGTCTACCCGGTAAATCAATTTGCGTCAAATCGCCGGTAATGATACATTTTGCAGAAGGACCAATTCTAGTCAAAAACATTTTCAATTGCATCGACGTAGTATTCTGAGCTTCATCCAAAATAATGAAAGCATTATCCAAAGTACGACCTCTCATGAATGCAAGTGGTGCGACTTCTATCACTCGATTGGTCATAAAGTAATTCAACTTTTCGACGGGCAACATGTCATCCAACGCATCATACAACGGTCTCAAATAAGGATCTACTTTATCTTTCAAATCACCGGGAAGAAAACCCAGACTTTCACCCGCTTCAACAGCAGGACGTGTTAGGATAATTTTCTTGACTACTTTATTTTTCAATGCACGTACGGCCAAGGCAACAGCAGTATACGTTTTACCAGTTCCTGCAGGTCCGAGTGCAAACACAATATCATTGATGTCAGAAGAGTCGATTAATTTTTTCTGATTGACGGTTTTGGCTTTAATTGGTTTTCCATTTCGACCATATACCAAAGTGGAGGTACCATTGCCATTAGGAAGATGTGTTTCAAATGGATTAGAACCATTCAACAAATCTTCTACGGTTTGGACAGAAAGCGTGTGTTCAGCTCTCAGCAAGCGCACCATCATTTCTAATTTCTTCTTAGCTTTTTGAGTATCTTTTTTTTCGCCAGATAATTTGAGGTTGTTACCTCTTGATGTGATTGTAATGTCTGGGAAAGCTTTTTTGAGTAAATTTAGTTTCACATTTTTTTCGCCGAATAAAGCGACTGGATCTAAACCCTCTACCGTTAATATTATTTCACTCAATATATTATTCGAATTTTAGTTTTGTGTTTAATTGACTTTTGAACAAATTTAATGGAAACAAGATACATTATGTTTGCAAAGCGGTCAATATTTGTAGCTAATTAAAGAACAATTTTTATGCCTGCTATGTATAACTTAAGACAACCGCGTATAATTGCATAAAATTCCATATGATTAAAAGAATTGTAAAACTTGGGTTCAAATCAGAGCATATTGATGAATTCAAAGCGAATTTCGAAAATAATAAAGCGAAAATCAGAGCATTTAAAGGATGTCAATATTTAGAATTGTGGCAAGGGAAGGATGACCCGAGTGTGTTTTTCACTTATAGTTTTTGGGATAGTGAGGAATCATTAAATAATTATCGACATTCACCGTTATTTAAAGAGATTTGGGCAAAGACAAAAATTTTATTTAACCAAAAACCAGAAGCTTGGTCCGTTGATTCCGTGGACCAACTAGATTGATTTATGAGAAAAATTGAGGCCTCCAATTCATTTCAACAAAAAGATGAATACACTATTTTCTTTGACAATTCACTCATCGAATTTAATGATTTTGTCTCTCGCGCAAATTACTCATCTGTTTTTATTCTAGTTGATGAAAACACCAAAGAACATTGCCTGCCAGTATTGGATGAGCAAATGTCGACTTCCTTTCAAGTAATTGAAATCAAGGCTGGTGAAAAGAATAAATCCATTCAAACCTGTACCCAAGTGTGGAGTACATTGTTAGAAAATTATGCGGATCGAAAATCGTTGATGGTAAATTTGGGTGGGGGAGTCATCGGAGACATGGGAGGGTTTTGTGCGGCAACTTATAAACGAGGTTTTGATTTTGTTCAAATCCCTACCACCTTATTAGCACAAGTGGATGCATCGATAGGAGGAAAATTAGGTGTTGACTTCAAGGGTTACAAAAATAATATTGGTTTGTTTAAAAATCCACAAGCCGTATTTGTGAACACCAATTTTTTGAAGACACTTCCAACAAAAGAATTACGATCTGGTTTTGCAGAGCTCATCAAGCATGAGTTGATTTCCAAAAATGGGCAATGGGATGCTTACCAACAAATTGAAGAAGTGACAGTTGATGCAGTAGTTCCTTTTATAGAAGATTCCATCGCATTGAAAAATGAAGTAGTGACCAGTGATCCAATGGAACAAGGATTGCGAAAAATATTGAACTTCGGTCACACGATCGGTCATGCATTGGAAACCTATCATTTGGATTCAGAGAAGCATTTACTACATGGTGAAGCAATTGCAATCGGGATGATTTGTGAATGTTATTTGTCTCATAAATTAACAGAATTACCACCTTATATTTTGGAAGAAATAACAATTTACCTCACAACTCTATTTGGACATCATCCCAACCTAATGCAGGATAAAGAACAACTACTCAAAATCATGCAACAAGACAAGAAAAATAATGGAACAGCAATCAATTTTACATTATTAAAAAACATCGGTCAACCCATCTTAAATCAAGAAACTACACACAAATTGATATTAGAATCTCTCGATTACTATAATTCGCTTTCCAAGAGTTAATTAGATTATGTATTTTTGATTGAATACAAGTTGAATCCTGCTATTTTGGGTTTCAATTTGTATGAAAGAAACTTTCAAAGTAATAATACATATTCATACTATATAAACCTTGCACCTTTTATGCAGGAAACTAAAGTTGATAAAAACGAAATCCGGGAAAGAAGAGCACCTACTTATAAAAAGATGGTCAGACTCTTATGGTTTTTGGTGATTGGTGGGCTGTTGGCAACAATTGTTCTGTTCACCGTCCTTTCTTTTCAGGACCTTCCTACTTTCGAAGAATTAGAAAATCCAAAAAATAATCTGGCTTCTCAAGTTTATGATTCCAAGGGAGAGGTAATTGGTCGTTATTTTGTTGAAAACAGAGTGCCGGTTTCTTACGATGCCTTGTCACCTCATTTGATTGATGCATTGGTCGCGACAGAAGATGAGCGTTATCATGAGCACAGTGGGATTGACCTGCAAGCACTAATGCGTGTATTTTTCAAGACTGGCTTGTTGATGCAAAAAAGCTCTGGTGGTGGTAGTACCATCACACAACAGTTAGCTAAGTTGTTATACACCGATCATGTTGCCAAAAATATTTTTGAAAGAGGGTTGCAAAAATTAAAAGAATGGATTACTTCCTTGAAACTTGAAAAGAGTTATACCAAAGAAGAAATCATGGCCATGTATCTCAATGAATTTAATTTCATCAATGGAGCTTATGGAATCCGTGCAGCCAGCGAAATTTATTTTGGGAAAAATGAAGGGAACTTATCAATCGAAGAAGCAGCCACACTAATTGGGATGTTGAAAAATCCAGCTCTTTTTAATCCAGTAAGAAGACCAGATACGGTAAAGCATCGTCGGATGGTGGTGTTGGATAAGATGAGAGACGCTTATCACATTACAGAAGAAGAGTACGATTCCTTGAAATTGCTTCCGCTAGACATGACCAATTTCAATCGTAAAACCCATGCAGATGGATTGGCTCCATACTTCAGAATGGAGTTGAGAAAAGAGCTTTTTAGAATTCTAGCTAGAAAAGAAAATCTAAAACCAAACGGCGAAAAATACAACATCTTCCAAGATGGTATCAAAGTTTTCACAACACTAGATCCAGTCATGCAAAAACATGCAGAGGACGCGATGTGGGAACATATGCTGCGTCAACAAAATAAGTTTGATAGATTGTGGTTCAATAAAGATCCTTGGACACACGTGACTGAAGAGACCAAACAAGAATTAGAAGATGAAGAAATAACGCAAGAAGAGATTGATGAAGATTTGGCCCAACGTGCAAGAAAGTTAAAACGCTTGATCAGAGAATCATCGAGGTACGAGAAATTGAGAATTGCATACATGACAAGTATTGTGAAAAAAATTGGTAAAAATATTGATGGCTACCAATTGTTAGACAGAGACATTGATCGAATGATAAAAGAAGAGTCTGAAGAGGGAACCATCACAAATCTTGTCAAAAGAAAAATGATCAGTTCTAGTAAAGCAGCAAAGTACCGAAAAGTGATGAAAAGCGATAATTGGAGGGAACTGAAAAGAGATTTTGAAAATTTCCAGACTTCTGTAAAAAATGCTTTTGATAAGCGAGTGCCAATGACGGTTTTCGCTTACAACGACAAAAAAGAAAAAGATACTTTGATGAGTCCATTGGATTCCATTAAGTATCATAAAAGTTTTTTACAATTAGGATCTATTGCAGTAGATCCAGTAACTGGTCACGTGAAAGCATGGGTAGGTGGAATCAATCACAAATATTTTCAGTACGATCACGTGACTTCTGAAAGACAAGTTGGCTCAACTTTCAAGCCGTTTATTTATGCAACTGCCATTATGCATCAAGGAATGTCACCTTGTTATGAAGTATTGGATCAACCCTATACCATTTTGCCCGATGAAGGAAACTTTGGTTTGCAAGAACCTTGGACACCAGATAATGCAGATGGTAAATTTTCAGGTGAAAAGTTTACATTATTACGAGGATTGCAATGGTCCAAAAACACAGTATCGGTTTATTTGATGAAGCAACTCGGTGATACAGAACCCGTGCGCACATTGGTGGATAATATGGGGCTGAAAAAAGATGCGAAACGATCCAATGGAACCTTAAAAATCCCACCAGCACCTTCATTGTGTTTAGGTGCTACTGATCTAACCGTGATGGAATTGACGGGTGCCTATACCACATTTGCCAATAGAGGTCGCTATAATAAACCAATTTTTATTTCCAGAATTGAGGATAAAAATGGAAAATTGATTTACGAAGAATTGCCAGAAGATCGACATGCGATGGAAGAATCGATCAATTATGTGATGGTTGAAATGTTGAAGCGAGTAATGAATCAAGGGCTTCCAGGTTTCAAAGGAATCAAAAGTGAAATTGCTGGTAAGACAGGTACAACTAATGATTATGTGGATGGTTGGTTCATGGGAGTGACTCCAGATTTAGTAGTAGGAACTTGGGTAGGTGGTGATGAAAGATGGATTCGATTCTTAACATTGAGTGATGGGATTGGTGCAAAAATGGCAAGACCATATTATGCAAGATTCTTAAAGGCGATCGAAGAAGATCCAGAATGTAGTTACGATAAAAATGCACGTTTCAAAGTGCCAGATACCGATATTGGAATCGAATTAGATTGTTCCATTTATGAGCAAATGAGAAGTGATGATATGATAAACGATGATGAAGGCAATCAATTTGAAGATGATGGAATGGGTAGCGATGATTTTGGTGAGGACGAATTTGAAGATGAATTTGAAGAAGAAGAATTTGAAGAAGAGGAGGAAGATGGATTTGATGAAGAGGAGGAAGAAGAAGGAGATGGTTTTGGAGACGGAAATTAAAAACAAAAAACGATAAGATATGAAACCTTACAGAGCGAATATGATCAATGCCATTTGCTTAATTCTCATGGGACTATGGGGGTATTTTGCGACGGATGGCCGTCCTCCTACTGCCTTGATTCCTGTAGGATTTGGAGTGGTACTCTTATTAGCCACTAAAGGAATGGTTGCTGAAAATAAAATGATTGCACACGTAGTCGTATTACTAACAGCAGTATTGATATTGATGTTGATTGGCATGCCATTCAGAAAAGCACTCGGAAGAGAAGAAGTCCTTCCCATCATACGAATAGGTGCAATGATCGGAACTTCCATTTTTGCATTTATAGTCTTTATCAAAAGTTTTATTGCTGCAAAAAAAGCACGAAAGACAGCTAACTAAAACTAAATAAATCTTTCAAGTCGATTCAGCTTGCGTCATTCTGTCATTTCAATTCCAAAATTGATTTAGAAGAATTACGCAAGCTTTTTTTATTAATAACGTCTCAAACAAAGTATTTTTGTGCAGAGAATTTTATAACAGAAGGTACCTTCATGGTTAAGTACGACTATTTATTATTATTCATTTTTTCATGTTTATTGCTGACACAGTGTATGCCTGTCGTTGGTGACAAACCGATTGAGGAAGTCATTATTAATTTGAATGAAGATAAAACACTTCACCAATTACTGGACTATCAAGACCGTCAGGAAATGGATAGTTTGATACTTTATTTTTCTGATAAAAATCCAACCTACAGATACATTGCAGCACAAGCATTCGCATCTATCAAATCACCCAAAGCGATCGATGAATTGAAAAATTTATTGACCGATGATGTCAGCATGGTAAGGACAGCTGCCGCATTTGCTTTAGGGCAAATTGGAGATGAAAAAGCAGAAGTACATCTGATAGCTGCATTTGATAAAAATGATACGCTTTCCCTAAATCAAGAATTCAACGCTGCGATCTTAGAAGCAGTCGGAAAATGTGGAAACAAAAATTCATTAACATCAATAGCATCCGTGTCTTCTTATCGCAGATCTGATACCACCTTAGTAAAAGGTCAAGCACTTTCCGTTTATAGATTTGCTTTGCGGGATATTATTTCCGATGAAGGAACACAAAGTATGCACGATCTATTGGTCAAAACGGGGTATCCAGAAGAAGCGCAACTAATAGCAGCTAATTATTTCGGTCGTGCAAAAAACCTGAAGATAGATACAACCCAAATTGCGGCATTGTCACAAAAGTTTGTCACTACTACATCTCCAGATATTAAAATGGCACTAGCGTTAGGATTAGGCAAAACAAAATCTAATCGTGCACTTGAAGCACTCATCACAGGTCTTCGTGGAGAACCAGACTATCGAGTAAAATCTAACATTATACGTGCTTTGTCAAACTACGATTATGCTCGTGTAAAGCCAATCATGTTGGGCATGCTAAATGATGATAACAAACATGTATCGAATGCAGCCGCCAATTATTTTCTAAACCATGGTATCAGAAACGATATACAACTATATAGAAAAAAAGCACTAGAGCAAAGTCATTGGTGGCCAAGAGCAACTTTATACCGAGCAGCCAATAAGCACCTTTCAGTCTACTCCGTTAATACAAGAACACTATTTAATAATGAAATCAAAAAAAGGATAGCAGAAACCAGTAATTTATCTGAAAAAGCAGAACTTTTTAAAGCACTATCTGAAGATCCCAACAATTATCAGACGATTATTAATTTAGGCGTTAATTCAGATCAACCACTTTTGAGAGTTGCAGCTTTAGAATCTTTAATCAGTATACTGAAAAATGAAAACCTCCCTTTATTCTTGAGAAATAAAACCTACACAGTGCGAGATGAAATTGGTGAATTATTAAAAACAGCAGTCGATAATGCGGATAGTGGAATGGTGAAAGTAGCTGCCGAAGCATTAAGAAATCCAGACTTTAAATATACCAAACAATTTGAAAAATTTGATTGGATCGAGAATGCAATGGATAAATTAAAACTACCAAGAGATATTGAAGCATTTAATGAGTTGGAAAAAGCAGTAGCTTATTTTGAAGAGGCAAAAAAGAAAGCAGATCCTAAATTTGCAGGGGATGAAACAAAAGAGAAAAAAGAAGTCCAATTAACAAAGACCTCATTTAATAATCCAATTGATTGGAGAAGAGTAAAAAATATTTCAGAAAGAACAGAAGCAAAAGTACAAACGAATAGAGGTGTTTTCAATATGCAATTTTACAAAAATGAAGCACCCGGTACATCCGCGAATTTTGTCAAATTGGCTAAAGATGGATTCTTCGATGGCAAATCATTTCATCGCGTTGTTTCCAATTTTGTGATTCAAGGTGGGTGCCCAAGAGGAGATGGCTATGGGGCTTTAGATTATACGATTCGCTCTGAATTGTCTCAACTCTCTTACAATAAGGAAGGATATGTCGGGATGGCATCCGCTGGAAACCACACAGAATGTACGCAATGGTTCGTTACACATTCGCCAACCTTACATTTGGATGGAAATTACACTATTTTTGCACACATTACTTCAGGCATGGACATTATCCACAAAATAGAGCCAGGAGACATCATTGAAAAAATTCTAATTATCAATTAATTAAATTATGAAAACGACACCATTGACAGAAGTACATATTGGATTGGGGGCAAAAATGGCAGAATTTGCCGGATACAATATGCCAATTAGTTATAGCACTATTTCAGACGAGCATGAGCAAGTGAGAGCAAGTGTCGGTATCTTCGATGTGTCTCACATGGGAGAATTTATCTTGAAAGGAAAAGATGCAACAGCGTTAATCCAACAAGTTACTTCCAATGATGTTTCAAAATTACAACCAGGTGATGCACAATATTCTTGTCTGCCAAATAAAGAAGGTGGAATTGTAGATGACTTGTTAGTTTATAGGTTATTTGAAGATGCATGTGCGGAAGGAGAGCAAGCTTACATGTTGGTAGTAAATGCATCTAATATTTTGAAAGATTGGAAATGGATCAAAGAACACAACACGTATGATGTGAGGATGCATGATATCTCCATGTTTACAGGATTGTTGGCATTGCAAGGTCCAGATGCAATTAAAGTGTTGGAAAAATTGACAACAATTGATCTCGCTGAAATGAAGTACTACACCTTCAATAAAGGAGTAGTAGCAGGAGAAGAGAATATTTTGGTTTCAGCAACCGGATACACTGGTTCTGGAGGCTTTGAAATCTACGCTAGAAATTCTCAGTTAGTCACGATCTGGAATGCAATCATGGAAGCCGGAAAAGAATTCAATATTCAACCAATCGGATTGGGCGCAAGAGATACACTAAGATTGGAAATGGGATATTGCTTGTACGGCAATGATATCGATGATACGACTTCGCCAATCGAAGCCGGACTTGGGTGGATCACCAAAACAAAAAAAGAGAATTTCAACTCAATAGAAACTTTTCGTGCGCAAAGAAAAGAGGGTGTCTCCCAAAAACTAGTAGGCTTCAAAATGGAAGATCGAAGAGTCCCAAGACACGACTATATTATTGAAGATGTTGACGGAAATGAAATTGGGAAAGTTACTTCCGGAACTCAATCTCCAACATTAGATATTCCAATCGGCATGGGCTATGTACATGTCGATTTTGCAAAAGTTGGCACTGCAATAAAAATAGTTGCTGGCAAAAAACGACTTGATGCCACGATCACTAAAATGCCATTTGTGAAGATTTCCTAAAGGTTGTTTTCACACCAATAGTAAAAACCACTTATAAGAAATTCTTTTTCTAGTTTTCGGAATTCTCCAAAAATAATGGTATTCAATTTGAACAATTGTACTGCTTATTTGCTTTCATATGCACAGTTTATTAACTTTCATTAGTTTTTGAAATTATAAAAACGACAATTAACACAAGAATGAATCTGCAAGAAGGAAAAGAAAAATT
Source organism: uncultured Saprospiraceae bacterium (assembly GCA_937928575.1). Classification (GTDB taxonomy): domain Bacteria; phylum Bacteroidota; class Bacteroidia; order Chitinophagales; family Saprospiraceae; genus CALDGQ01. Next base: position 799 of record CALFWW010000231.1, on the reverse strand, counting down.
TATCTCCACATGGGGAACGGTTGGCTCAAATTGGGGGATCAATCGTACGATGGCGCAGGTTCATGCATTGTTGCTAATTTCAAACGATCCGCTTTCTGCCGAAGAAATAATGGAGGAACTTCAAATTTCTCGAGGCAATGCAAACATGAATATTAGAGCATTAATCGATTGGGGATTGGTCTACAAAGGTCATAAGCCTGGTGAAAGAAAAGAGTTTTTTACCGCCGAAAAAGACATGGGGGAGGTTATCAAAAAAGTAATTGTCCAACGTAAGAAAAAAGAATTGGAACCAATGATCAAGACCCTCGATGAAATCTCCGCAGTCGAAGGTCTATGCAAAGATTCGGAAGCATTTTGTAAAGTAGTTCACGACATCAAATTATTCTCCACCAAAGCCGACAAGACCCTCGATCAACTCATCCGCTCCGACTCCAACTGGTTTCTCAGTACTTTCCTCAAAATGATAAAGTAGGGTTTTAAAAAGATTTTAAAATTGGATTGTAAAATTATCGATGGTGAAAAACTAATCGCAGAATTTTGAAGCGGGTGGCATCGGCCTTAAAGATTTATCGTAAAGAAATTTAGAAGTGCGGAGGGAGGAAAAAAGATCGCTGTTTGAGCCACTGAAAGTGTAGCGAGTTTCGATATTTTGCGTGGAGCCAATTAAATTTTAGATTAATATTTAAAGCCTTGATTTTTTGCTTCCTTTTTTATCAAGAAAAAATGAAGATCAAGAAAAATAAATGTTCTAAATAATAGTTCTTTTGTAGGATAAAGTAGTGAAAGTCTATCTCAGGAT
>CALFWW010000230.1 GCA_937928575.1 uncultured Saprospiraceae bacterium | reverse complement strand
GGCAGAAGAATTCAAAAAAATGGGATTGCCAGGAATCGGAAAAAAGAACACCTATTTTCAAAATGTTTCATTTAGTAAAACACAATGGGAAGATTGTGTGATGTATGTCAATGGTGAAAAATTCAAACACCTTTGGGAATTTTTGTCTTTCCCAAATATGAATGAAAATGTTGACCAACTAAATAAAGATGAAGTTATCTTTTTGGGATACGGAATTGATGATCCAAAATATAGTGACTATAAAGGTCGCGATGTGAAAGGAAAAGTGGTGATGGTTTACAAAGATGAACCGATGACGAAAGATGGAAACTCCCGCATCACTGGAACAACTGAAAAATCAGATTGGTCCAAAGACTTGAGCAAGAAGTTGATGACTGCCAAGAAACATGGCGTTGCACATATCATGATCATCGAAAATGAATTGCAAGCTCAATTAAGTAAAAGTCGTAGTTACCTTGTTGGACCAAGCATCAATTTAGGTGACGGGAATGAGTTGTCTGAAATTTATGCCAACAACTCTTTCATTTCTACGAATGTCGCCAAAGCGATCATGGGTAAGCGATACAAAAAAGTGATCAAGCGAAGAGACAAAGCAAGAGCTACTGGAAAAACGAAACCAGTTCGTTTAAAGTCTAAATTTGAAGTTCGTCAGAAAAAAGATTTGAGCAATATCCTTGGAGACAATGTGATGGGTTTCATTGAAGGCTCGGATCCAAAATTGAAAGATGAAGTAGTTATCATCACGGCACATTATGATCACCTTGGGAAAAAAGGAGATGAGATTTATAATGGCGCAGATGACAATGGTTCTGGAACATCAACTGTCTTGGATGTAGCAGAAGCATTCGCAAAAGCGAAAGCAGCAGGCAAAGCACCAAAGCGTAGTGTCATGGTCATGTTGGTGACAGGGGAAGAAAAAGGATTGTTAGGATCGCAATATTATACGGAGTATCCAGTATTTCCATTAGAAAAAACAGTAGCCAATATCAACGTCGACATGGTTGGACGTGTGGATGAAAAATACAAAGACAATCCTAGTTATGTTTATGTAATCGGTTCTGATAGATTAAGTACTGAGTTGCACAACATCAATGAAAGTGCTAACAAGAAATACACTAATCTAACTTTGGACTATACCTACAATGCAGAAGATGATCCGAACAGATACTACTACCGTTCTGATCATTACAATTTTGCAGTAAAAGGAATTCCTGCCATCTTCTATTTCAACGGTACCCACCCGGATTACCACCGTACAACGGACACTGTTGAGAAAATCAATTTTGAAAAGATGGAGAAGATTGGAAAGTTGGTTTTCCATACGGCTTGGGAGTTGGCGGATCGTAAGGATAAGATCAAGGTGGATGTGATTGGGAAGAATTAGGAATTGACTTCTATTAAATAGTACGTCTTAAAAACATGGGATGCGAATTTTTCGCATCCCATGTTTTTTGATGCAAAGTTAAAAACTGTGACCCAGTCTACCAAGAAAATACATGCCCCGGGTGATATTCTGGGTTAAGTAAATATACCTCATAATGCTCTTTTAAAAATTTATACGCACCTGGCTCCATCAAATGTAATATGGAAGGTTCCCCTTCCCGAAGATAGAATCGCTGAGAAAAACCTTGAGACTTTAAAATTTCATTTGCTATCATAACAGTCAAATCTAGCTCAAGTGCACCAGCACCGCTAAATTCGAAAAAATAAACTTCATTGCCTTTATCCGAAAACATGTAGAATTCAGCGTATTTATATTTATGTCCATTTATAAGCTTTTCGTTAGGAACAATTTGAATTGTTAGAATAAGGTCAAATTTATCTTTCATTATTCTTTTTATTGGATCAAATATAGTGCTCCCAAAAGGATATTCAGGACCAAGATTGGCATGATCCGTACCTTGCATCAACAGCTCCTCAAACAAAAATTGATTATTAAATGGTTTTTGAAACATAATGTTTTCCTGATTATGTGTATGGTATTTTTTAATCAGAGAATCTAGATAGATCTCATGTGGGAAACCTAATCTTTTAAAATCATTACATAAAGAATCAAGATTAAGTTTCTTCACATTAGTTACATTGAGATAAGCAACTGCGTACCTATTATTGGCCTTTAGTTTTTCTCTATTTCTTTGAATATGTCGGCCAAGATAATTTCTATCAGCTTCATTTAAGTTTGCCGAAGCTATAGCTTTTAAATCCATATATGTAATCTCACTGTTAAATAAGGAGTCAAATTTTGTTGGATTTTTCAAAGTTTCAATGCCTTTTAAATGCGCATAATATAATCGTGCTACTTTTAAAAGTTCATCATCTTGACTACCACATAAAATATCTACGATCTCATTTTTTTGATTTGAATTGAGATATGGTGAATGAAACAAAAGACTCATCCAAGGTATGTTATGTCTTAAATCAAAAAATTCGTGTTGAAAAGCACTCAATGAAAAATTGATAAATCGTTGTCTAATTTGATTTTTCGAGAATAAAAAGAATGAATATTCATACTCACTATATAAATTTACACGCTCTGAAGTAGTCTTTTGATTCAAAAAAGACTCATTGATGTATATTTCAAATTGATTTAATGCCTTCTCTTCGAAACCTTTGGAAAATAATTGTTCAATAAAATAGAACCGTCCATTTTTTGAATCATTTTGCTGTAAAAAATAATACTCAACAGAATCCAACCAACCTTCAACTTCAAAGTGAATAAGCGTATTTATTTTAATGTACTTATTCGTGTTATAATCAGTTGATATTCCAACTCTTTCAATCTCGTTTGCAAGAAAGTTTGGCAACGAATTTTTGGCATTTGCTATTTTTACTTTTTTAGTTCTAGTTAAAACCATTTTCTGGGCTTTACCAGATAATTCATTGTACCTTTCATAAAACTCATCTACGCTCTTGGATTGGATTGTTAAATCCACTAACTCATAATCTTTTCGGACTTCTAAGTCTGGTAACCAATCAAATTTTCCTTCTTCCTTTATTTCAAAATCAATTCGGTTTCCCATTTCTTCTTTGGTCTTCACTTCAAATGATATTGGTAAGTTTCTAATTTCCATGATATTGAAACTGTCAGTGCTTTCGCCTGCTGCGTCGAAAAATGTTTGCAATTCAGCACTAACTGTACCTTTACTGTAAAAATCAGGATTGGAAGACTTACAAGCAGATAATGATAAAGTAATTAAGAATATGTAAACAGAATGTTTCATTGGGTGAGTAATTGTCATCATGTAGAAATCATTTTCACTTGTATAAGCTTTAAAAATAATAAATCATTCTTAGATTGAACTTTGAATGCTTTATAAAAAAAGGGATGCGATTCCGATAGTTATCGGAATCGCATCCCTTTTTTTTTGATTGAGTGTAGATTTCAATTTGTATTAATAAAATTCAATTTGAACTCACCCCAAAATATCTTTCACCAAAAAAGTATGGTCTGAAAAATGATCGCAATGGATATTATCTTCCCGTGTCATTATTTTTATCTCTTTATAAATATTCCCTTCTGGACTAGAATGCATTAAAATTTGATTAGCATTTATGTCAACTATCCAATATTCTTGAATTCCCGCTTCAGCATAAATTGAAAGTTTTACATCCTTATCAAAACTTAATGTCAAATCCGAAACTTCAACTAACAACAATACATCTTCAGCCTGAGGCAATTGATTATAATAAAAATCTTCTCTTTGCTTCAATAATAAAATATCTGGTTCCGGTTCTGAATATTTTTCAATTTGAATAGCACCTTGTACTTGTACGGTTGCTTTATCAGTAAAAGTTGTAACAAATAAATGCATGATTCTACTAACTACAGCTGAATGTTTGCTTCCTATTGGACTCATATGTAGTATTTCTCCTTGTATTAATTCAACACGATCTTTATGACCCAAAATACCAGCTTCCGCCATTTTGTGATATTCATCAACAGTAATCAATCTTTTTTGTGATTGTCGAGTCATGATTCTAATTTAACTTACCTTAATATAAATCGAAGCAGTGAGAATTCCAATAAATAGTCTAGCTAATTGAAAAGTAACCTGTCAACAATATGCTTGTCGCCCTGAGCGAATGCAGTCAAAAGGAAATGCATTTCACATATTTTCTTTTTCTCCATCAATAATCCATTTGAAATATAGAGAGCCAATAACATTATTTGATTGACTGTAAGTTGAAAAGCACTCCGTTAACGTAACTGCCATTTTTAAATGACAACTTTTGGTTTCTTGAGTTTTAAGAATTGATTAAACTTTTCCGGTTCAACCTATCATTTTGAAAAATAACGTTTCACTTATATTAGATTGCCAACTAAATGCAATTACGATAACTGCTGTTCTTAATTTTAGGCAAAAAAATTGCCCGCTATTTATTCACATGGAACAAATAGCGGGCAAAAAAAGGTGAGCTTAAGATCAACTTTACCCCCCAATAAACTGATCTCACTCACCCACTCAAGGTCACTTCTGACCCTAAAGCTTCTTACGGCTTGTACCAATTATTAATAACTGGTACTAAAAACGAAACTGATAAAAAAGTGAGTAATGAGACCAACTCTACCCCCCGATGAATTGGTCTCACTCACATTATCAGATCACTTTAGACCTAATATCTTTGGAATGTGTGTTATAAATAGTTGTAAAAATTTCGGGGAGAAATAGTATGTTTTTTTGTGTTCTGAGTCGCTACGTTAATAGCTGCGAACACTTACTGATAATGCATGAATAATGCCAACTCGACCATATTATTGGTTTTCATAATGTCATTAGTGACAGTTAAATACGTGACAAATTATCGGCAATCTTAATATGAAATGAGACATTATTTAAATTCATCATCTATATAAGACAGAATGACAGGATTTGGCCCGTGGCACAAGCTTTGACTAATATCTCTTGTAATAAAAAAACAAAAAACATGGCTAAAGGAAAAATTTCAGTCCAAACGGAAAATATATTTCCAATCATCAAACAGTTTCTCTATTCCGATCAGGAAATCTTCTTAAGAGAACTTATTTCTAACGCAGTTGATGCCACTTCCAAATTGAGGACGCTTTCTTCTAAAGGTGTCTTTAAAGGTGAAATGGGTGATTTGAAAATTGAAATCATCTTGGATGAAGCAGCAAAGACGATTACCATTAAGGATAAAGGTATCGGGATGAACGAAGAAGAGGTGAAAAAATATCTGAATCAAGTCGCTTTCTCTAGTGCGGAAGAATTTATCGAAAAATATAAAGGTGAAAATAGTATCATCGGACACTTCGGTCTTGGATTCTATTCTGCATTTATGGTTGCCGATAAAGTAGAGGTAACAACCAAATCATTTAAAGGTGGCGATGCAGCAATGTGGATCTGCGAAGGAAATCCTGAATACACGATTAAGAAAGGGAAGAAGGAAGAAAGAGGTACCGATATCGTTTTGCACGTCAGTGATGATAGCAAAGAATTTTTAGACAAAGCACGAATTCAAGGTCTGTTAGATAAGTATTGCAAATTCCTTCCAGTTGAGATTAAATTCGGAACGAAAACAGAAACTACTTATGAAGGTGAAGGCGATGATAAAAAAGAGATTAAGACGGAAGTTGATAATATCATCAACAATCCTACACCGGCTTGGAAGAAAAGTCCACGTTCTTTAAAAGAGCAAGACTATAAAGATTTTTACAACGAGTTGTATCCATATAGTGCAGAACCATTATTCTGGATTCATCTGAATATCGACTTCCCATTCAACCTGACTGGTATTTTGTACTTCCCTAAATTGAGCAACTCTTTTGAAGTTCAAAAAAATAAGATACAATTATACAGCAACCAAGTTTATGTAACGGATGATGTAAAGGAGATTGTACCAGAATTTTTGACCATGCTTCATGGAGTGATTGATTCACCAGATATTCCATTGAATGTTTCTCGTAGTTATTTGCAAAGTGATTCTAATGTTAGAAAAATAACAGGATACATCACTAAGAAGGTGGCTGAGAAATTGGGCAATATGTTCAAAAAGAAAAGAGACGAATATACTGCACTTTGGGATGACATCGGTGTTTTTGTAAAATACGGAATGATTTCAGAAGAGAAGTTCAATGATAAGGCAATCAAGTTTGCGCTGTTGAAAAACAATGAAGGCAAATACTTCACATTGGATGAGTACAAGGAGAAAATTGAAAAGACTCAAAAAGACAAGCACGGAAAAATCATTTGTCTATACACCAATACGCCTGAAGAGCACGACAGCTACATCCAAGCCGCTACCAATAAAGGGTATGATGTTCTCCTCTTCAATACGATGATCGACAATCATTTCATGCAACACATCGAAATGAAAGGTGGAAAGGATTTGACTTTTGTAAGAGTGGATTCTGATACACCTGCCAACATTATCCAAAAAGATGAAGTGGTTGAATCTGTGATGTCAGATAAAGAGCAAGAAAAGATCAAGGAAATTTTCACCACTCAAATCAATGGTCAATCTGTCGAACTAAAACCTTTGTCACCAGAAGATCAACCTGTCTTTATCACGAAGCCGGAATTCATGAGAAGAATGAAGGAGATGCAAGCGATGCAAGGAATGGATATGAGTATGATGCCAGATAGTTATAATGTAGTTGTCAATTCTAATCACCCTTTAATCGCTGAGAAGTTATTGAAGATGAAGTCCGGTGATAAGAAAGATAATTTTGTGAAGCACCTATATGACTTGGCAAGATTGAATCAAGGGATGCTGAAAGGTACGGAGATGACGGAGTTTATTAAACGAAGTATTTCGCATTTGGAATAGATGAATTAAAAATTGAAAATGTAAAATTATAAATTGGATCGTTGTTGCGTGAGTACGCAATAGCGATCCTTTTTTATTTCACGTATTCACTCCCCAAAAAATCCCAAAGGGATGATATAACCACCAGAGAAGGGAGCATCCCTTCGACCCTTCGACCCATCCTGCGAATAATCCTAATTAATCCATAAACATCCCACCCGACTCATTATAAATAACCGCAGTCGTCACTTGACCAGCAGCCTTCAATGTCTTTGGATCAATGATACTCATATCATCTTTTACCGTGTGCCAGTGATCTCCAAAACCACTATCTCTCTTGTAGATGATGTCGATCATTTTAATCTTTGCGTATTCATTAACAAAAAGGTGATCATCTATTGCTCCAGAAACAACTTCATCAATGAAAAATTGACCGTAGCCCATTCCTTTTGCCATGTTCCAAACTTTGTTCATTACATTTTTAGCGTAACGCATAGAAGTTCCTTCTTTTCTGAACTCAGCACCTTTGGCTCCAACCATATCCAGGAGGATTCCAAATCTTGGTTTGTAAGGTGTACGGTGAAGATTTTTCGCCCAATGCTGTGATCCCAAACACCATGTCAACGTATTGTCCACTCCTTCCTCAGATTCATTTCCGTAATCTTCCGCATCAAACAAAACCATATCAACTCCTAAATCAATTGGATTTTCTTTAATTAATCTAGCAATTTCTAACAATACACCTACTCCACTTCCTGCATCATCTGCTCCTAATATATTGGTGTTGTAATTTTTAGGATCCGGATCATGATCTGCGATATGACGGGTATCCCAGTGTGCACCTAACAAAACACGACGTGGATGGTCGGGATTGAACTGTGCGATAATATTAGTGGCTGGTGCAGTTTCACCTGTGTATAACTTTGCGGTGAAATCTTGTTCGATAACTTCTGCTCCAAAACCTTTGAAAGTTTCTACCAACCATTTTTTACAAGCTTCATGTCCTTCGCTGTTCATGACACGTGGACCGAAGTCTACTTGTTTTTGAATGAAATTGTAAGCGGACATCTTGTCAAATTTTGGGACTGCCACTCTTTTCTTTTCTACTTTAGGTTCTTCCTTTGGCTCTGTCTTACAACTTGAGAAGTAGGTAATTGTTAAAATGAGGAAGAGATTAGGTAAGTATTTGATTGTGTTTGACATATGATTCGTTTCCGATGTTATTTATTTTTTATTATTGTTGCCATACAGCAGTAAGATGCCTCAAGCACCCCGTATTAATTCTTAACCCAAGTGGTGCCTTCCTTCCCGTCTTTTACAGTGATTTCTAATTCTTTCAACGTTTCCCGAATCTTATCAGAAGTTCCCCAATCTTTCTTTTCTCTGGAATCTGCTCTAATATCTAAAATTAAGGACATCAATCCTTCTAACACACCATTACCGGCACCTTCTGTAGCTTCATCTTTCAATCCAAAAATATCGTAGATGAAAGATTGATACGTCGTTTTCATTCTACCTAAAGTAGTGGCTGCCACCTCTTCCATTTTCAAGTGTCCATCGCGGAGTCCGTTTATTTTCGTGACCAATTCAAACAAACTTGCTAATGCTCTTGGGGTATTGAAATCATCGTTCATATGTGCTGAGGCTTCATCTAATAACGTATGAATCTCTTTGTCCAACGCACTATCTGAGTCTCCTGTTGTACTACTCATTTCACTTAACGTCTTTTGCGCTTCCATCATTCGTTTGTAGCCTTTTTCAGCTGCCAACAATCCCTCATCTGTCAAATCTAAAGTACTGCGATAATGTGTTTGCAACATAAAGAAACGGATGACATTCGGTGAATACCCTTTTGAAATATGAGTACTATTTCCGGTAAACAATTCTTCAGGTGTGATACTATTGTCATCGCTTTTGGACATTTTGCGACCATTCATCAACAACATGTTTCCATGCATCCAATATTTAGCAGGTGAGCAATTGCATGCGCCTACATTTTGAGCAATTTCATTTTCATGATGAGGGAATTTCAAATCAGAACCTCCACCGTGTATATCAAAAGTTTTTCCAAGATATTTGGTACTCATTACAGAACATTCCAAGTGCCATCCAGGAAAACCAACCGACCAAGGGGATTTCCAACGCATCAAGTGTGTTGGATCTGCTTTTATCCAAATGGCAAAGTCAGAAGCATCATTTTTTTCACTTTGATTTTTCAGATCACGCGTTTCTTCTAACAATTCATCTACTTTACGGCCCGATAATTCGCCATAGATTCCTTTTTCTTTGATGAATTTTGGTGTATCAAAATAGACAGAACCATTTCTTTCGTAAGCATACCCATTGTCAATGATATCTTGCACCATCTCTATCTGTTCGATAATATGTGCAGTGGCACGAGGTTCAATACTTGGAGGAGATACATTGAAAATACGCATCATGTCGTGAAATCCGTTTGCATAGTGTTGGACAACTTCCATTGGTTCCAACTGCTCCAATCTCGCTTTCTTTCCAATCTTATCTTCCGCACCCGTATCTACATCACCCACTAAGTGACCAACGTCTGTAATATTTCTGACGTAACGAACTTTATATCCAAGATGCAATAAGTATCTGTAAATGATGTCGAAACTCACAAACGATCGACAATTTCCTAAATGTACATCACTATAAACTGTAGGTCCGCATACATACATCCCTACCATCCCTTCTTTTATTGGTTCGAATTTTTCCTTTTTTCTCGATAGACTGTTGTATAGTGTTAAGTTATTTTCCATGCCGCAAATTTACATAATATTGATATTAATTGCTCGTAATGTATATACCATTTAATAATACAACCACCAGGTTATGGCAGTACCAATCGGCTAGATATTGGATAATGATCTGAGAATTTTACTTTGTGAGTTTTATGATCCAAAATCCGAATAGTAGGATCCGTCAAGATGTAATCAATCCTTAATGCTGGAATCACTCCTGCAAAAGAAGTCGCCAATCCGTGTCCAGTTTCCCTAAATGAATCTTTTAATTTTTTTGAAATAATTTGATAGGTATATGAAAGTGGCGTGTCATTAAAATCTCCACAAAAAATAATGGGATGGGGTGATTTTTCCATATGTGCAACAATCAGCTTGGCTTGCTTCGTTCTTTTTAGTACCGACGATTTAATCTTCTTCACCATGGATTTGATATCGGACAAATTTTCTTTGTCACGCAACTCTTTTCTTTCGGCCAACTTATTGGCTTCAAAACTTACACTAGTGGATTGTAAATGTGCAGAATACACTCGAACTATTCGACCATCAAAATTAATATCTATCCATCCACAGGAATTAAAAGTATCATCAAAAGGTATTTCTCCTGAATCTACAATCGGATACTTCGAAAATATAACATTAAAATTGTGGAATATAGATTTAGAATAAGGATAGCCCAAACCTTCTTTAAAAAATTTGAATCCTCTATGTGATACTTCTTGAGCGCAAAAAATATCTGGTAATTCTGGCTTCTTAAAAAAGTCTAAAAAATCATCCTTTGCTTTTTGATCTCCTTTTTTCCCGTAAACATAATCCAAGAATTTCACATTATAAGTCATCACATACAATTCATCTTCCACTATTTCCGTATCATTAAAATTGATGTTAACATGTTGTTGGATATGATTCCATCCTAATAATATTCCAATTAATGAAATTAGGAAATACCACTTTTTACGCCATACCCAAAATAATAGAAACAATAAATTGGTGATTAGTAAATATGGATAGCCTAAACCTAGGAAAGTGAACTGCCAGATATTTTCAGGATTGATGTAAGGAGCAAGATAAGCAAGCAAAGTAATAATGACCAATAGGATATTGATCCAAACAATTAGTTTTCGGATGATGTGCAAAATGGTTATTTATTGCTGGCGTTTTTCAAAAAGGCTTTTTCTTCTTCGGTGAGACTAGCCACGCCTTTTTCTTTAATCTTTTCTAGAATGGAATCCAGTTTTTCTTGAAAACTCATGACTCCGGTATCTGATGCTTGATTTCCTTTTGATCGACCAGCACTACTGAATACGGAAGTACGTTTTCTCTTTCTTGGCATCTTTACTATTTTACCTTTTCCGCCACCAAAGAAAGATTTGACTTTTCCTATGAAATTATTGAATGGTTCTGACCAATCTCCTCCATTTTGTAATTGGCGAATAAACAAATAACCAAACAATGCACCTCCTAAATGCGCAAAGTGACCACCTGTATTGTGATTGCCACCTAAACCTACAAGATCTAATAATAACAATACACCTACAATATATTTTAACTTAACCTCCCCAATCAATATCAATCGCATACTATAATCAGGAGATAAAGTCCCTGCTGCAACCGCCATGGCCATTACTCCAGCAGAAGCACCTAATGCGAATTTAGTATGTGCAATCGCACCCTCAGGAATAAAGGGAATGAAGTTGGCTGTTATAAAGAAGGTCAATGCACCAACAAGCCCACCTAAAACATAAATCGGTAACACTCGATCGTTGTTAATGAAATCTCCAACAATTCTTCCAAACCAATACAACAAAATCATGTTCCAGAAGATATGCCAGATACCTTCGTGCATAAAAGTGGCCGTAATAAAAACCCAAGGATGTGTCAGATTATGAAACCAATCCTGACCCACACAAAAGAAGTTTCTGATGTGAAAATATAATTCAGGAATCTCCCACTCATTTCCAATCCTAAATGCTAGTTTCAATAGGTTGATCGCAACGAAGACAGCAACGTTGATGATGATAATACGGGTGACCATATTTCCATATCCAAACTCTCTTTTTACATCTTCCCAAATTGAGGCTAACATAAAGCAGGTTTATAAATTAAAATGAAATCAAATGTATAAAATATAGATGTGTTTTTCAAGGTTAACGCTATCTATAAGCGCATCTAATAATCTAACGTTGATTTAGGCTGAAATGTTTGGTGTTCTTCGATACCAATACCAAGTAAGTATAAATCCACATATAGCACCACCTAAGTGAGCAAAATGGGCAATACCCGTATCAAAACTTCCCAAACCTGAGATGAGATCAAAAGCAACGAAAGCTGCCATCATATATTTGGCTTTAATAGGCACAGGAATAAACATTAACATCAATTTAGTCTCAGGAAAAAGGACAGCGAAAGCAATTGCTACTCCAACAATCGCACCTGATGCACCAACAATTGGTACTGGATTGATGAACCCTAAAAAGGACAGCAATAAATGCAGCACCATTGCCGCAACTCCACAAGCTAAATACAAGGTGAGAAATCTTTTCGAACCCATTGCTTGTTCTACAGTTGGTCCTAAAAAAAACAGCGACATCATATTAAATAGCAAATGTGATTCACTACCATGCATGAACATGTGACTGACCAATTGATAAGGTTGGAAAAAATCAGTTCCTGGTAAATACAAAAATGTCATCGGCCAATACTCTCTCATAACGAAGAAAAAGGCAATAAAAAGAATAACATTAATGATTAGTAAATGCTTTACAACTTCAGTAATTCTTACCATGATTATTAACTAGCTATTGAAACGTAAATTTAATTCATCATTATCAAATAAGATGAAACAATTTCTTCCAGACGGGCTTTTGTAGGGTAACTCGCAGGCAAATAATTTATCGATCAATTCTTCCATTTCTAATTCGTGCAAAGATTGTCCGAATTTAATGCAAGAACTTTTAGCCATCGATCTGGCGATATTTTCATTGGTGTTGATTTCCAATTTCACATTCTCTTTAAATTGATCAATCAAGGTCTCAATTAGTTGAAGGGTCTTGACATGACTTTCCAGGTCGGCAGGAACTCCATGCACAATGAATGAATCATTGCCGAATTCTTGTATGTCGAACCCAAGTATATTGACTTGTGGCAAAATTTCTCTAAAAATTGCTGCATCTGATGGTGTCAATGTCAAGGTCTCAGGAAATAATTCTGTCTGCACATCTGACCGTTTATTTTTTAAGGTATCAAGATATTTTTCAAACAAAATACGTTCGTGTGCTGCTTGTTGGTCAATCAATAAAAACCCAGATTTTACGGGGCTAACAATATATTTGTTGTGAACTTGATATGGATTTTTTTGCTGAGGAGCTTCATTGTTATTTTGCTTTTTGGCATCATCATTTTTACCCCACTTACTTTCGATGGTCAAAGTTTGTTGACCCACTTCTTCCGTCACCTCTACCCCTTCGATATCCAAATCTTCGTATAATTTTTCCCAATTTTTAATATTGTTACTTCTTCTGACGGGGTCACCTTGAATTCCAGGACTGGATTTTCCGCCTGTCGAAATTCCAGATTTGGAGGAGTTTCTTGAGGATTGCTGATTAGAAATAGTTATTGGGGTCTTTTTCATAGTTCCAAAATTGGAATTGGTTTCAAAGTCTAGTGTTGGGGTAATACTGTGTTTTCCAAGTGCGTGTTTGACGGCCACTTTGAGGTAGTTGTAAATCACTTTCTCATCTTCAAATTTAATTTCTTGTTTGGTCGGATGTACATTGATGTCAATTTTCTTAGGATCGATGTCCATGAAAATGTAGTACAATGGATACGCATCTTTTGGTAAAATATCTTCATAAGCACCAACAATAGCGTGGTTGAGGTAAGCGCTTTTGATAAACCGGTTGTTGACGAAAAACATTTGTTCGCCTCTCGATTTTTTTGCAAATTCTGGCTTACCAATAAAACCTGTCAATTTCAAAACATCGGTCTCTTCTTCTACTGGCACTAAACGCTTATTGTAATTATTCCCCAAAATACTAACAATACGTTGTCGAGTATTTCCCTTTGGCAAATGAAACAGTTCATTATCATTGTGATATAAGAGAAATTTGATCTCAGGATTGGCAATTGCGATATGTTGAAATTCTTCAATCACGTGACGCATTTCGACCGTATGAGATTTAAGAAAATTGCGTCGGGCTGGCACATTATAGAACAAATTCTTAATCGCCAAACTCGTTCCGGCTGCAGTCTGACAAGGCTCTTGTGTTTTCACTTCTGATCCCTCTATTACCAGGCGAATTCCCATTTCCTGATCATGCAATCTTGTCTTCATTTCCACATGCGCAATCGCAGCAATCGAAGCCATTGCTTCCCCACGGAAACCCATTGTTCGAATAGCGAATAAATCAGCAGCATTCCGAATTTTAGAAGTGGCATGACGTTCAAAACAAAGTCTTGCATCCGTCTCCGACATTCCACAACCGTTATCAATCACTTGAATCAATTGTTTGCCACCATCTTTTAAGATGAGTTGTATTTCGGAACTACCTGCATCGATAGAATTTTCTAAAAGCTCTTTGACTACAGAAGCCGGTCTTTGGATCACTTCTCCTGCAGCGATCTGGTTGGCAATTGAATCAGGTAAGAGCTGAATGATATCAGCCATTAAGTTTTCTCTTTTGTTTAGTTAAATGCTGCTTTTTTTGATCCCTTTGTTAAATCCCTAATGCTTTCAACAAGGTAGGCAAATATACATTTATTAAAACATAGGCAGCAACACAAAGGACGAGTATAATTATTATCAACCTGATATTTGACGAACGTACTTGTTTTTTACGTGCATTATAATCGGTAACCGCCCCTCTTTTTCTGAAACTGGATGATATCCGTTCTTTTATCGCTTCTGGATCTTGATTTTCCTGTTTGTAGTACCGCTTTAGCTTTTTGTCACGCTCCTCCTTTTTGGGGTCCCAATACTGAGGATTGTAATCAAAGTTTCTGTGTTTTGGAAGTTTGAGAAATTTGAAGAAGCCCATATGATTTAGATTTTGGTTTAAGATTATTTAAGATATGGTTTTTTTTTGAGACTGTGCCTTTTAGACCGCTATCGCTGTAAGACCGCTTCGCTACAAGACCGTACTTTGCTTCGCTCAGTACTTTAAGACCCGCTTTGCTGTAAGACTGATTCTGGTATGGTTGCAAATTGGACTTCTAGACCGCTATCGCTTTAAGACCGCTTCGCTGCAAGACCGTACTTTGCTTCGCTCAGTACTTTAAGACCCGCTTTGCTGTAAGACTGATTCTGGTATGGTTGCAAATTGGACTTTTTAATAAGATGCAGGATACCACAAGTTTGGTGCAAAAAGAGAAAGTCCAATTCCACCAGAAGCAGTCTTAAAGTGAAACGGTTTTACAGCCGAAGGCGGTCTACCAGCGAAGCGGTCTACCAGCAATGAGCAAAGCGAATTGCAGTCTACCAAAAAAAAACCTACCTTTGAACGATTAAATAATCAATCATATCAATCAACATGAGCGATCAAATAAAGCATGAATGTGGCATTGCTTTAATCCGTCTTCTTCAACCGCTCAGTTACTACCAAAAAAAGTATGGAACTAGCCTTTATGGGTTAGATAAATTGCGACTGTTGATGCAAAAGCAACGGAATCGTGGACAGGATGGAGCTGGGCTTGCGACCATCAAACTAGATCCACTTCCGGGCAATCGATATATCAGTCGAAAACGGACGAATGGACCCAATTATTTAGATGGTTTATTCGAACAAGTTTATACATATTTTGAAGATCTTTTTCCTCAAGAACTAAATAACCCAAAATGGTTGAAAGAAAATTTGCCATATACTGGGGAGCTCCTTTTAGGGCATCTGCGTTATGGTACTCATGGCGATAATACTATAGAAACTTGCCATCCTTTCCTGAGACAAAACAACTGGATCTCCAGAAACTTAGTTTTAGCAGGCAACTTCAATCTCACAAATGTAGACGAATTGTTTGATGAATTGGTTAGTTTCGGTCAGTATCCAAAATTAAAATCAGATACGGTTACCGTACTTGAAAAAATCGGCCATTTTTTAGATGATGAAGTAAAGCGATTGCATGATTGGTATAAACCGGATGCGAAAAATATCGATGATTTAAATCAGTCAATTTTTAAAAACCTGGATGTCACCCGCCTACTAAAAAGGGCGAGCAAAGACTTTGATGGTGGATATGCCATTGCAGGATTGATTGGACATGGAGATGCTTTTGTGATGAGAGACCCTCGTGGAATTCGACCAGCCTATTATTATCAAGATGAGGAAGTAGTTGTCGTTGCATCAGAAAGACCTGCTATACAAACTGCTTTCAATGTGCATCATTCTCAAATAAATGAAATCGGAAATGGGCATGTCTTGGTTATTAAAAAAGATGGTCGAGTTTCAGAATCTCCTTTCATCAAGAAGAAACGGAAGCTTGCTTGTTCATTTGAGCGCATCTATTTTTCTCGAGGCACTGACAGGGATATATACATAGAACGAAAAAGATTGGGAGAACAATTGACTGGTGCGGTTTTAAAAAGTGTCAAATTTGATTTCAAAAATACCGTTTTCTCTTATGTTCCTAACACCGCAGAAACGGCTTTCTATGGATTGATGGAAGGAGTGCAGAAAAAGATGGAGAAAAATAAATTCAAAAAATTAATCAATATCAACGGAGATATTACGGAAAAGAAATTGGAAAAGATCATTTCGGTGACTCCACGAATTGAAAAGATTATTGTCAAAGATGCAAAGCTGCGTACTTTTATCACTGCAGGAAAATCACGAGATGGTTTAGTCTCTCATGCTTATGATGTCACTTATGGGATTGTCAAAAATGAAAAAGATACCATTGTATTGTTAGATGATTCGATAGTTAGAGGTACGACCTTGAAAAATAGTATCATTAAAATTGTATCTAGACTTCGACCTAAAAAGATTTTGATTGTTTCTTCAGCACCTCAAATCCGTTATCCAGATTGTTATGGAATTGATATGTCTGTTTTGAAAGATTTCGTCGCATTTCGGGCTTTGATTGCGTTATTGGATGAACAGAAGAAAAACCATTTGTTGCAAGAAACTTACGAACGCTGTAAAGCTTCTTTGAAACTCGCACCGAAAAAAATTAAAAACGAAGTCATCCCATTATACGACACATTTAGCACGCAAGAAATATCAGATAAGATTGCAAAACTAGTCACGCCAAAAGGAACCAAACCTAAAATCGAAGTCATTTATCAAACATTGGAAGGTCTAAAATCTGCATGTCCCAACCATACGGGAGACTGGTACTTCTCTGGTAAATATCCGACCCCTGGCGGCAATCGAATTGTCAATAAAGCCTTTATTAACTTCATGGAAGATGTTGATGAACGCGCTTACTAGTTATAAGTGAAAAAGCTCTGACTTATGGCTTCATCTATTATTTCTTGATAGGATTCAACAATAGGTGATGCCAATTTACATTTTTCAAGTTTACATTTTTCAAGTTTACACTTTTCTTAAAATCTCCCCAGCACTCAATAAGGTCTCTTCATTTTTAGCAAAACACACACGTATCACTTTTTCATCTTTCCCATTTTCATGAAAAGCAGAAACAGGAATCACTGCTACCCCATTTTCAGTGGTCAATTTTTTAGCAAAATCAACATCAGACAAATCACTGATCTTGGAATAATCTAAGAGTTGAAAATAGGTGCCCGCACATTTCAGTGGTCTGAATTTGGATCCTTCAATAGTATTTAAAAAGAAGTCTCGCTTTTTTTCAAAGAATTGATTCAGTCCTAAATACTCCTTTTCATCTTGCAGAAAATCAGCTATTGCCAATTGCTTAGGAGCATTAACCGAAAAGACATTGAATTGATGAACTTTTCGGAATTCTTTTGTTAGTAGAGGAGGCGCAACACAATATCCAATTTTCCATCCTGTTGCATGCAAGGTTTTACCAAATGAAAAAGTTACAAAACTTCTTTTATACAAATCCGGATATTTAAATACACTTTGATGTGCTTGCCCATCGTAAATTAAATGTTCATACACTTCATCACTTAATAAAAACAAGTCGTGTTTATTCACCAATTCTTGCAACGCCAACAAATCATTTTCTTTCAAAATCGAACCCGTTGGATTATGGGGTGTGTTCGTTATAATTAATTTTGTCTTGGAAGTAATCTTACTTTCTACCAGCTCCCAATCCACTTCATAATTCGGAGCGGACAAAGCATATCGAACTACTTTTCCTCCATTCACTTCTATCGATGGCGCGTAGGAATCATAAGCCGGTTCGAAAATAATGACTTCATCACCAGGTCGAATGAGTGCGGAGATTGCAGTATAAATAGCTTGTGTTGCACCAGCTGTCACCGTGATTTCTTGATCTGCATTAATGACACAGTCAAATAAGTTTTCAATTTTTTGAGCAATGACTTTTCTCAACGCGGGCATTCCAGTCATCGGTGCATATTGGTTGAATCCTTTTTTCATGTAGTCATTTACCAGACCAATCAATTTTTCAGAACAAGGATAGTTTGGAAAACCTTGAGACAGGTTGATCGCTTGGTGTTCGTTGGCTAAGGCGGACATTACCGTGAAGATGGTGGTACCGACGTTGGGTAGTTTTGATTGGAAATTCAATATGTATTTGTTTTGTTTTTTTTATATTTCGAAACGACAAGTCGCAAATATATGAAGGACGCATTTTAACACAAAGACCACAAAGAGACAGAGTTCACAAAGCTCTTGTTTCGTAAAATTCCTCACGCAGAAGTCGCGGAATTCGCAGAACTAAGACGTAAAAAATATGTAGATAAATCGCAGAAGTAGGGCGCGAAAATTACTCGTTCGCTTTCAGTTGTACTGAAGAAGCGACGTCCAAGCTATATCCGCATCATTTTTCACTTCGTATATTTCCCAACAATATTATCAATCGTCTCTGCCAACTTTCGATCCTTATCCGTCACCACGTTCCCAGCATCATGCGTCATCAAATCAATTGTCACCGTATTATAAACATTACTCCAATTCGGATGATGATTTTGTTTTTCAGCATGCATGGCCACTTCTGTCATAAACGCAAATGCTTCCATGAAATCTTTAAATTTAAAGGATGCGGATAATTTATTGTTAGATTCTGTCCAATTCATATTTGTATTTGTTTTGTTTTTTTCAACCATTTTATTGAACCAAGAGATATTTTTTTGAACCATAAAAGGCATTTAAGGTCATCTAAGGAGCACGTGAAACAAGCACGCGCACTCCTTATATGTTTCTTTTATGCCTTTAATGGTTCAAATTACGTCATAAGTTCAACACCTCAATTGTTCTAATTTTCAAACTAAGATAAGTTTTTTGAGTCAGCATCTAAAGTTAGCATTCTCAATCAACATAGAACTCCTGGTTATAAATCTCGTTAAATACAATAAAAAGCCTAAACTTGCGCTTTATTCTATTTAATCGAAATTAGGAATCTAACTGAATGTCCCTTATCAAGAAATTGGCAGGTGAAACAGCCATCTATGGCGTCTCGAGTATTCTCAGCAGAATCTTGCACTATTTGCTGTTGACACCTTATTTGACAAGGGTATTTGAGCAGAATCAATATGGGATTCATGCCCTGATGTATTCCTTTGCAGCATTGTTGTTGATTTTGTTTACGTATGGAATGGAGACCGCATTTTTTCGATTTGGAACGAGAGAGAAAAATTCAACAGCTGCTTTTTCTACTGCCTCTATTTCTCTTTTTGTAAGTACGCTTTTCTTTCTTGGGTTTATCACTTTATTTTCTGAAAACATTGCGGCACGATTGACACAAGCAGCGGATTTTCGATATGTCATTTGGTTTGGGATTATCATTGGATTTGATGCTTTAGCAGCTATTCCGTTTGCTAAATTGAGATTAGAAAATAGACCTTATAAATTTGCAATGCTCAAGATTATCAACATACTTATCAACGCGATGTTGATAATTTTTCTTTTAGAGATATGTCCCAGATTTTTACAAGGAAAAGGTTTTGGTTTAATTGATCAATTCTATAATAGTGATTTGAAATTGGATTATGTTTTTCTTGCAAATTTAGTAGCGAGTGGAATTGTATTGCTATTGATGTTACCAGAATATATGAAGATCAAATTGAAGTTTGACTTCACGCTCTGGAAAGAAATGTTTCGATATTCGATGCCGCTGATTGTTGTTGGTGTTGCTGGTGTCATTAATCGATTAATCGATCGTATTTTGCTGAATAATTTATTGCCTGGAACGGAAGATCAAAACTTAGCAACCATTGGAATATATGTAGCCGCAGCCCGATTGGCTATTTTAATGAGTTTGTTTATTACTGCTTTCAACTATGCTGCCGAACCTTTCTTTTTCAAAAATGCGAATCGCAAAGACTCTCCTGAAATTTATGCAAAGGTCGGACAGATATTCGCATTGGTAGGTAGTTTTGTCTTTTTGGGAATTACGTTGTACATGGACGTGCTTCAATTTATTTTGGGTAAAGATTTTCGAAGCGGACTGGATGTTGTTCCAATTTTGCTATTGGCATATCTAGCATTTGGTATGTTTTATAACTTTTCTATTTGGTATAAAATAACAGACAAAACACATTATGGTGCATATATCGCGGTTGCTGGCGCAGTCATTACGATTGTGCTGAATTTTATATTGATTCCAAAAATGAGTTTTTATGGGTCTGCATATGCGGCATTGACTTGCTTTACTTTTATGGCATTAGCTGCTTACTTTGTTGGTCAGAAGCATTATCCGATTCCTTACCCGATGAAGAAAATTGGGTATTATATTGGCTTGGCGATTGTTTTCTTTTTGGTGAGTTTGAAATTGAATGAATTTTTGGAGATTGAAGGTTGGCTGTTGTTGGTGGTGAATACGATTGTATTGTTGGGATATGGATGGATTATTTATTGGATGGATGGAGCGGAGTTGAAGCGGATTGTTCGGAGTGAGTAAGTAGCTCTGTCAAACGCATTTATGACCAAATCACATATGACTAAATCAATTAACAATAGCAACAGATTCAATAATTTGTTTGCGTTCTCCATTACGAAATAACACTTCAACTACACAAATAAAAACAGCTGGATTTAGTTGAATTCCATCAAATTTACCATCCCATCCTTCGATTGTAGAATTGGGATAAAAATCTTTAAGTTCAAAATAAAGATCCCCATCTTTATTAAAAATCTGATAAGATAAAACTTTCTCTACATCGCTGCTTGCATAAACAGTATGAATATCATTAATGCCATCATTATTGGGAGAGAAGATATTTGGAATAAATAGGTTTTGAGGATTAGACACAATTACTTCAAAAGTAGTACTTACTTGACATCCGTTAAAGTCTGTAACCATTAAATGATAAGTGCTATTTGCAATTGGTGCGACATCAATAGTCTCGCAAAAATCACACTCCAGCTCTTGGTTACCAGTCCATTGGTAACTATAAGGTGCTGTGCCTCCAGAAATTTGCGGATCAATTGTTATAATTGTGCCATTATTAATTTCGAAGTTGTCTAAGTTTTCTATCACTAAAGGTGGTGGAGACGAAATTGTTGTTTGATAATTGTAAGAACAACCATACTCATCCAAAAGTGTAAGCTCATGATTTCCTCCAATAACGTCGAAGAAAGTAGGATCTAACTGAAAACTACCATTATTCAATTGATAAGATACAGAATCAGTTGTTTGAATAATGATCAAAGACTGGAATAGAAATCTATACTGTAAAAGTTAAAGAAAATAGGAATTTGGAAATTGATCTCAATCAGTTCTCATCCGGTATTTATTTTGTTAGATTAAAAGGAAATAACTTTGAACCTATCGTACAGAAAGTAATAAAGATGCATTATTAATTATTAATTACTTCTCAAGCATTTATTTAAAAATGGCTATCAAAATTAAAATTTGATAGCCATTTTTCAGGAGATATTAATACTACTAATTAAAAACCACCAACCAAATTTTTGATGATTATTAACGACCTAAATATATTGTTAGAAATCATCAAATACTACAAATACCGCAACCAATCATAAATAGCCACCCGATTTTTAATCAGTAAAAAAAAGATAGCGATTGCGGCAAAAATGAATACAATTTTCAGATGACGACGATTGCGACTTAATTTATCGCGACGAGTTTTATAACGATTTTTATTTGTATATGCCATGTTGTATATAAATGTACTTGCTTTACCCTTTAAAGGGCTTTTCTAAATTTTCAATTCCAACTATTATTAGCTAAACAGCCCTTTGAAGGGTTTTCTTAACTATGTCGCTCCCAATAATTCTGATCATTGATCTCGTCAATAATCTTCAAGTAATTACCGTAACGCAATTCACTAATCGAGCCATCTTCCAAGCCATCTTTAACCGCACATTTTGGTTCATTGATATGTGAACAGTCATCAAATTTACAATCTTTTGACGCAGTAAAAAATTCAATGAAATTATGCGCTACATCTGCTGGCTCCAGATTATTAAAGGAGAGATTTTTTATACCAGGAGTGTCGATAATTCTGGATTGATCTTCCTGACGCACATACATTTGAGCAAAAGTAGTCGTGTGCTGACCTTTTCCGGATGATTCTGATAATTCGAAAGTTCGAAGTTCCAAATCTGGGAGTAAGGCATTTAATAAGGTGGATTTTCCAACACCAGACTGGCCACTGACTAAGGTTGTTTTATTGGTCATCACTGCTCTCAATTCTTCCATTCCGTCTCCTTCAATTGCAGATACGATATAAGTCGGATAACCGATTCCTTCGTACATTTTTTTGAAATAATTCGCCATCATCATTTCATCTTCTCCATAAACATCCAATTTATTAAACACCACAATGCAGGGTACTTTATGACTTTCTGCCATCAAAATAAATCGGTCAATAAATCCTTGCTTCAACATCGGCTCAATAATGGTCATGACAATGACTGCCTGGTCGACGTTGCTGGCAATTAAGTGTAAGTAATGTTTTTTTCTTGGCGATTGACGAACGATGTAGTTTTTTCTTGGTAGAATTTTTACAATATTTCCTACCTCTTCTTTATCCGCTTGCTCCACCTCTACCTCATCGCCTACCGCAACAGGATTGGTCAATGATTTTCCGTTCAATCGGAATTTACCAATGATTCGGCAAGGCATTGTTATGCCATCTTCCAAGAGGACATTATACCAACTACCAGTAGATTTAATGACTAAGCCTTTTTTCACGTATTGACAACCGGGTTGCAGGAATGGATCGCCTCTGCCATTTCCAAAACTAAGGAAGGATTTTTCTCTAAAGCATTGCCAACAACGACGACATCCGCACCAGCTTTTGCATTGGCTTTGGCTTTTTCAGGAGTTTGGATACCACCACCTACAATTAACGGAATATTGATTGCAGAACTGACTGTATCAATCATCTCTTCTGAAATTGGAACTTCCGCACCACTTCCAGCATCCATGTAAATCATTTTCAAACCTAACATTTCACCTGCAAGTGCAGTACAAAGCGCAATGTCTTTTTTGTTTCCAGGAATTGGTTGGGTATTACTAACATAAGAAACCGTCGTCGGAACACCTCCATCAATCAACATGTAACCAGTTGATAAAATTTCTAGGGGACTCATTTTCAAATACGGAGCTGTGATGACATGCTTTCCAATTAACAACTCTGCATTCCGACCTGAGATCAACGACAAAAATAAAATCGCATCAGCCCGATAGCTCAGTTGAAATGCATTACCAGGAAATAAGATCATCGGAATATCACAGACCTTCCGAATCGCTCCCAAACAATCATCCAGCATATTGTTGACAATCAAACTCCCACCAATAAAAAAATAATCAACATTCGCATCGACTGCATGCTTAATTGTTTTATCAATATTACTCAATCGCAACTTATCAGGATCGATAAGCACAGCCATCTTTTTACGACCAGCTTGTTTGCTGGCTAATATGGATTGATAGATTTTATCGGAATCTGTCATTGAATTGGGAATTTTGATAAATATTGCTTTTTAGCTGTTTCAAATATAATACGGAGTTGTAAGAAAACATATTATGTATTAAAGATATTTATATTTCTAGGTACATAAAAAATGCCGTCCCGAAAGAATCGAAACGGCATTTTCATTAAAAACGTTCCTTTGGGTACTAGTTCTTAAGAATCGACTTGTATTTTGAATCATTGCCAAGCAAAGCTACTGCTTCCTTGATCTCTTTATCATTTTTCAAGCCCATCTGTAATTTACCTTTTTTGTAAAAATACCTTCCAGCGATTTCTTTTTCGATCAAATTCAGAATATCATCTTTGTATGATGTCAATTCTTCTTTCTTCACAGCAGCAATTTTATCTTCTATAGATTTGAAATCGATATTTAATTTAGAGTCAATTTTCTCTTCTTTTGCCGTTTTCTTTAATTTTTTCAATTCCTTTTCACTCTTGGTTTCGTAAGTGAAATTTTCTTTTTCCAAAAATGTAAGGAAACTGTTATAATCATCAAAGTTGACATCATCAATTGAGGCCATCGTTGGATTCTTCAAAACAAATTGAGTCGCAAAATTGAAAATCATATCCTTATCCAACAAACCTTTAATAACACTATCATCCCAGTTTTTATCTAAGTTAATATCTGGCTTCACACCACCACCATCTAATACTTTTCTTCCATTTCTGGTTTTGAAAGCAGTACGTTCTGAATCCGGAATATCAACTGGTTCTCCATCTTTGTAGGAAACTCCTTGAATACATCTTCCACTTGGAATGTAATATTTAGCAGTTGTCAATTTTACTTTTGAGTTGTAACCAACATCACGTGTATTTTGTACCAATCCTTTTCCATAAGAGCGTTGACCAATCAAAACTCCTCTATCCAAATCTTGTAAAACACCGGATACAATCTCAGAAGCAGAAGCAGAATTCTTATCAATCAATACCGCTAATTTGATATCTTCATCTACAGGTGCATTTAGTGTTTTAAAACTACGATCCCATTCTTTTACTTTACCCATTGTTGAAACAATCATTTCTCCTTTTGGAACGAATACATTTGAAACATTTACCGCTTCTGTCAACAATCCTCCTCCGTTTCCACGCAAATCAAAGATAATTCCATTCATTGAAGGATTTTCTTCTTTCAACTTTTGCAAGGCATCTGCCACATTCTTTCCAGCAGCTCTGGTGAACGTAGTCAAAGCCACATACCCCACCTCATCAGATACCATTCCTGAGTAAGGAACATTTGGTACTTTTACTTCATCACGAACTAAGGTGATTTTTTTGTCTTTGCTTTCACCCGGACGCTGAATGGTCAAGACCACTTCTGTTCCAGGATATCCTTTTAGAATTTCGTTGACATCTTCTCGTTTTTTACCAGTCGTCACTTTCCCATCAACTGCAATAATTACATCACCTGCTTTCAATCCTGCTTTATCGGCTGGACTATCTTCGTAAGGTTCTGCAATCATAATGTTATCACCAGCGCTTTTGATCATCGCACCGATTCCATTATACTTCCCTTCTGTCATGTATCGAAAGCCTTCAATTTCAGATTCAGAAATATAGTTGGTGTAAGGATCCAATGATTCCAACATCGCATCCAAACCGATACGCATCAGACTAGCTGGCTCAACTTCATCTACATAATAGGTGTTGAGTTCTTTATATAGGTTGGCAAAAATTTCAATGTTTTTGGAGATTTCAAAAAACTTATCGTTGTCAGCAACAAAATTGTAACTGGCAAATCCACCAATTAAAACAATTGCTAGTATTTTGATTTTTTTTGTGAAAAACTTCATGTGGGTAATAGATTTATGATTCGTTTATAGAACGTTGTTTGAGGGGGTTTAATTTGATAACTTACAATTTAACTGAAAAGTA